>DATFCW010000335.1:0-27758 GCA_035252665.1 Casimicrobiaceae bacterium | reverse complement strand
GGCGCACGACAGCCGCTTCGAGTCGCATTCGATCGCGCAAGGTGCGGCGCTCTCGCGCAACGACATCACGACGTCGTTCGACGGCGAAGGCTGCGAGGCGGTGCTCGACGGTCTGTTCGTTGCCGGCGGCCGCCAGCACGTCGACCACCATACGCGCATCGACCATGCGAAGCCGCGCGGCACGAGCCGCGAGTACTACAAGGGTATTCTCGACGGCGGCGCGCGCGGCGTGTTCAACGGCAAGGTGATCGTGCATCCGGGCGCCCAGAAATCCGATGCGCACCTCGTGAGCCGCAACCTGCTCCTGTCGAAAACCGCCGAGGTCGATGCGAAACCCGAGCTCACGATCGACGCCGACGACGTCAAATGCTCGCACGGCGCCACCGTTGGCCAGCTTGATCTCGACGCCCTCTTCTACCTGCGCTCGCGGGGCTTGCCCGAGGCGCTCGCCCGCGCACTGCTGATCTACGCGTTCGCGCGCGAGATCGTCGACCGAATTCGTGTCGTACCCCTGCGGAGCGCGCTGGAACGCGTCCTTCTCGCACGGTTGCCCGAGGGCGACCGGATCCGGGAGGCCGCATGAAGATCGAACGCGAAGCGTTGCTCGTTCCGGGCGAAGCGCGGTTCGATGTCGATCGCATACGCGCCGACTTTCCGATTCTCGGCGAACGCGTCAACGGCAAGCCGCTCGTTTATCTCGACAACGCGGCGACGACGCAAAAGCCGCAGGTCGTGATAGACGCCGAAACCGCGTACTACGAGCACGACAACGCGAACGTCCACCGCGGCGTTCACGCGCTCTCGCAACGTGCGACGGATGCGTACGAAGCCGCGCGCGCGAGCATCGCGCGCTTCATCGGCGCAAGCTCGCCGAACGAAATCGTATTCACGCGCGGCACCACCGATGGCATCAATCTCGTCGCGCAAAGCTTCGCGCGGCCGAGGCTGCGCGAAGGCGACGAGATCCTGATCAGCGCGATGGAGCATCACTCGAACATCGTGCCGTGGCAGCTCGTCTGTGAGGCGACCGGTGCGAAGCTCGCGGTCGTCCCGATCGACGAAACCGGCACGCTCGACTTCGACGCGTACCAGCGGATGCTCGGGCCGCGCACGAAGCTCGTAGCGATGACGCACGTGTCGAACGCGCTCGGCACGATCACGCCGATCGCGCGCATCGTCGCGCTCGCACACGCGGCGAACGTGCCGGTCCTGGTCGACGGCGCGCAGGCGATCGCGCACATCGGCGCCGATGTGCGCGAGATCGATTGCGATTTCTACGCGTTCTCCGGTCATAAGATTCTCGGTCCCACCGGCACCGGCGCGCTCTACGGCAAGGCGTCGCTGCTCGACGCGATGCCGCCCTATCAGGGCGGCGGCGACATGATTCGCTCGGTCACGTTCGCGAAGACCGAGTACAACGACATCCCGTACAAGTTCGAGGCCGGCACGCCGAACATCGCCGGCGCGATCGGCATGGGTGAGGCGATCGAATACGTGCGACGCGTCGGCATCGCCGCGATCGACCATCACGAGCGCGAGCTCCTGCGCTACGCGACCGAGCGCGTGTCGGAGGTTCCAGGCTTGTGCATTGTCGGCACGGCGCGCGAGAAGGCGGCGATCATCTCGTTCACACTGGAAGGCATCCACGCGCACGACATCGGCACGATCCTCGATCACGAAGGCATCGCGATCCGTGCCGGCCATCACTGCGCGATGCCGGTGATGGAGCGTTTCGGCATCAGCGGAACCGCACGCGCGTCGTTCGCGCTCTACAACACGCGCGAAGAGATCGATGCGCTCGCCACGGGCATCGAGCGCGCGCAAAGGATCTTCGGACGATGAGCGGCGACCTGCGCGATCTCTACCAGGAGGTCATCTTCGACCACTATCGGCGCCCGCGGAACAAGGGCGCGCTCACCGACGCAAGTCACCGCGCCGAGGGACACAATCCGTTGTGCGGCGATCGCGTGACGATCTACCTGCGCGTCGAGGATCGCATCGTCAGGGACGTGTCGTTCGAAGGCGCAGGCTGTGCGATCGCGACCGCGTCGGCATCGCTGATGACCGAAGCGCTCAAGGGTCGCCGGATCGAGGACGTCGAGGCGCTGTTTCGCGGCTTCCACGCGATGGTCACCGACGCGCCGTCGAGCGCCGCAACCGATCTCGGCAAGCTCGAAGTACTCGCCGGCGTCCGCGAATTCCCGGCACGCGTCAAATGCGCGACGCTCGCGTGGCATACGCTCAACGCGGCGCTCAAACGTCGCGGCGAACCGGTGACAACGGAATGAACGACCAGCCGACCACCGATTCGGCGCCCGCGACGCCGGGGGATCGCGGGCAAATCGAGGCGAACGTCGTCGCCGCGATGCGCACGATCTACGATCCCGAGATTCCGGTGAACATCTACGATCTCGGGCTCGTTTATGGTCTCGACATCGATGAGAACGGCAAGGTCGACGTTCGGATGACGCTGACCACGCCTGGCTGTCCGGTGGCCGCGAGCTTTCCGACGACCGTCGAGCAGCGGCTCTACGAAGTCCCGGGGGTCACCGAAGTGCGTGTCGAGCTCGTATGGGAGCCGCCGTGGACGATGGATCGGCTCTCCGAGGATACGAAGCTTTCGCTCGGGCTTCTGTAGCGAGTCATCCACCGGCATGTCCGATTGGGTCGACGTCGCAAGCGAAGCCTCGTTCGCGCCGGGAACATGGCACGACGTCGATGTCGATGGGACCGCCATCGCGGTGTTCAATCTCGAGGGGCGCTATTACGCGATCGAGAACGTCTGCACGCACGACGGCGGCATTCTGACCGGCGGCAGCATCGATGGCGAAGTGATCGTCTGCCCGCGTCACGGCGCGCGCTTTTCGATCAGGACAGGCGAAGTGTTGTCGCCACCCGCGTACGAGGACGTGCCGACGTTTCCGGTGCGGGTGGAAGGCGGTGTGGTGCAGGTGCGGGATGCGAGGTGGGATTGAGCAACCATAAGTAGGGTCAGAGACGGTCTCCGACCCTACTTATGGTTTCGCGCGAGTTGCCCCTCGTAAATCGCCCGCACCGTGTCCATCGTATCGGCATCGAGTGCCTCCTTGTCCTCGCGATACCGCTTGATCCGCGCGAAGCGCAACGCCAGGCCGCCGGGATAGCGCGGGCTTGCCTGCAAATCGTTGAACGCGACCTCGACCACGAGCTCGGGACGCACGTACACCGCAAAGCGATCGTGATGCGCCTCCCGCGCGAGCAGCGCCTGCGTCTGCCACGCGAGGATCTCGTCGGTCATGCCCTTGAACGTCTTGCCGAGCATCACGAAGCCCCCGCTCGCGCCATCGCGTGCGCCGAGATGGAGGTTCGACAGGAAACCGCGGCGCCGCCCGTGTCCCCATTCGGCGGCGAGCACGACGAGATCGAGCGTATGCAGGCGCTTGATCTTGAGCCATGACGGTGCACGCCGGCCCGCCTCGTACGGCGCCGAAAGCGATTTCGCCATCACGCCTTCGTGGCCGCGCGCGAGCGCATCGTCGTAGAACGCCTCCGCGTCGCTCGCGTTGGCGGTGATAATGCGCGGCATCAATAGCTGCTGCGGTAGCGCACGCGATAGCGCATCGAAACGCTCGGACGCGGGACGCCCGGCCAACGAATCGTCGTCGAGTCGAAGGCAGTCGAAAAAGAAGACCGACAGCGGCAACGACCTGCGCATCTCATCGACGTCGGTGATCCGTCCGAAGCGGCGCATCGTGTCCTGGAACGGTTGCGGCGCACCGCTCGCCGTGAGCGCAATCGCTTCGCCGTCGAGAATCAGCGTCTGCGCCGGCAGCGCGCTCACCGCCTCGGCGATTTCCGGCGCCGACGCGGTCACGTCGTTGCGATTGCGCGTGAAAATGCGCACCTCGCCTTGCGATTTGTGAACCTGCACGCGCGCGCCGTCGACTTTCCACTCGAACGCCGCCGTGCCAAACGCATCGAGCGCTTCACGGATCTCGCTCGCTGGCTGCGCGAGCATCGGGGCGATCGGCTGCATCGGCGACAAGGCGTAGCGCCGCAGGCCGCCCTCGCCTTCGGTCAACGCGGCATGCGCAACGCTCGCGATGCCATGCGCCAGCATCGCCGCTTCGCGAACGAGCGCAACCGGCAAGGCAGCGGCCGCCGCGACCGCATCGACCATCAGCGATTCGAGCGCTCCCTGGCGGAGCTCGCCGGTCAAAAGCCGAAACAAAAAATCGCGCTCGGCCGCCGTTGCGCGCGAAAGCAGCGCCGACAAAGCGTCGGTGCGCGCCCGTTTCGAGCCTGCCCCCGACACCGATGCGATCTGCTCGAGTGCTGCATCCACGTCGAGAATCGCGAGCGTCGCCTGGCGCGCTTCGGGTGCATGCGAGGCGTCGGTCAACATCGCATAGCCGATTCCGCTTCGACCTTGTCGCGTCTCGCCCGACAGATAAGCCACCGCGATCGGAATCTCGGGCGGCGCGAGGGTTCGCAGCGTCGCGGCAAGCGCGGCGATCTTTGCGTTGCGACTCGACGTTTGCGCGACGCGGTCGGAGGTCGAAACGAGGTCTGCGAAGCGCGTCACGCAACGATGCTACATGCGATCACGCTCATCGGCTCTCCTTCTCGAGCGGCTGCGGCGGCGCCGACGCTTGGGCGCTCTCCGCGAGCATCGCCTGGCGGACGCGCGCGAGCACCGTGTCGAGACCGCGCTGCAACTCGAAGTGCAGCGGCGGCTGCACCCACCAGCGCAAGCGCAGCGTCAGATCCTTCGACGTGAAACCGATCAGCAGCACGTCGGGCGCCGGGTCGCGCAAAACGTGCGGCAGCGAATCGATCGCGCCGAGCAGCACGCGCCGGACGCGCGCGATGTCGGTCTCCTTGGGCAGCGTCAGATCGTATTCGAGCCGCCGCCTTTCGTTGGCCGTGTTAACGGTCACGGGATTGACGAACAGCGTCGAGTTCGGAACGACGATCCTGCGTCCGTCGTACGTCATGATGAACGTCGCCCGCGTTTCGATGTTCGATACCGTGCCCTCGAAATCGCCGGACTTGATCTGGTCGCCGATGCGAAACGGCTCCGACAGCAGAAGCAGGATACCGGCAAGGAAATTCTGCAGGATGTCGCGAAAGGCAAAGCCGATTGCCACGCTCGATAGCCCGAGCACGCTCACGAGTTGCCCCGGCGTGAAACCCGGTACGGCGATGACGAGCCCGATCAGCAAACCCAGCAGCACGAGAATGCCCTGACCGAGGCGCCCGAGCACGATGCCGACGCTGCGATGGCGGCGCGTTCGCAACGTGAACCGCGCGGCAAGGCGCCGCAGGATCATGCCCGCCACGTAGAACACGATAAACACGAACAGCGCGATCGCCACGTACGGCAATCGCTGCATGAATTGCTCGGTCAGCGCGTGAAGGCCGGCGGTGGCTTGCGAGATATCGAAATTCATCGTCGTGGCTTGGGCGAGCAGTCCCAGGTGACGGAGTCGAGCTGAACCGCGAGGGTTCCGGTCGCCGGCTCAGCGGCGTTGCCGACGCGCTGATCCCTCCGCCCGCATTCGGAGCCAGCGGCGTGCCGCAACATCGGCGTCCCAATAGCTTACGTGATACTTCTCTCGTTTTACTTCAACTACTGACTGCCTCGAGCACCTCCTCCACGCTTTGCGCCGCATCGAGGAAATTCCGCCAGGGATCGCCGTGCGAGCGCAAGAGCGCCGCGGCCGTGGGGATTCGGAACTCCATCGGGTTCGCGTCCTTCAAGCGGCGCCACGTGAGCGGCATGGAAACCGGCGCGCCCGGCAATCCGCGCGGCGACCACGGCGCGGTCATCGACTTGCCGCGAACGTTCATGTTGGCGTCGACGAACACCTTGCCGCGCCGCTTGCCGATGTCCCATTCGAGCGTCACGTCGCCCGGGTTCTCGCGCCCAAGCCGAGCGGCAATGACGCGCGCCATCTCGCGCACCGCGTCGAAGCGCAGCGTGCGCACGATCGGCACGACCACGTGCAGGCCCGTCTTGCCCGATGTCTTGACGAGTGCGCGCAATCCGATGGCCGAAAGCGTCGATTCGACCGCGAGGGCAACGGCTTTCGCCTTCGCGAATGCAGCCCGATTGAACGACGGCTCCCTGCCCGGCGGCTCGTCACCCGCATAGATGAACGGGTCGATGTCGAACAGTAGGTAATCGGGCCGCTCGAGCACCGAAGCTTCGAGCGCGCGCCCGGAACTCGCGAAGTCGGTGTCCGCGCCAAACGCATCGGGCCCGTTGGTCACGCGCGAATGCCAGCCGTGAAATTCGAGCGTTCCCATATGCGCGAGCCACAGGAGCGTGGCCAGGTTGTTGCACAGGATGTACTGATCGCGGTGTCCCTTCGCGTTCGAGAATACGTCGACGCGCTCGACGAAGGATGGAAGCGCGATGTTCCAATGCTTTTCCAGCACGCGCCGGCCGGCGAGTCCTTCGGGCCATCGGAAAAGCGTCAATGGTCGATCGCGCAGATAAGGCAGCATCGCCGCCGACACGGCGACGAGATACGCGAGAAAGTCGCGCTTCGTTATCGCAGGCTGCCGAAGCTCGCCGACGGCGGGCCAGTAGACGCGATCGAGGTGGGTCAAGTGGACGCGGTGGCCGCCGACGTTGGCGACAGCGTCCTCGCGATCCGCACCAAGCGTCGCGAGAATATGAGACCGTTCAGAACTCGATCCGCGGGATTGCGTGCGCTTCCCCGCGGATCGGGTCATCTATTGCTGCTCGGCGCGCATCGACGAAGTCACCCTCGCCTGATTCGTCGAAGCCCGGGCGCGCGGCGTTGCCGCGGGCGCGCGGTTCCGCGCGTACGTGCTGCTGCGATTGGCGTGCGCCACCGACGGCCGCGCATTGTGCGCCGTGTAGTTGTGGCTTCCGCTGTAGCGATAGTGCTGCGCGGTTCCATAGCGGCGATTGTCGTAATCATGCCGGTAATGGTTGTTGCGCCAATCGCGGTCGTAGTGCCGGTACCCGAAATCGAATCCGATCGCCGGCGCGCCGTAGTAATACGGGCCGTAGTCGTACCCGTAGTAGTACGGGCCGTAGTCGTACGAATAGGGACCGTAGTCGTAGCCGTAGTACGGCTGCGCATAACCGTATCCGTAATCGTAGGTCGCGCAGCCGGCCAGCAGGCCCGCCGCAGCGAGCGATGCGAGCAGGCACCTTGTCAAGCGTCTCATGGGAACCTCCTTGGTCATATCAAGGTGAGGCCAAAGGCGGCGCGCCAGGTTCCGCGCCCCCGCGCTAGGCGCGCTCGCGGCAGCTTGATTCTCGCCTTCGCGAGGCGCGCCAGCGCCAGGGATTAGCGGTCTCGTGCCCTATCGTTGGCCTTGTCGGATGCATCCCGGACATTGCCGGCGGCCTGCTGGACCTTGCCCTCGACCTGCTTCGCGCCGCCCTTGATCTGCGCGCTGGTGTTATCGGTCGCCTCGCCCACCTTGCGCTCCACCTTGCCTGCCACGTCCTTGACCTTGCCTTCGACCTGATCGCGATTCATCGTTTCTCTCCATGAAAATGCAGCGCCTGCCGCTGCTCGACTCACTATCTCAACCCGGATCGGGCTGCGGCGCCACGACGCGGCGCCTGAAATCGGTGTCGGCACGCGGCCGACAGCTCCTAAGAATCGAGGAAAGCGGGATGAACGCGGCGGCATGCAATGCGCTCAAAATGCGAACGCGCGCGGCGCAACAAGGGATCGACCATGGAAAAGCGAACGCTTGGACAAGGACTGCAGGTGTCGGCGATCGGGCTCGGGTGCATGGGCATGTCGGACTTCTACGGCGGCCGGGACGACGCCGAATCGATCGCGACCATTCATTGCGCGCTCGACCTCGGCATCACGTTCTTCGATACGGCGGACATGTACGGCAACGGGCGCAACGAGGAGCTTGTCGGCCAGGCGCTGCGCGGTCATCGCGACGAGGCCGTCATCGCGACCAAATTCGGTAACGTCCGAAATCCCGACGGCACGTTCAAAGGCGTCAACGGCCGACCCGAATATGTCCGCCAGTGCTGCGACGCAAGCCTCGCGCGACTTGGCGTCGACGTCATCGACCTCTATTACCAGCATCGCGTCGATCCGAACACGCCGATCGAGGATACGGTCGGCGCGATGGCAGACCTCGTCCGCGAAGGCAAAGTGCGATTTCTCGGGCTCTCGGAGGCCGCGCCGCAGACGATTCGTCGCGCGCATGCCGTGCATCGCATTGCAGCGCTCCAAAGCGAATATTCGCTGTGGGGCCGCGAGCCGGAGGACGAGATTCTGCCAACCGTGCGCGAGCTCGGTATCGGCTTCGTCGCGTACAGCCCGCTCGGGCGCGGATTCCTCACGGGACGAATCGAGCGCATCGATGAGCTGGAAGCCGGGGATTACCGACGCACGTCGCCGCGTTTTCAAGGCGAAAATTTCACGCGCAACCTGCAACTGGTCGACGAGATCCGCGCGATCGCGTCCGAGCATCGCTGCACGCCGCCGCAACTTGCGCTCGCGTGGCTGCTCGAGCAGGACGAGCATCTCGTGCCGATCCCCGGGACGAAGCGGCGCCGCTATCTGGAGGAGAACGCCGGTGCCGTCGCGGTTCATCTGACGGCCGACGATTGCGCACGCATCGACCGAGCGATTCCGCCCGGCGTGGCCGCCGGCGCGCGCTATGCCGAACATGCGCTGCGCGCCGTGAATCGTTAGCGTGCAGAAGCTTTGGCGCAGCGAAACGAAACACTGACGATCCCGGTCCTCTGGATCGCGATCGTCCTGTCGCTGCTGTTGCACGTGACAGCGCTGTGGCTGTTGTTCCCGCATTTGCGGCTCATGTCGCAGGCGCCAGGCATCAACGATCTGACCCCGCTCGCGGTCGAGATCGCACCGCGTCGCGAGGCGTCGAGCATCGCGACGGCATCGCCACGTCCGCGCGAAAGCGCGCCGGCGACGCCGGCATCCCCGCCGCCTGTATTGGCCGCGAAGCCGGTGCCGCATCCGCAGCCCAAGCCGCAGCCGGCACCGCGCGTTCGTCCCTTGCCGCCGATGATCGCGCGCAACGTGCCGCAGGCGCCGATGCTGCCGCCACCTCGACTCGCGCCGACGCCGGCACCTACGACGCCAGAGACCAAGCCTGCGCCGATGCCGCCGGCGCCGGCGAGCGATCTCGCGTCGTACATCGAGGCGAAGCGCATCGCGCGCGGCGAAGCGCCCTCGCCGCCCGGCGACAACGGCGCGTCGGACGACATCGCGCGTCGCAATCGGATCGTCGCGGAGAATCTCGGCCTTGGGCGACAACCCGCGTTCGGCGCCAATACGCGCAATGCCGGCGGTCTTTTCGAGATCCGCGAGATCGAGGGCGACGCCGCCGAGTTCTATTTCTTCGGCTTCGACAAGGACATCCAGCGCACGGCGAGGCAGTTGATCGAGGTGCGGCGCGGCAAGAACCCGGACATCCGGATCGCGATCGTGCGCAGGATGATCGAGATCATCCGCGACAACGTATCGGGCGACTTCCTGTGGACCTCGCAGCGGCTCGGCCGCAACGTGCGGCTTTCGGCGCGGCCCGAGGACAACGCCGGCCTCGAGGACTTCATCATGCGTGACGTGTTCCCCGACCCGCGCGTGCCGTAGGTTTCGCATGAAGCGGGAACGTCCGGTATGATAACGCGCGTTATCGTATTGCGCGTTATCGATGCCCTCGAAGGCGCTGCGCCGCGAGCGTAATTTCGGCTTTCTGCTGAAGGACGTCAGCCGCCGCTACGTCGAGCGCTTCGAGCGTCGCGCGCGCGAGATCCCGCTCACGCTCGCGCAATGCAAGGTGCTCGTGCGCCTCGAGAAGAACGAGGGCGTGAGCCAGGCGCGCCTCGCCGAGCTCGCCGAAGTCGAGCCGATGACGATGGTGCGCATCCTCGACCGGATGGAGCGCGACGGCTGGCTCGAACGCAGGCGCCACCCGACCGATCGGCGCGCGCGCTGCCTCTACCTCAAGGATCGGGCGCGACCGCTACTCGATCAGATCTGGCGACTCGCCGATGCGACGCGTGCGGAGGCGTTCGCCGGCATCGACCAGGCGCATCGCGAGCGACTGATCGATCTGCTCGAAACCATCCATACGAACATGCGCGCACTGGAGGAAGTGCCGCATGACGCGCGAGCGAATGCTTCGCCGGCGCGGTCGCGACGCGCGAAAGGACGTGCATGACGAGCGCGGCCGACGACGATTCGCCGCCAGCGTCGGCCGCCCATCGGCCGCATGCGCGACGTGCGAAGCGACCGTGGCGTCGCCGGCTGCGGCTTCCGCTGATGCTCGCGGGGCCACTCGTCGTGCTTGCGATCGTCGGCTATTGGTATTTGAGTGGTGGCCGCTACGAGACCACCGACGACGCATATGTGCAGACAGCGCGCGTAGCGATCAGCGCCAACGTATCGGGACGGGTCGCGACGCTGCTCGTCCATGAGAACCAGCCGGTCCATCGCGGCGATCTGCTGTTTCGCCTCGATGATGCGCCGTTTCGCATCGCCGTCGACGAGGCTTCCGCGCAACTCGCCGCGGCGCGGCTTGCGATCGAATCGATGAAGGCGAGCTACCGGCAGCGTCGATCCGAGCTCGCCGCGGCACGGGCGACGCTCGCATATCAGGAAGGCGAGTACGAGCGACAGAAGCGTCTCGTCGCGTCGGGCATCTCGTCGCAGAGCCAGCTCGATCGCGCGCTGCGTTCACGCGACGAATCACGCGCGCAACTCGCGAGCGCGCGCCAGCAGATGGATGCGGTCGCCGCAAGCCTCGGCGGCAATCCCGACATTGCGCCCGATCGGCATCCGTCGGTCCAACGTGCGCAGGCACTGCTCGATCGCGCGAAGCTCGATCTTTCGTACACGACCATTGCCGCGCCGAGCGATGGCATCGTGACGAAGGTCGAGCAGCTCCAGATTGGAAGCTACGTCAACGCGTCCGCGCCGCTTTTCGTGCTCGTATCGACGCACGATGTCTGGATCGACGCGAATTTCAAGGAGGATCAGCTCACGTACATGCGGCCGGGACAGCCCGCGGAAGTCGAGGTCGACGCGTATCCCGGCCGGCGCTTCCACGGGCGCGTTGCCAGCGTGAGCCCGGGCACCGGCTCGCAGTTCTCGGTGCTGCCACCGGAGAACGCAACCGGCAACTGGGTGAAAGTGGTGCAGCGGTTGCCGATCCGCATCGAGATCGACGACGCCGATCCGGCGTATCCGCTGCAGGCGGGGTTGAGCGCGAACGTAAGCGTCGATACGAGGCACGAGCGGCGGCTGTTCGGCCTCGGCATCCGGGACGCGAAGGCCGGCGAAGCGCAATGACTGCCAGCGTGGCCGCTACGGTGCCCGACGCGCACGGCGAGCATCACGTCAGTGGCGCCGGGCCGCCCCAAGCCACTGACAGCGCCCCTTTGGGGCAGCGAGCGGAGCGAGCGTGGGGTTCGTATCATCCTCGCGGCGCGATCACCGTGTCGATCATGCTCGCGTCGATCATGCAGGCGCTCGACAACACGATCGCGAACGTCGCGCTGCCACGCATCCAGGGCTCGCTGTCGGCGACGCAGGACCAGATGGCGTGGGTACTGACGTCGTACATCATCTGCGCCGCGATCATGACGCCGCTTTCCGGCTGGCTCGCCGGGCAGGTCGGTCGCAAGCGCGTGTTTCTCTTCTCGGTCGCCGGATTCACGATCGCGTCGGCGGCGTGCGGTCTTGCGCAGACGCTGCCGCAGATCGTCGTCGCGCGGATGTGCCAGGGACTCTGCGGCGCGGCGCTGATCCCGATGTCGCAGGCGGTTTTGCTCGACATCAATCCGCCTTCGCAGCATGCGCGCGCGATGGCGATCTGGGTGATGGGCGTGACGATCGGTCCGATCCTCGGCCCTGCGCTCGGCGGCTGGCTCACCGATCACTACAACTGGCGCTGGGTGTTCTACATCAACGTGCCGTTCGGGATCCTGTCGTTCGCCGGCATCGCGAGCTTCATGTCCGAGACGCCGATCCATCGCTCGCGCTTCGACTTCTTCGGCTTCACGACGTTGAGCGTCGCGATCGGCGCGCTGCAACTCCTGCTCGACCGTGGCGAGCTGAAGGCCTGGTTCGACTCGCCCGAGATACGAATCGAAGCAATCGTCTGCGGCATCGCGCTCTACATGTTCGTCGTCCATATGCTGACGACGACGCGGCATCCGTTCGTGAGCCCCGCGCTCTTCAAGGATCGCAATTTCTTGACCGGCAACGTGTTCATCTTCGTCGTCGGCGTCGTGCTGTTCGCGACGCTCGCGTTGCTTCCGGCGCTGTTGCAGAACCTGATGGACTATCCGGTCGTGACGACGGGTCTCGTCACGGCGCCGCGCGGGATCGGCACGCTCGTGGCGATGTTCATCGTCGGGCGGCTCATGGGCAAGCTCGACGTGCGCGTCGTGATCGCGGCCGGGTTTGCGCTCACGGCCATGTCGTGCTTCCAGATGATGCGCTTCGATCTCGGCATGGATTCGACGCCCGTCATCTGGTCGGGACTCGTACAAGGGCTCGGCACCGGATTCGTTTACGTGCCGCTCGCATCCGTCACGTTCGCGACGCTCGCGCCGCGGCTGCGCAACGAGGGCACGGCGTTCTTCAGCTTGATGCGGAATCTGGGAAGCAGCGTCGGCATTTCCGTCGTCGAAACGCTGCTCACGCGCAAGACCCAGATCATGCACGCGCGGCTCGCCGAGCACGTCTCGCCGTTCAATCCCGCGCTGACGGCGCAAGCGCCGAATGCGATGTCCACGACGACCGGCCTCGCGATGCTGAACCACGCGGTCACGAACCAGGCATCGATCATTGCCTATCTCAACGATTTCAAGCTGATGCTCGTGCTGACGCTCGTCACGATTCCGCTCGTGGCGCTGTTGCGCGGCGCGCGTCCTCGGGGCGGCAGCGACGAGCCGGTGATCGTCGAATGAATCGACTCGTGCCGTGGGCAATGCTGGCATGCGCGTACCTCGCAGGCTGTGCGGTCGGGCCCGATTTCCGCCGTCCCGTCGCGCCGCACGAGGATCGCTATACGAACGCGCCGCTCGCGCCCGAATCGGGTACCGACACCGAAGGTCGCCAGCGCGTCGTACCGGGCGAAGCGATCGCCGGCGACTGGTGGTCGCTCTTTCGCTCCGATGCGCTCGATGCGCTCGCGCGCCGCGCACTCGCGCGCAATCGCACGCTTGCCGAGGCGAATGCGACGCTCGAGCAAATGCAGGAGCTCGCGCAGGCGCAGGCCGGCGCGCTCTACCCGCAGGTTGGTTTGACGGCAGGCATGGGCGGCCAGAAGTACGGCGCGCAGTTTCTGGGCACGCAGCCGAAGCCGCCGCCATTCAAGTATTTCGCCGTCGGGCCGACGGTTAGCTATGCGCTCGACTACACGGGTGGCGTCGCGCGCTCGGTCGAGCAGCAGTTCGCGCTTGCCGAGTATCAACGGCAGCAGGTCGGCGCCGCCTATCTCGCCGTGACGGGCAATGCCGTGATGCTCGCGCTTCGCATCGCATCGCTGTCGGCGCAGATCGAGACGGCCGAATCGATCCTTGCAAGCGACCGCGAGAACGTGAAGCTCGTGCAGGTCGCGTTCGATGCCGGGTCGGTGTCGCGTCTCGATATCGTCAGCGCGCAAAGCCAGCTCGCAAACGATGCGACGCGCCTGCCGCCGCTTCGGCAGGCGCAGGCCGTCGCGACGCACGCGCTCGCGGTGGGCATCGGCGATACGCCGGCCGACGCGAAACTGCCAGCGCTCGATCTCGCCAGCATTACGCTTCCCGAAAGCGTGCCGATCGGCATCCCGTCGGAGCTCGCGCATCGCCGGCCCGATATCCTCGCGGCCGAGGCGCAACTGCACGCGGCGACGGCTGCGCTCGGCGTCGCGAACGCGAACCTGTATCCGCACATCACGCTGACCGCGTCGACCGGGCAGCAGGCGACCGACTTCGCGCATCTCTTCGATCGGGCGAGCAACGTCTGGAGCCTCGCCGCGCAGCTCGTCGCGCCGATTTTCGACGGAGGCACGCTTCACGCCGAGCAGCGCGCGGCCGCCGATGCCGTGCGCGCGAGCGCGGCGCGTTACGAGCAGACGGTGCTCATTGCTTTCGCGCAGGTGGCCGACGCACTCGAAGCCCTCGACCACGATGCCGAGGCGCTCGGTGCGCAATCACGCGCACGCGATGCGGCGCAGAGCAATCTCGATCTGACGCGCGCGAGCTATCGGGAAGGCAACGTCGGCGTGCTGCAAGTGCTCGACGCGCAGCGGCAGTATCAGGAGGCGCAGCTCGGTTACGTCACGGCGTCGGCACAACGCTATCAGGACACGGCGCAACTACTGCTCGCGCTTGGTGGGAATGCGCCGTTCACCGAACGCGCGAAGACCGCGGCCGCGAGCCAAGAACGCACGCATTGACGATAAGTCACAGGATTCGCGGGGGTGGGATTCTGCCACACGCACTGTGCGGCGCGTTTTGACTCAGCAATTCGCAGGAAGTAGCCTATCACAAACGCGTTTGCAGGCCCGCAGAAAACGGGCAGGCAATTGTGGGGAGGGACCCATGAAAGCGCTCTGGCGACCCACCAGCGTGTTCCTTTTGTCCATCCTGGTGGGACTCTCGTTATCCGCCCAAGTGCATGCCCAATCTGGCGCCGCCGATTGGTTCAACGCCGGAATGGCAAAAGGCAGAGCCCGGGACTACAACGGTGCGATCGCCGACTTTACGCGCGCAATCGAGCTCGACCCGAGGTTCGCTCGCGCTTATTTCGTTCGCGGCACCGCCCATTCGTTCAAAGGCGACCTCGACGCAGCGATCGCGGACTATAGCTCTGCCATCGAGCTTGGCCTGACGTCCGAACACGTTCACTTCAATCGTGGCAATGCCAGGCGTGACAAGGGTGACCTTACAGGCGCGGTAGCAGACTTCAGCCGCGAGATTGCAATCGATCCCACATATGCCCCTGCCTACGACAACCGCGGTGATGTGAAGGCGGCCCAGGGTGATATCGACGGGGCGATAGCCGACTCTACGCGTGCGATAGAAATCGATCCGCGATTCGCGCCCGCATACGCGAATCGAGGTAAAGCCGAGTTTGCAAAAGGGAACCTTGACGGCGCCATTGCTGACGACTCAAGAGCGATCGAGCTTGCGCCGACAGCCGCCGCTGTATACAGCAACCGCGGGCTGGCCAAGCGTTACAAAGGTGATCTGGACGGCGCCATCATTGACGCCTCGCGTGCCATCGAGCTTGATCCCAGGTTCACGTTGGCCTATCTCAACCGTGGCGATGCCAAGCAGGCGAAAGGGGATCTTGACGGTGCCATTGCCGACGCCTCACGAGCCATTGAACTCGATCCAGGGTCGAAGGTTGCCGCGAGTGCCTACGTCAACCGAGGACTCGCCAAATCCGGCAAGAGGGACTTCGACGCAGCGATTGCCGATTTTACGCGAGCGATTGAGCTCGATCCTCGTTCTGCCCTTGCCTATTACCATCGCGGCGAGTCCAGGCTCTTGAAGGGCGACGTCGATGGAGGGATTGCAGACTCGACGCGTGCCATCGAGCTTGATTCCAAACTGGCGGCCGCTTACGTCAATCGCGGAGGTGCCTATCTCATAACGGGGGACCTTGACAAGACAATCGCGGACTCGACACATGCCATCGAGCTGGATTCGACACGTGTCTTCGCTTTTTCCAATCGAGGAGCCGCCAGGAAGCGCAACGGTGATTTCGTGGGCGCAATTGAAGATTACACGCGCGCAATCGAGCTACAACCCCAACACGCTCGTTTATACGAGGATCGCGGTGGCGCAAGACAGGACAAGGGTGATTTCGACCTTGCCATCGCCGACTACACGCGTTCGATCGAGCTCGATCCGGGAAGCGCGAGCGCGCACATTCATCGCGGTGCTTCCTGGTCGTTGAAGGGTGACTATGATCGCGCGATCGCCGACTTCGATGCGGCGGACCGACTAAGCCCTCAGTCCTTGCAGGTCTTCAACTTTCGCGGCTGTGCAGAGTTTTACAAAGGCAATTTCTCATTGGCTGCAACTGACTTCAGAAAAGCGCGCCTGCTCAAGTCAGATCCCTACATCGACATTTGGCTCTACCTGTCGTTAGCGCGCGCCGATGCCAAGGGAACAGCGTTCGAACTTGCGACCATTGCGCGGCGCGCTAAGGGTCAGCCCTGGCCGGCGAGTGCGCTACTGCTGTTCGCAGGTGAAACTGACGCAGATGCGCTCCGATGGCAAGCAGCAAGCTTGGACCCAAGGACTGCTCGGAAATACACGTGTGAAGCGAATTTTTTCCTCGGAGAATGGCAACTACTAAGAGGACAAGCAGAAGAAGCGCGCACGTTGTTTCGAAAAGCCGAAACGGAATGTCCGCATGACCTCTTTGAGTACCAGGGCGCGATGGTGGAACTGAAGCGAATGTAGCTTGATCCGGTGGGACCGCTGGCACCGATGCGCACGACCCGCCTCATAAACCTCAATCCTCGAATCTCACGCCCTTTTTCTGCGCACGCAATCGCGGATCGCGCGATTTCACCAACACCGGCCGGCCTTCGAGCATCTCGAAGCAGCGCGCGAGCGTCTCCTCCTCGAGGCGCTGCATCGCTTCGGCCGTATAGAACGTTAGATGCGGCCACAGGATGACGTTCTCCATCGCGTAAAGCGCGGACAGCGGATGTCCCGATTTTGCTAAAGGCTCCTCACCGTAGACATCCAGAGCAGCGCCGGCGATCCGCTGCTGTTGCAAGGCGCGAACGAGCGCCGTTTCGTCGACGATCGCGCCGCGCGACACGTTGACGAGAAACGCGGTCGACTTCATCCAACCGAGCTCGCGCTCGCCGATCAGATGTCGAGTCTGCGGAGACAGCACGCAATGCACCGAGACGAAATCGCATTGTGAAAGCATCTCGCGGAGATCAGCGCACTTTTCGACGCCGACCTCAGACATTCGCGCCGCATCGACGTGCGGATCGAAGCCCAGAACGCACATTCGTAAGCCCTGCCCCGCGATCCTCGCCACGCTGGCGCCAATGCGACCGACGCCGACCAGGCCCAGCGTCTTGCCGGCGAGGTCGAGCGCGAGCCACTTCGCGGTCGGCCAGGCCCAACCGTGCATGTCCATCTCGCGCGAAAGCGGCTTGAATTTGCGCGCGAGCGCGAGCATCAGCGACACCGCGCCTTCGGCCACGGTTTCCTCGGCGTATTCAGGCACGTTCACGACCGGAATGCCACGCCTTCTTGCCGCATCGATGTCGATCGCGTCGATCCCGACGCCGTACTTGACGATGCCGCGCAGGCGCGTCGCGCCCTCGATGACGCGCGCGGGAATCTGCGCGTAGCACATCAGGAGCAGGTCGGCGTCGCGAACCTCATTCGCGAGACGATCGGTGCTCGTCGTCTCGGGCAGAAGCACGAGCGACGCACCGTACTCGCGCAATCGTCGATCGACGAGCGGAACTTCGAGCTCGGCGTCGGTGCGGACGACCTTGAGCGACATTACGCTGTCGCCGCCGCGATGGACGCTTCGACGATGTCGAGCGCGTGGTCGAGATCGCGTTCGTCGATGATGAGCGGTGGCACAAGCACGAGCACGTTCCCCTGCCCGACCTTGAACGACAATCCACGCTCGAGACAGGCGTAGAGGACGCGCTCCGCGGTTTCGCGCGCTGGCGCGCCCGTCTGCGGATCGACGAGCTCGACGCCGAGAAGCAGGCCGACGCCACGCACGTCCGCAATGATCGGCAACTCCCTCTGAATGTCACGCAGTCGCGCGAGCGCGTGCTCGCCGAGGCTATTCGTGCGTTCGAGCAAACGCTCGTCGGCAATTACGTCGAGCGTCGCAAGCGCCGCCGCGCAGCCGACCGAGCTCTTCTCGTGCGTGTAGTGACCGAGCGCACGATCGGCGGCGACGTCGAGATCGTCACGGGCGATCAGCGCCGCCATCGGAAAGATGCCACCGCCCAAGCCCTTGCCGATCACCACCATGTCGGGAACGATGTCGTAGTGCTCGAACGCGAACATCGTTCCCGTTCGTCCAAGTGCGATCGGTATCTCGTCGAGGATCAGCAGCGCGCCGTGGCGATCGCACGCCCGTCGCAGCGTCTCGTAATAGCCGCGCGGCGGCATCTGCACGTCGGTCGAGCGGATCGTCTCGACGATCACCGCCGCGACGTCCTCCTCCTTGTCGAGCACGTACTCGACGTATTCGGCACAGCGCAGGTTGCACGTGCCGGCGCAGGCAAAGCGGCAACCGCGCGGATCGCAGGGCTGCACGTGCTCGGTGCCGGGAAGGAGCGGGCCGATCTCGCGCCGGAACAGCGCTTCGCCGCCGATCGAGATCGCGTCGAGCGATGCACCGTGAAACGCATCCCACATCGAGATCGTCTTGTGCCGGCCAGTCGCGATCCGTGCGAGCTTGAGCGCGATGCCGATCGCCTCGGCGCCGCCGGGCGCGAACAGGACTTTTCCAACCCCGTGAGGCGCGAGTCCGACCAGGCGGCGTGCAAGCGCGACTGCGTATTCGTTCGTGAAGCGGCGCGGCGAGAACGGCAGCGTGTCGAGCGCATCCTTGGCGGCCTGCACCACGCGCGGATGGCCGTGGCCGACCTGGTGGACGCTGTTGCCGTGGAAATCCATGTAACGGCGTCCCTCGACGTCTTCGAGCCAGATGCCGGACGCCTTCGACAGCGCGTTCATGCACGGCGTCGACAGCGACTGATGCAGAAAATAGCGCGCGTCTTCGTCGAGCAGCGCGCGCGTCGATTGCGAAAGCTGCTCGGATTCCCAGCGCTGGCGAAGCGGCGAAAGATTGACGTCGCCTTCCGCCGCGGCGTCGCTCAATTGCTCGCGTCGAACAAGGGATTTCCGCGATGGATCGCGCGAAGGAGCGGGAGGCACGCGAAGATGTATGAAGGAGCGCGGCGATGGCGTGGGCGCGCCATTGTGCCAGACGGCGACGACGAAGCGTCGTCGGGCACGTGCATCCGACGAGCTTTACGTGCTCGGCGCTTCCTTCGCCTTGATCGGCAGCTTCGAGGACCCGGTCGACGACGACGCGGATTTCGCCGCGTCGACCTCCGGCTTCTTCGCGGGAAGCGGCATCAGCACGTCGTTCATCGTCTTCGTCAGGTTGCCGTAAACATAACCCGGCAACACGAAGGTCCAGCCGGAAAAGCTTGCGTTGAGCGACGCGATATCCTTGTCGAGATCGGCGAGGCGGGCTTTTTTGTCGCTCTCCGGATCGCTCACGGCGCGCGGCTTTGCCGGCTCAGCCGCCTTGGCATCGCCAGACGAAGGCTTGTCGTTGGTGGACGATTTGTGCGACGCGACGACCTTGTCGTAGTCGGCCTTCGCCTTCGCCTGATCATCAGCAATCTGCTTCTCTGCCGCCGGCGCATCGAGGCTCGCGGCGAATTGCACGTAGTCCTTGCCACCTTCGTTCCAGGCGACGGCCGCGATCTTCACGCCATCGAACGTCTCGAACTCGCCTTTGGCCGCTTGCGCTGGCGCGGGCTTGTCCTTGGCCGACTCGACGTCGTCGACGCGAAGGCCCGAAAACGTCGTCGCGATCGTAGACGCAGTCCCGTTGTTGACCGTGCGTCCCTTCGGTACGTCATCGACCACGAAATTCGCGGCGTCGGCCGCCGGCTTGTGCATCCGAAGCGTCTTGCCGTCGGGCGCCACGAGCGTGACCGACGCAATCTTGGCCGCCGGAATGTCGGCGATGTCGCGCTTCTCCCATTCGGGGAGCGACTTCGGAACGTTCAGGTCTCCGCTCGCGAGCCAGCTCTGTGCCTCGCCATCGCGGCGCACGAACGTGCCTTGCGAGGGACCGCTGTAGTTGCCCACGATGACCTTGTTCGGCGGCGCCACGCCAGTGAGCGTGACGAGGACACCCTTCGCATCCTTGCCCGTGACGTCATCGACGGCGATGTCCGCATAGTGCTTCGGGTTCGACGTCTTCGCTTCCAGAAGCGTTGCGCGATCGAGCTTGACGAGAAGCCCGCGAATCTCCGTGACGTCGGCCGGGTAGTCGGAGCGCTCGACGATGTGCCATCCGTCGCCCGCACGTTTCATGGTCGCGATCGCCTTGCCGCCCGCGCCGGTCACGGTGATCGCGCTGACGTCGTTGACATGGCCGGCGAGCCCCGGCAACAGCGGCTTCGCCTGCTCGTCCGATTCGACTCTCGGCGAATGCGACATGCGCAGCGCGACGGCGCCGACGACCGCGATGATGGCGACCGCAACCAGCAAATACAGCGTCTTCGCGTTCATGCCATCGCTCCCGCGCCGCTACGCCGGCGACGCTTCCAGAACGCGAATCCCAGCGCCGCAAGCGTGACCAGCACCGGCATCAATCCGATGTCGATCAACTTGATGCGCGTACCGAGCGCGTCGATCCGATCGTCGAGCGAGCGGCGAACCTGCCGTAGCTCCTTTCGGATCTCGAGACGCTTGCGCGCGAAGCTCGACAACTCTTCCTGTTGCGCCGGCGTGAGGATCAGCTCGCTGCCTTTCGTTTTCTGGTTCTGCAGCGCCTCGAGCTTGCTCTCGGTGTCCTTGAGCTCCTTGCGAAGCTCCTCGTCCTTCCCGCGGAAGCTGTTCTCGGCTTCGCGCTTCATGTCGTCGACCTTGACGAATGGACGCTGCGACGTCGCGCGACCGCGAATCGAGATCAGATCCATCGAGCCCTGCAGGTTGTCGACCGCGTTGATGAAAAAGTCGCCGTTGTTCGCGAACGCGCTCACGATGTTCTGGCCGAAGAACGGCTGAACGCGCACCCACATCCGGTCGCTCAACACATCGGTGTCGGCGACGAGCACGATCTCGCCGGTCTCCTTCGCCTGCGCGAGATGACCAGCGTCCTTGCGGTCGGGGAACGCGCTCTTGAACCTGCCTTCGAGACGGCCGGCGATGACATGCCGCTCGTTATCGGGCTTGAACCCATCGAGGAGCTTCGACGGGTCCTGCGCGAACTTGACCTGGTTCGCCGCGACGACCATCGAATCCGGGCTCGTCTGAACGAGCGGGATGAGCTTGTTGCCCGAATCCTTCGCGAGCGAGAAGAATCCCGGAGAGCCGATGTTCATGCTGCCGAGGCTCGCCGTGATCACGTCGCCGCCGTTCAAATCGCCTTTGGTGAAGCTCAGGATGGCAGGATCACGGATCGGTGCGCCGCCACCGACGGTGATCTGCGCCGCATGCCCGCGATCGAGCACGACCTTCTGCGGGTCGTACTCGACTCCCCATGCCTTGAAGAGCTTCGGCAGGTTCGACGAGCGATCGGCGAACATTGCCATCTGCGGATTGCCCTGCGCCGCACCCGACGTATCCATGTCGGCGAGCGGATCGACGAACACGAGCAGATGGCCGCCGCGCATGACGTACTGGTCGATCGCGTAGGCAATGTCGTCCGACAACCCCTTAGGATGGATGACGACGAGCGTCGTGATGTCCTTGTCGATCGGCTTCTTCGACGACGTCTCGATCTCCTGTACATCGAAGAGCTGCGCGAGCTGCGAATACACCTGCCACGGCTCGCTCATGCCTCGGCTCGTCGGATCGAATCCGCCATGAAGCGGCAAGCCGCTGATCAATCCGACGACGGGCTTTTTCGTCATCGAAAGCTCGTGCACCATCTTCGCGACATCGTACTCGAGGAAGGCCTCCTTGTCGGGTTGAAGAAATGGAATCACTTCCTGCCCGTTCGTCGAATTGGTGCCGACGAGGCCCAGGAAGATGTTCTCGCCGTTCTGCCCGGCAGGCACGCCCTGCAAGCCGTAGGCGGTGGCGCGATCCTCGTCCTCGGAGAACGGCAGCGGATCGATCACGGTTACCTTGAGCTTGCCGCGCGCGCGCGCCGCCATCTCGTCGAGCATTTCGTGCACGCGCTGCGCGTAGGCGCGGAGCTGCGGCTCGTCGCGCGTCGCGCGGTCGGAGAAGTACAGATACAGATTGATGGGGTCGTCGATGCCCGCCAAGATGTTGTCCGTTCCGCGCGACAGCGTATAGAGGTGGTTTTGCGTGAGATCGAGTCGCGCGCCGCGAAGCAGCGAATTGCTGATGAGCACGAGCGCGATGAAGAGGACCGCCAGCACGGCGAGCGCGCCGCCGGTCAACAATCTACGGTTCACGTCCTTTTGCATCGGGTCAGTCCGCCTTGCGAAGATCGATCACCACCGCGCTCGCATAGAGCCAGAACGCGATCGTGAGCACGAAGTAGACGATGTCGCGCAGATCGACGACGCCGCGGGCGATCGAGTTGAAATGCGCGAGGAAGCTCAGTCCCGAGATCGCGTCGATGACTCCCTGCGGCGCCCATGCGCTGAAGAAGCCAAGCACCAGCGGGAAGCCGGCAAGCAGGAAGACAAAGCACACGACGGCCGTCAGGATGAAAGCGACGACCTGACTTCGCGTGCATGCCGACAGGCACGAGCCGATCGCGAGGAATGCGCCCGCCATCAGGAAGCTGCCGAGATAGCTCGCGACGATCACGCCGTTGTCGGGCGAGCCGAGATAGTTCACGGTAATCCAGATGGGGAACGTCAACAGCAGCGCGAGCCCGATGAACGCCCATGCGGCGAGAAACTTGCCGACGACGGCCTGCCACATCGTCACCGGCAGCGTCAGCAGCATCTCGATCGTTCCGCTCTTGCGCTCCTCGGACCACATGCGCATGCTGATCGCCGGCACCAGGAACAGATAGAGCCACGGATGGAAGCTGAAGAACGGGATCAGGTCGGCCTGTCCGCGCTCGTAGAAGTGGCCGAGGTAGAACGTGAACACCCCCGCGAGCACGAGGAAGATGACGATGAAGACATAGGCGACGGGCGTTGCGAAGTAGCTCGCGAGCTCGCGCCGGAAGATCGTGCCGATCCGGCTCGCGTGACCGGCGCGTGCCCGATGTACCGTGGCGGCGCGTTGCTCACCCTCGCTCGCCTCGGTGGCGCTCGGCGTCTTTTGCGATTGCGCCGGTCCGATTGCTGACTGTTCGTCCGATTTGAACTCCTCGGCCGTTCCTGGCTGCGCCACCGCGCCGTCTCCCGCCGAACTCATGCATGCACCTCCTGCGCATCGCCGTGCGTAATGCTGCGGAACACCTCGTCCATGCGCCCGCGCTCAAGCTGGATTTCGGATACGTCGATCTTCTGCGTGGCAAGCAGCACGTTGACCGACTCGAAGATCTGCTTGCCCGCCTTCGGAAACGCCGTGATCCGCTGCTCCTGATCGATCTCGACAGAGGCAACGTCAGGAAGGCGCGACAGTGCCTCGCGCGCCGCGATCGGATCGGCGGTCGTGAGCGATACCGCGTGGTGGTAGCGCGAGCGCGCTTCCAGCGCGGAAGGCGATGCATCGGCGAGGATCGTTCCGCGCGCGATGATGATCGCGCGGTTGCACACGGCGTGCACTTCCTCGAGCAGGTGGGTCGACACGACGATTGTCTTGTCGGTCGCCATCGCGTGGATCAGCCCCCGCACTTCGTGCTTCTGGTTGGGATCGAGGCCGTCGGTGGGCTCGTCGAGGATCAGTACGGCAGGATCGTGCAGGATGGCCTGCGCGAGACCCACGCGCCGCTTGAAACCCTTCGATAGCGTATCGATCGGCTGCTCGAGCACGCGCTCCAGGTGCAGATGACCGATCGCGTCGTCCAAGCCACGCTTGCGCCGCACGCCATCCAGCCCCCGCATGTCGGCGACGAAGTTCAGGAATTGCCGCGGCGACATCTCGCCATACGCGGGTGCGCCTTCCGGCATGTAGCCCAGCGCGCGCTTGGCCTCGATCGGCTTGGCGACGACGTCGTATCCGCAAACGCTCGCGCCGCCCGACGTGGGTGCGAGGAAGCCGGCGATCATTTTCATCGTCGTCGATTTGCCGGCGCCGTTGGGGCCGAGGAAGCCCAGCACTTCGCCGGGCTCGACGCGAAACGAGAGGCCGTCGACGGCCACCAGGTCTGCGTAACGCTTCGTAAGCTCGTGGGTTTCGATCATTGGAAAGAGAATTTAACTGCGCGCGAACGCACGCCGGGCGCGAAGGCCCCTGCGTTGCTCGCCGGAGAAACAAGACAGGGCACTATACCGCGCGCATTGCAAAAAGTTCCGCGCGGACTTGGCAGGCAATGCCAACGACCATGCCATGCGCGCTTGGCGCTGCTCGTGTCGACCCGAAACCCCTTTCAACCGCCGCAGCGCGATCGCGTTGTGCATCAATTGCGCATACGCCAACGCGGAACGTCACTTCTGCGCGAGCGAGAAATCAGAGTTTCCGAAACGTGCTGAAATTTTCCACAATCCGCATTCGACGCGCGCGATGTTGCATCGATCGCATTCCTCTCGCGTTGAATTCGCGGATTCGACGTGAGCAACACGCAAAGTTGTTGTTAGAATCGCGACAGGATTCGTGATGGAGTTGGCCGCGTTCGCGCGGCGTCAATGCCAAGGGAAATGGTACACGCGGCCCGCGGATCCGAACGCCACCATCGTCATGGCAGGGAGGACGATTGCGCTCACGCAAATGCCGGCAGGCGTCCGAAGCAGAAGCCACCGGCGGAGGAGATGCGGATGAACGACGTCGTCCCGCCCTGCCAGGCGGCCACGCTGGACGCCATCGAGCAGTCGCCCGGTGTAACGGCGATCTGCAAAGTGGCGAACAGCGACTGCGGCGGATTATTCGCCGCGAAATGGAACTTGGATCAGTGCCGGATTCGCACCGGCGCGCTCGGTCACGCGATTCTCGCCTGTCGCACGGCGGGCAACGCGATGATTACGCGACGTGCCGAGGATGGTTGCATTCGGCGCCGCGCAACCGTCGGGGCGACAACGTTCATCGCGGCGTCGAGCGTGTACGACTGGTTGAGCGACGGTCGCTCGCAATCGTGGCACGTGTACGTTCGACCCGATGTGCTCGATCGCGCCGCGCGCGAGCTGGGTTGCACGTCACGTCCGCGCGTCCGGGAGTTCTTCGCCGAACAGGATCCCTGGCTGAAGGGTTACTTCCAGATGCTCGCAAGCGAATTCGAGGTCGCGGCAGAGGCGGGCCACGCGCTCGACGCCTTGTTCCTGAGCCAGACCGAGCATGTGCTCGTTCATCATCTGCTCCAATGCCATTCCGATGGACAATGCGCGCATGACCTGCACGACGGGCGCGGCGTCAATCCGCTGCGCACACCCGTGATGCGACGGGTGCAGGAATACATCGATGCCAACCTCGCACGTCGCATTCGCCTTGGCGACCTGACGGGCATCGCGCATCTTTCGAGCGGCCATTTCATGCGCGCGTTTCGCGCATCGACCGGCACCACGCCCTATCAGTACGTTCTCGAACAGCGCCTTGCGAAGGCGCGGCTGCTGTTGCAAAGCACCGACGTCTCGATTTCGCGGGTCGCGACCGAATGCGGATTCGCGAGCCCGTCGCACCTTTGCAGCAAGTTCCGCGGGCGCACGGGCGCGAGCCCGTCCGAGTATCGCGCGTCGGTTCGCGGTGCCGCGCATTTGTTGCTGCCGCGCGCGAAAACAGTGCCGTTCCCAGGCGTATCGTTGACCAGTACGCAGACCGTTGCGGTCAATCCGCCGCGTGCGTCGGATCCGATCGTCGCGCGAAACGGCACATCGCGAACGTTCTTTCGCTATCCGTAGACACGCGCACTGGCGTTCACGCTTCGCGATAGTCGAGCAGCAGCAGGCCGATCAGGACAAACGCCGACGGCCACACCCATCCGGCGATTTTCCCCTCGCCCTCGGGCGCTGACACCTCGAGCCATCGCGCCCATCCGGCGACGATGCCGAGCACCGCGATCGGCAGATGAGTCATCTCGATCAACAATTGCTCCTTGACATCGCCGACCGCATGCGAATGCGTGAGCAGCAACGTGCCGCCGATTGCCGTCGCCAGTGGAAATACGCGTGCGACATGATGCGACCTCGTCCGACCTTTGCGAACCCGCCATTCGAAGAGCGCGAATGCGACGATGACCGCAACGAACAGCCGGTGCTGCGCAACTTCCGGATCGGCCACGCTCTCGATTACGCCGCGCGGTCCGAGCGGCCACACTTCGGGGTCGGCGCGAATCAGCAGGAATCCGGCCATCAGGAGGAACAGCAACGGCCAGTACGATGCCCAGCGCGCGCGTCCGCTTCGCTGCGCGAAGCCGGCAAGACCCATGAGCACGACGAGCAGGCCGGCCCAATGATGGTTATATTCGGACCATGCGCGATCCTGGTCGTTGCGAAGGCCCGACATGGGCGACACGCCCGCCTCGAGCGCTTCGTGGCTTGGACTCGCAAGCCTCGGAGCGGCAGGCTTCATTCGTGCAACGAGCTCGGTCAACGTCACTCGATCGCTGACGAGATCGACCGACGGGGAAGTCGACGTGATCGACGCGGCCGCCATCAGAACGGCGATGCCGACGCCCATCTCGATCTCGACGAAGCGTGCGACACGCGCACGCGTGTCGGCGCAGGCTGTCCGCAACGTTCGGAAGTTCGCGAATCCGACGACGAGCAGGATCGCGAGGAGCGCGCTTTTCGTCGCCGCCATGGCGCCGTACGCGGTGCCGTAGACGGCTTCGACGGAGCCGATGTAGTCGATCGCGAAAACGGCGGCGCCGGCGACGATGAGCGCGACGCCGGAAGCCGCGAGCGCCGAATAACGCCTGCCGATCGCGATGGCTGTCGCTTCGTCGGGTTCCCGCTTCAAGGCAAGCCACAGACACGGCAGCCCGCCGAGCCAGATCGCCGCGCCGAGCTGGTGCGCCGCGCTCGCGGCAAGCAGCGACGTCGACAATTGGATGCGCGCGGCGGCATGGCTGTCCGCAAGCGCCGCGCCCAACACCGCAAAACCGGCGACGCCACACGCCAGTTGCCGCGTTCGTGAAGCGATCGGCTGCGTGGCGACGGCGAAGATGCAAAGCGCGGCCGCGACCTTGATCGCGCCGGTCAGGACGAACGGCGCGCCGAGGAGTGTGCGCACGCCGAGCCCAAGCGACGCCGATAACGCGAGCGCGGTCACCGCGACGGACATGGCGGTCGTGACGACCATTGCCAGCGCCGCGACGCGAACGACTTTGCGCGAAATGTCGACGACGTCGGCCGACGCGAGGATCAACGCGACGAAGGCAACGCTGCCGAGCAGGACCGATTGCGCGACGAAGTCGAGGCCGCGCAATACGACGGCGACGAAGCCGATGAGGTCGAACAGACCTTTCACTTTCCGGCGGAAGGACGCGCGACCGCGAACGGCACGTCGCCGCGGGTCACGTGACCATCGATCGACAGCACCTGCCAGCGCAATATCCACCGACCCGGCGCATCGACCCGCACGCGGGCCGAGACGATTCCCGGACCGCCATCCGCGAACGGAACAACAGCTTCGACGCCGTTCGGCGGGATCAGCCTGAGCCTCGACCGCATCGCGTCGACGCGGCTGCTGAATCGAAGCGTTATGCGCAGCTCGCCCGACGCAACCACAGCCCCGGCCGTAGGCTGCGACGCAAGCACGACTGCGTGCGCCAGCGCGAGCGTGGGAAGTGCGGTGATACTCACGAGCGCCAGTCGGATCGCGATCCGCGAGCGGCGCCGATGATTTTCCGAAACCGGCTCGGACAGCCGTACGATGCTCGATGTCGTCACGAAGGCCCTCCTTTAGTGCAATGTCTATAATGCCGCTCGCCGTTTCGACGCCTGCTTCCAATGACCTTCCTCTGTGCCGCCGATCCGGCCGGCCACGATCGTTTTCACTTCCGGCCGCTCAT
>DATFCW010000334.1:0-7927 GCA_035252665.1 Casimicrobiaceae bacterium | reverse complement strand
GCCCGGGCGCGTGTAGAACGGAAGTTCCACGAGCGTTCCCGCACGATTGTCGTCGATGACGACGGCCGTCCCGCGCGCGAGGTTCGCTTCGACGAAGCCGAGGCCGATTTCCCGATCGAACGTCGGGGACCAGACCTTGCTTGTCAAATGCACGGGCACGTCAGGTGTGTCGTGAACGCCCGCGGGTGAGATGGCGACGCCGGTGAGACGTCGCTTCGGCTCGCCTGCATCGCGAAGCGCGCGCGCGCCGATGAAGTCCATGCGCTGCGACCGTACGAGCCGCGACAAGCCGAGCTCGCCTGGCAGGACCCGGTCGCGCAGCTCGTGCGCAAAGTGGATGAAGCCCGCTTCGATTCGCAAGCTGTTCGCCGCGTCCATGCCGCATTCGAGCCGATCGACGTCGAGCGATGCTTGCGCAAGGCGAATCCACAGTTCTACCGCGATCTCAGCCGGTGCGAGGATCTCGAAGCCTATTTCGCCGGTGTAGCCGAGGCGCGCGACCCACGCGTCCAGGCTGTCGATCGAATGGCGGCGAAACGCAAAGAACGGAATCGACGAAGCATCGCAATGCGGCAACGCGCGATCGAGCAGGGTCGCGCTGGCGGGACCTTGCACAGCGATCACGCAATGCTCGTCATGGCGCGCGGCAATGCGCACGTCGAACGTCGAAGCGCACGCGGCGATGCAACCAACATCGGTCCGTCGTCCGGTGAATAACCAATAGCGGTTGCGCTCGACACGCCAGAGCGTCGCGTCGACGAATACGCTTGCGTCGTCGCGGAGCAGCAGCGTGTACACCAGTCGTCCCGTGGCGAGCGATTGCACGTCACGCGTCTGCAAGCGCTCGAGATACGCGCGTGCGCCGCTTCCGGCGATTTCCCACCAGCCCATGAACGAGAAATCGAACAGGCCGACGCCGCGACGCGTGACGCGATGCTCCTCGATTGCGGACGTGAAGCGCGGAACGATCGAGCCGCCATCGGGAAGCGACACGATCGGCAAGCCGCGCCGTGCGAAGAATGCACCCAGCATGGAAGTGAAATTCAGACGCCGCGCAGCAGAATGAACGTGCCCGAAATCACGCAAAGCCATCCCGCCATGCGTCTTAGTTGAGCAACGTTCGCGCGATGCGCAATCGCGACGCCAATCGCCACGCCGACGAGTTGAGCGGGCACGATCCACAGCGCCGCGCGAAGATCGACCGAGCCGTAGGCGAGATTGCCGAGCGTGCCGAACACCGACGAGATCACTTGCAGCACCTGGCTCACGCCGATCGACATCAGCGGCGGGAAGCCCAACCCCAGCATGATCGGCACCGAGAACAATGGCCCCCCGGCGCCGGTCAGCCCGGAGCCAAAGCCGGCCGCGATGCCGACGCCGAGCAACAGCGCGGAGCGTCGTTTGCCCTCGACGGCGACCTCCGCCCGGCGCAGCGGAAACAACACGTTCAGGCCGGCGAGGACGATTACCGTGCCGATGATTCGCGCAAGCACGAGCGCGTCGGTGAGCGAGTTGACATATGCGCCGGCGAAGCTCGATACGATCGCGCCGCCGCACACCCATGCGCTGGCGCGAATGTCGAGCGTGCCGTGCCGCAGGTAGAGCCATGTGCTCACGATGCCGGTGAACAGGAACGAAAAGAGCGCGGTTGCGCTCGCCGCGTGAATCGCGAGCTTGCCGAGGAAGACGAGTCCTGGAACCAGCAGGATCCCGCCGATGCCGACGGCGCCGATCAGCGCGCCGACGACGAGCGAGAGGACGACGAGCGCGCCGATCAACGCAAGCGACGCGCGACCGACCACATGGCGCGCGCACGTTGCCGGCGGTCGGCAGGCGCCGGTGCTTTCACCCCGACGCGAGCGCCGTCAGCGTGCTCGTCACGAGCAGCGTCACCTGTCGCATGATCGCGTAGCCGAGCGAATGGTCCTCGTCCATCAAACGCAATAGCGCCGCACCGTCGATCTCGACGATCGCGCAATCGGTGACGCACGACGCCATGCCCACCCTGCGCTGGCCGCCCGGAATGAGCGCGGCCCATCCAAAGAACTCGCCGCTGCCGATCATCTCGCCTACCGAGGCCGTGCGCTGACCGAGCGGCAGGTTGAAGCGGACCATCCCGCGCACGAGCACGTAGCAACAGCGCGCCACGTCGCCAATCGTGTAGAGATCGGCGTGCGCCGGGTATTCGCGAAGGCTCGCCGTCGATGCGACCTGCTCACGCTGGCCATGCGAAAGCGACGTGAAGAACCGCGCCTGCCCGATCGCCTCGAGCGGCGATGGCAGGAGGGCGGGCTTTCGCGCGGCGACTGTCGTCATTTCGTCCAGCCGACCATCTTCTTGAACTTCTCGAGCTCGTCGTCCTTCATGAACACCGTGTGCTCCTTGCCCGGATAGCGACGGTGCTTCACGTCGTCCATGTACTCCGAGTAGCCCTTCTCGATGATCGGCACGAGGTCGACATAAATCTTCGAGTGCCGTGGTGTGTGCTTCTCATAGAGGTGGAAGAGGTCCGAGCCGATGATGTGCACGCCGTCCGACGTGTTGCCCGAGCCGAGGCTGATCACCGGCACCGGCAGCGTTTCGGCCAGGTATTGCGACACTTCCGACGTGACGACCTCGCACATGATCGAGAAGCAGCCTGCGTCGACGAACGCCTTCGCGTCGTCGACAAGCTCCTTCGCGCGCTGCGCGGTCTTGCCCTGCGCCGCGAAGCCACCAAGCTGCGCCATCCGCATCGGCGTGATGCCGATATGGCCCTGCACGGGAATGCCCGCCTTGATGATCGCCTCGATGTTGCGCGCATGGTGGACGGTGCCTTCGCACTTCATCACCTCCGCGCCGGCCTTCGAGACATACTGCGCGGCGTTGTCGACCGCCTGCTGAGGCGACAGGTGATAGCTCATGTACGGCATGTCGACCATCCGCAGGCCGTACTGCGAGCCGCGCTTCACGGCTTGTGCCATGAACAGCACTTCCTCGAACGTCACCGACGTGGTCGTCTCGTGGCCGAACAGCACCATGCCGCCGGTGTCGCTCACGCACAGGATGTCGATGCCGAGACGGTCGGCGATGATCGAGTTTTCATAGTCGTAGACGGCGAGCTGAACGATCGGATCCTTGTTCTTCTTCTTCTCGTTCAGCATCGGGATCGTGACTTTCTTGCGCTTGACGGGTGCGGCAGCCGCTTCGGCCATGTTTGACTCCTCCTTCGAACGATTCAAGAGCAACTGCGCATTTCAGCAAGTTGCATGCCGTCGGCGTGGCCGATGATTGTGCTCGCAATTTCGCGAATTCACCGCATGAGTGCGCAGGCGATGCGTTTCACAACGAAACAACGGGTGCGGTAAGGACACAGTCAGCTCTTCGGTTTCGTCGCGCGCGACGTACGCGCCATCGCCCAGCGACGCCTTCGCACCCACAGCGCCTTGCGTCCGATCCCTAGCATCCGCGCGAGCTCCTTCTCGGTGCGCGACGATTCGTAGGTGCGCACGATGTACTGGATGTAATCCTCGACCGAAAGCGGCGCATCAGTCGGCGGCGAGGCCGGTGGAGGGCTGGCGATCGCGAGGGGTGTGTCGGTGACGTCGTCATAGTTCAGTACGTCCGAATCGGTGAGGATCGCGGCGCGCTCGATCAGGTTCTGCAGTTCGCGCACGTTGCCCGGCCAGTGATACGTCTTGACGAAGTTCTTGAAGTTCGCATCGAGATTGCGGATGCGCTTGCCGATCTTCCTGCCGTAATAGTCGATGAAGTGCTTGACCAGGAGGTCGACGTCGCCGCCACGCTCGCGAAGCGGGGGCACCTGGATGCTGATCACGTTCAGCCGGTAAAACAGGTCCTCGCGAAATTCGCCGCGCACCATCGCCTGCTTCATGTCCTTGTTGCTGGCCGCCACGAAACGGACGTCGACGCGGCGCACGTCCTTGCCGCCGACGGGGCGCACCTCCTTTTCCTGGATCGCGCGCAAGAGCTTCACCTGCACGCTCGGCTGCAACTCGCCGATCTCATCGAGGAACAACGTGCCGCCATGGGCTTCCATGACGAGGCCTTCGGAGCTGGCGATTGCGCCGGTGAACGCGCCCTTCACGTGGCCGAACAGCTCCGATTCGACGAGATCGACCGGGATAGCGCCGCAGTTCACTGCGATGAACGGGCCGCCCGAGCGACGGCTCTCGCGATGGATCGCGTGCGCGACGAGCTCCTTGCCCGTCCCGCTCTCGCCCTGGATGAACACGGTAGCATCCGTCGGCGCGACGCGGCGTATCAGGTCGAGCACGCGCTTGATGCCCGGGCTTTGGCCGATGATCGCGCTCGGCGCATAAACGTGCTGGAGGTTGCGGCGCAGCGCCGCGTTCTCGCGGCGCATGCGCCGCTCGTTCAGTGCGCGCTCGACGGCGTAGAGAAATTCCTCGTTGTCGAACGGCTTGATGATGTAGTCGACGGCGCCGAAGCGCAGCGACTGCACGGCCGTTTGCACCGACGAGAAGCCGGTCATCACGATGACGGGCGCGCTGCTCTGCGCCTGCTTCACGGCGGCAATGACATCGAAGCCGCTGCCGTTCGCGAGCCGCAGATCGGTGATGACGAGGTCGACGTCGGCGCCCGTTGCCGCTTCGATGCCGGCTTGCAGCGTATCGACGACCTCGACGGCGTATTGGCGCGAGGCGAGCAGCATCTCGATCGTTGCGCCGACGCTCCGATCGTCGTCGATGACGACGATGCGCGCACCGGTGCGCGCGGATCGCTCGTCGCGCTTGTGTGCCGCTGCTGCCGCGTGCGATGGCGGCTTTGCCGCGGCGGCGTGCACGGCAGCGCTCATCGCCCGCTTTCCACGGCGAGCGGCAGCATCACCTGAAACACCGCGCCGCCCTCGTCCTTGTTCGCCGCGACGATGTTTCCGCCGTGCTCGTGCACGATCTCGTTGCTGATGGCAAGTCCGAGGCCGATTCCGCCGCCGCTCTTCGTCGTGAAGAACGGTTTGAAGATATCGTCGAGATGCCCGGGCGCGATGCCCGGTCCGGTATCGGCGACGGTCACAGTCAGCATCGAGGTGGCGCCGATGCTCGTCGCGACGTCGATCGTGCCCGCGCCCTTCATCGCCTGCGCGGCGTTGAGGAAGAGATTGAAGAACACCTGCTGGATCTGGCTCGGATGGCCGAGGACGATCGCGGACTCCTCGCGCTGATGCGTGAGCGCGACCGTCTCGCCGAGGCTGTCGTACTTGAGCTGCAGCGATGCCTCGTCGATGACCGTGTCGACCGGGAATCGCACCGCCATCGCCTCGTCGACGCGCGCGAAGCCGGTCAGCCTGCGCGTCAAGAGCAGCAGCCGGTTCGTGCTTTGCGCGATCTGCGCGATGCCTTTCTCGCGCACCTCGCGCGAGACGCCTCGCTTCGACTGGAGGATCTGCACGATCGAATTGATCGTCGACAGCGGATTGCTGATCTCGTGCGAGACGCTCGCAAGCAGAAAGCCGAGCGAAGCGAGCCGCGCGTTTTGCGCCTGGCTCGATTCGAGCTCGATGCGCCGCGTGCGGTCAGTGATGATCACGAGGCGGCGCGCGCCGAGCGTTCTGACCCAAAGCATCTCGTGCACGGGGCCTTCGGGGGTGGCACGCGTGACTTCGACCTCACGCGGCGCAAGCCAGGGCGAAGCGGCGTCGAGTGCCGCGAAATAATCGGGGAAGAGCGAGCGAAGGTGGCGCTCGCCCCGCGGCGAAAGTCGCACGCCTGCGGCCGCCATTGCGGCGTTGACGCGCGTCACGCGACCGGTGTCGGCAACGATGAACGCGGGCCAGGGGAGGATGTCGATGAAAGCGTCGCTCTCAGCGCGACCGCTTGCCATTTCCTTGCCCGGAGCGATTCGATGCGCGCGTGCCATGACGCTCGCCGCGGCTGCCGGCGACGCCTGCATCGGCGACGGCATCTTCAACATGGGCTTGCCTCGATCGCTCGATCTCGCATCCGACCGCGCTGCAATCCGCAAACGCTTCGAGTTTGGCGACGCGGACGCGAGCGAAGGCAACGCGCGGCAACGAGAGGCACATTGCCACGATGCGCTCGCAAAGCGTCTCCTGGTATTCGATATGGCCGGCGTCGATGATCGCCCGCGCGCCGTCCCGCAGATGATTGTAGTCGAGCACGTTGTGCCGGCTGTACGGGGACGCGCAGCCCTTGACGCGAATCGCGATGTCGATGCGCACGCGCTGCTCCCGCTCCCGTTCGGCCGGATACACGCCGATGCGCGCCGTCGTGATGAAGCTTTCGAGAAACAGCGTCACTTCGTCGTTCGCGCGTCGCGTCGCGTCCTCGTTCATCAAGTCGGCCTTCGAACCGGGGGGAGCGTGATGATATCGGGTTCGCGTCGCAGCGCCGCGTCGGGCCTGTCAAAATCCGCCAACGATGACACCATCGTACTCGCCGCCGCTCCTTGCTCCGCACGAGCAGTCCGATGTCGAAGCCGTCAAGCGCTGGCGCAAGGCCGTCCGCGATGCGCTCGTGGAAGCTCGACTGGCGATCGACGACGCCGAGCACGCGCGACTGTCGGCGGCGATCCATGACCGGCTCGCATCCGCATTGGCAGACGTCGCCGGAATCGCGGTTGCGCTGTATTGGCCGTATCGACGCGAATTCGATCCGCGGCCGCTCGGGGAACTGCTGTGGACGCGCGGCGGGACGTGCGCGCTTCCCGTCGTCGTGGTGCCGAAGACGCCGCTCGTGTTTCGCGCGTGGTATGCCGACTCGCGGCTCGAACCGGGTGCGTACGGCATTCCGGTTCCGGTCGCGACCGCCGACGTCTCGCCCGAGATCGTGCTGGCACCGCTCGCGGGCTTCGATGCGCTCGGCTACCGGTTGGGGTATGGCACTGGTTATTTCGATCGTACGCTCGCCGCGCTTGGCAATCGTCCGATCTCGATTGGCGTCGGATTCGAGGTCGCCCGGCTCGATTCGATTCATCCGCAGCCGCACGACGTGCCGCTCGATTTCATCGTCACGGAGCGCGGGATGCACCGGACGCGTGCCGGCGGCAGGCTTGCGAGCGGTGAAGCGAAGGACGTGCGCCGTATCGACGTCGCGGCCGACGACGACGGGTGATCAGGCGTGGCGTTCGCTGTCCGTGAGAGCGCGCTCGATCCGCCGATCGGGGACGAGCCACATCAATGCGACGCCGACGTAGAGCGCCTGCCCGATCCAGTGCGACACGAACGAAAGCGGAATCGCGGCGAGGTAGATCGCGGGCGACAACTTGCCTTTCCAATCGTTGCCGATCGCCCTGTGCAACAACGAGTCCGGCCCCTGCGCAGCGATGATCCGCTGCTGCAGGAGCCAGTAGGCGATCGCGGCCATCAGCAGGACGAACCCATAGAGCGCCGACGGCGCGCTGGCGAAATGGTTCTCGCTCATCCATGCGGTGGTGAACGGGAACAGCGACAGCCAGAACAAAAGATGCAGGTTCGCCCAGAGGATGCGGCCGGTCACCTTCGACGTCGCGTGCAGCATGTGATGGTGGTTGTTCCAGTAGATGCCGACGTAGACGAAGCTCAGCACGTACGCGAGGAACACCGGGATGACCGGGGCGAGCGCGGCGAGGTCCTCGCCGTGCGGCACCTTCATCTCGAGCACCATGATCGTGATGATGACGGCGATCACGCCGTCGCTGAACGCTTCGAGGCGACCTTTGGTCATAGGGTCTTGGCCCCTTACGCGGCGAACCTCGTCACCGGTTATAGCCGAGATATCGAGTGACGCCGGCGAGCCGATCGAACGTCGTGTCGAACGTCATGATGCGCTCGATGTCACGGCGCGCCATCACCGCGACATGCAGCGCACCGCTCGCCGATAAGCCGGACACGGCCTGCACGAAATCGCGCGCGCCGAACCTCCGCGTACTCGATCGCGATGCCTTCGTCGACGACGCCAACGAGAGG
>DATFCW010000333.1:0-2901 GCA_035252665.1 Casimicrobiaceae bacterium | reverse complement strand
CATGGAAAACGAAGCTGTTCCGTCGATTTCGGTCGCCGCGCTTCGCGACGCGCTTTCCGGATCGCATCCGCCGATCGTCATCGACGTGCGACGAGAGGAGGCGTTCGCCGAATCGACGCAGATGGTGGCAGGTGCACTGCGGCGCTCGCCCGCAAGCGTCGCGGACTGGGCAGCGACGTTGCCGGTCGCCGACACGTTCGTCGTCTATTGCATGCACGGGCAAGAGGTCGGCCAGCGCGTGGCAGGTACGTTGCTCGAATGCGGCCTTCGTGCCCGCTATCTCGCGGGCGGCCTCGCGGCCTGGGGTTCGGCGCAGGCTCCCATCGATGCGAAGCCGCGCGGGGTCGCGACGCGGTGGGTCACGCGCGAACGGCCGAAGATCGATCGCATCGCATGTCCGTGGCTGATTGCGCGGTTCGTGGATGCCGATGCCCAGTTCCTTTACGTCCCGGCATCGCAGGTGCTCGCAACGGCGGCCGATCGCGATGCGATCCCCTACGACATTTCAGATGTCCATTTTTCGCACGATGGCGAGCGCTGCAGCTTCGATGCGTTCCTTGCTCATTACCGGCTGCGTGATCCCGCCCTCGCACAGCTCGCACGGATCGTACGCGGCGCCGATACCGCGCATCTCGAGCTCACAGCACAATCGGCCGGCCTCGCAGCCATCTCGCTCGGGCTGTCGCGCAATTTCGCCGACGACCACGAGATGCTCGCGCACGGCATGGTGATCTACGACGCGCTCTATCGCTGGTGCAGGGAAGGGCAGGATGAGGTGCACACATGGAACCCGCAAGCTTACGAAGCGCGCGCAGCCGAAGCGGTCGCATGATCCTGCGCGCGATCGCGACGAGCGCTCTCGCTATCTTCGCGATGGTGGGCCCATGCCCGGCACGACCGATCGTGCGCATCGCGACGATCGAGCTGCCGGGCGTCAAGGGGCGCGTCGATCACCTGTCGGCCGACCCCGCGCACCATCGCGTTTTCGTCGCGGCGCTCGGCAACGATACGGTCGAGGTCGTCAACACGCTCACCTCGGAGGTACGCACGATTCGCGGCATGCGCGAACCGCAGGGCGTACTCTACGTTCCGAATCTCGATCGCCTTGTCGTGGCCAATGCAGGCGGCGGGGTCGACCTCGTCGACGCCGCCTCGCTCGCGACAGTGACTGGGATTCCTGGTATGGACGACGCGGACAACGTTCGTTACGACGAGCGCGGCCGCGTCGCGTGGGTCGGCTTCGGCGCCGGCGCTCTCCGCGCACTCGACCCGTCGAGCGGCGAGCGGCGCGGCGAAATTGCGCTGCCGGGGCACCCGGAGTCGTTTCAACTCGAGCAGAACGGCAACCGTGTGTTCGTCAACGTGCCATCTGCGCATGCAGTGATCGTCGTCGACCGCGTCGCACGCCGCGCGATCGCCCGCTGGGAAACGCCGCGGGCGACGAATAACTATCCGATGGCGCTCGACGAAGCCGACGGCAGGGTGTTCGTCGGCGCGCGTTCGCCGCCGGTGCTGCTCGTCTACGATGTCGAGACGGGCAGCGTGATTGGCAGAGTTCCGATCGCCAACGATACCGACGATGTGTTCTTCGACAGCGACCAGCGCCGCTTGTACGCGATCTGCGGCGAAGGCAAGGTCGACGTCATCGGCAGCCGTTCGCATAATGAATACATGTTGGAAGCATCGATCGAGACGGCGCCGCGTGCGCGCACCGGACTGTTCGTCGCCGCGGAGCACAGGTTGTACGTGGCCGCTCCCGCCGTGGGCGAATCACCCGCGCGTCTTCTCGTCTATCGGACGAACTGACGTGTCAGAACTTCGGCTTCGGCACCGTCGTCGCGACGAACGTCCCGATGCCGGTGATCACGGCGATGCTCAGGAAAACGACGCGAAACGTGCGATCGAGCTCGACGCCGATCGCGTTTCGGTCAGAAGAAGAAAGCTGGGTCAGATAGTCGGGCCCTTTCTCCATCACGTGCGCGATGATCGTTCCAAGGCCGCTGTTCGACCGGCTGATCGACAGGAACACGATCGCACCGGCGATCGCGACGCCGACCGCCCCGCCGATCGAGCGGCAGAGCGACATGGAGCCGATTGCAGCGCCCAGCGACTCGCGTCCCGCCGCCTGCTGCACGGCGACCTGCATCGCCGGCATGATCATCCCCAGTCCGATGCCGATGAGCGCGGTCAGCAGAAGCACGATCGACGTCGGCGCGATCGATATCGTGGCGCCGAGCAAGATCAGCGCGAGCGTCGCGAGCGTGAGTCCCGCGATCGGAAAGATCGTTACCTTGCCGGTGCGTGATACGAGTTTTCCCGTGACCGTTGCGCCGGTGACCATCGACAGCGTGATCGGTAGCAGTAACGTTCCCGATGTGCCGATGCCGAGGCCCCGGCCGATCTGCAGATAGAGCGGCAGGTAGAGCACGGTCGCGAAAAGCGTTGCCGCGAAACAGACGACGACTGCATCGGCGCGCAGAATCTCGGGACGCCGCAGTAGACGTACCGGGATGATCGGGTGGTCGCTTCGCGTTTCCCATAGATAGAGCGCTCCATAGGCGACCACCACGAGCGCGATCAAGGCATAAAGCCCCCACGAATCGAACGGCAGCGCGTGGCCCGCAGACGATAGCGCGAAGAGCAGTCCTACCGTCGCCCCGCAAAACAGCAGCGTTCCGACGATATCCGGCTTGTAAGTCCCGCGGTTAGGAGGCGCCATGCTCGGAATGCGCCGCGCGAGATAGCCGGCGAGAATACCCAGCGGGAGATTGATCGCGAAAATCGAGCGCCACGTGACATGTTCGGTCAAATACGCGCCGAGGATAGGTCCCGATGTAGACGCGAGCGCGAATACACCCGCGAAATAGCCCTGAAAGCGCCCGCGATCGCGCGGCGGCACGT
>DATFCW010000332.1:0-2082 GCA_035252665.1 Casimicrobiaceae bacterium | reverse complement strand
ATCCTTGCTGATCGGAATGCGCTGGGAAGAACGTGTCGTACGATGCGTGCGCGCCGTACGTGTGGTTCGGCGTGTCGTCGAATCCGGCTGCTGCGCCTGTGCCGTAGACACGCCTCCCAAGGTCAGGGCGATCGCGAGTCCGATCGCACAGCTACTCGAAAAGCCAATTCTCATTTTCTCCTCCCACTATGCCGCCCTCCGCGTTCAGCCCCCGCGGGCGACCTTGCGGGCGGAGCACCGGAAACCGGTCGGCGAATCCTCATTCCGACTCGAAGGGGTGGGGCACACCCCCGGCGCCAATGCTTCGTCGCGTTAGCGCCCCTTGCGACCTACTGCGTCCTACGGTCTATCCAAGTCGATTAAGTGGACCGTCAATGCCGGTCGCGCTCCGAGCGACGACCTTTCGTCGCGGCACCGCGGACAGAGGCATCCTGCGTGCCGTGGCCGCCCTGAATCCCTGACAGCTTTGCTATGAAACTGAACTCGAGAACAACAAGAGCTATCAGTGATGCAAATCACGCAATTGCAGTGCTCGTCACGACGCGTTTCGGGTGCTCGCGCGCATTCGCGGCGCTCACGCGGTTCCCCGCATCGCATCGTCAATCGCGAGACGGAACGTCGCGATGCAACCCGTTCCGTTCTTCCGATTCTCCAGCAAGAGCGCACCACCGTGTGCTTCCGCAATCTGACGTGAGAGCACGAGTCCGATTCCCGAGCCCTGTGGCTTGGTAGTAAAGAACGGAACGAAAAGATTTGCACTACTCGGCAGTCCAGGCCCTTCGTCTTCTATCATGATGGACACCGTGCCGTTTTGGCGTGTCCATCGGATACAGACGTCGCCACCTGTTTCCAGCGATGCGTCCACGGCATTGCGCAACAGGTTGATGAGAAGTTGATCGAGCTGATCGCCGTCGGCGCGAATCGTCGTCGGCGGGCCGCCTTGAACACGTACTGGCAATCGCGTCTCGAGTGCGGCGACGCGACGCACCCACGTTCCAACCTCCAGCGGGACACGATGTGGTGCGGGCAACCGCGCGAGCCTCGCATACGCGGACATGAAACGGATGAGTGCTTCCGAACGACCGCCGATCACCGACAAGCCGCGGCGCATGTCCTCCTCCACGTCTGCTGCGTGAGTTGCACGATCCAACAATGTTTGCAGGCTCCCCGCGATGGACTTGATGGGCGCGAGAGAATTGTTGATCTCGTGGCTCAGCACACGCACGAGGCGACGCCACGCTTGCAGCTCCTCCTCGCGCAGAGCTTTCGTTACGTCGGCGAGCACGAGCAGCGTGTGGGGACGTCCATCCTGTCGAAACGAGCCGCGTCGAACTTCCCAACGACCGGCGCCGCCCGGGAAGGTCACGTCCATCGTGCGCGGAGATTCTCCCATGAGACAATCGGCGAGTCCGACCTGCTCCGGCGTGCGCCCAAGAAGCCGCTCCGCAGCATTGCCGAGGAGACGTTCGCCGGCGCTGTTCACGAGGCGAAGCCGGTCGTCGTCGTCGAACGCGAACACCGCCACGTCGATGTCGGCCATGACCGTGCGCAAGAGCGCCGTCGCTTCCATCGCGCCGAGCCGCTGGGTGCGGAGGGTCTCGCCAAGGAGGTTAGCCTCGAGATATGCGAGGCCCAACGCGTCATCCCGCTCAGCACCCCGCGCGCGAATGGAGTAGTCACCCTCGCGTAATGCGGCGAGCATATTCGAGAGCGTCTGCAATGGCCGCACGATCCGCTCTCGCAGGACGTATGCGGTAATCAGCCACGCTCCGACGACGATGAGGCCGAGGGTCCACTGCACTTTCGCGCTATGGTGATCGCGCCAGAGCAGTGCGAGCGACACCACGATGCCGGGCAATCCAGCAAGCAGCGCCAGCTGGAGAACGCGGCGCTCGTGAGGCGCAGGCGGTTTCTCGCGACGATCGGGCATCGAGTGGCGCGGGGTACGTGACGCGTGGTGCGTGGGCCGGTGCTGCTAAACTTGGCACCTCACGCGTCGCGCGCCACCACCCGTCACGCGCCGCGCTTCAGAGCTCTTACGCCGCAATCCGCCGATAGAGGGCGCTTCGGGAGAGTCCCAGC
>DATFCW010000331.1:0-3111 GCA_035252665.1 Casimicrobiaceae bacterium | reverse complement strand
TCCTTTTCGCTCGTCGCATGAAAGATCTTCGGGTGCAGCACGCTCTTGCTGCGGTTCATGAACTCGACGAAGCCCTTGATGCCGCCGGCGTACGCGAAGTTCTCGCTCTTGCCGTCGCGCTGGTCGATGAGCTCGATCCTGACGCCATTGTTCAGGAACGAAAGCTCGCGAATGCGCTTGGCGAGGATCTCGTAGTGGTACTCGACGCGGTTGAACGTGCCGAGCGAGGCCATGAAGTGCACCTCGGTGCCGCGGCGGTCCGTCGGGCCGACCACGGCGAGCGGCGCAACCGGCACGCCCTGGCGGAATTCCATCTGGTGGATCTCGCCGTTGCGCCAGATGCGCAGCTTGAGCCAGTCGGAAAGTGCGTTGACGACCGATACGCCGACGCCGTGCAACCCGCCCGACACCTTGTAGCTGTTCTGATCGAACTTGCCGCCGGCGTGGAGCTCGGTCATCACGATCTCGGCAGCCGAGCGGCGCTCGGGGTCGTCGTCTTTGATGTCCGTCGGGATGCCGCGGCCGTTGTCGACGACGGACACCGAATTGTCGGCGTGGATCACGACCTTGATGTCGTCGCAGTAGCCGGCAAGCGCCTCGTCGATCGCGTTGTCGAGCACCTCGAACACCATGTGGTGCAGGCCCGTGCCATCCGACGTGTCGCCGATGTACATGCCGGGCCGCTTGCGCACGGCGTCGAGGCCCTTCAGGACCTTGATGCTGGAAGAGTCGTAGTCGTCGGCGACGGTTCGGGGCTTGGTCTGGGCAGGCGTCATCAGGTCTTTCGGTGCGATTGCCGCCTTGCGGCCAGGCACACGATTCCCGAAGGGAAAGCGTAGCGAGCAGCCCCGGATGCGAGGCGGCCCGCAGCGAGCCGCGAGACAGTACAAGTAAGTACGGCGAGCGGCGAGCGAGGAAACAACGAAGCAGACGGGGCGCGCAGTAGCTTTACCTCGGGAATCAGATGCGCATGGGCATGACGACGTACTTATAGTCGTCACGCTCGGGAAGGGTGACGAGCGCGCTCGAGTTCGCGTCGCCAAACGCGAAATTGATCTTCTCGCCGTCGAGGTTCGACAGCACGTCGAGCAGATACGTGATGTTGAAGCCGATGTCGACGCCCTCGCCCGCATAGGCAACCGGCAACTGCTCCTCGGCTTCTTCCTGCTCGCTGTTCGTGCAGATAATCTTGAGCTGATCGTCGCCCAAAACAAGCCGGACGCCGCGAAACTTTTCGTTCGACAAAATCGCCGCGCGTGTGAGCGCCGATAGGAGCGTCGCGCGCTCGATTTCGATCCGCTTCGCGTGCCCCGTCGGAATCACGCGGTTGTAGTCGGGAAACTTGCCGTCGACGACCTTCGAGACGAGCTCGACGTTGCCGAACCGGAAGCGCGCCTGATTCGCCAGAAGATCGATCGTGACCGGCGCCTCGCTGTCTTCGAGCAGCTTCGAGAGCTCGAGCACCGTCTTGCGCGGCAGAATCACCTCGGCGCGCGGATCGAAGCCGTCGATCGCCAGGCTTGCCCATGACAGCCTGTGACCGTCCGTCGCAACGGCCTGCAGCAAGCCCTTGTCAACGACGAGCAACATGCCGTTCAGGTAGTAGCGGATGTCCTGCTGCGCCATCGCGAATTCAGCGAGCCGCAATAGCGAACGGAAATCGCGCTGTGGCAGCGACAGCGACTGCAGCTTCTCCTGCGTGACGTTGATTCGCGGATAGTCGCTCGCGGCAAGCGTTTGCAGGTTGAAGCGCGAGCGACCGGCGCGCACGGTCATCTTGCTGCCGCTCGCATCGATATTGATCTGCGCGTCATCGGGAAGCGCGCGCAGAAGATCCTGAAGCTTTCTCGCCGCAACCGTGGTCGCCTGTCCCTCCTTGCCCGCGAAGTCGGCAACCGCCGTGATCTGCATCTCGAGATCGGTGGCCGTGACATGCAGCTTGTCGTTCTTCTGCTCGAGCAAGACGTTGGCGAGGATCGGCAACGTATGCCGTCGTTCGACGATTCCCGACACGGCGGACAGCGGCGCAAGCAGCGTGTCGCGGGGTACTTGCTTTAATTGCATGTCGAACAATAAGAACGTTAATAGGAGAACGCCCAAACCGTTGGCAACGCCTGTTTTTCTAGCTGCGTCAGGCGCTTGGCGCCTTGCCGGCGTTTGTATGACGGCTTGGCGGCCTGTGGATCGTCTGGGGGCTTTTTCGACCTTTCGCCGCGCGACCGCTTAATCCACAAATTATAACCGTTCGACCCCGCCCTTTCCAGCACGCGGAAGCGGGGTTGAAAAAGCCAATCGGCGACGAACCGCGGAACCTAGCTGCGCAGGACTTGCAGCAGAAAATTGACGTCGTGGTTCAAGTCGGGGAGCGATTCGCGCAATTTCGCAATCTGCCGGCATGCGTGCAGCACCGTCGTGTGATCGCGGCCGCCGAAGTTGCTCCCGATCTCGGGCAGCGACAATTGCGTGAGCTCCTTCGCAAGCGCCATGGCGACCTGGCGCGGCCTCGCGACCGCGCGCGAGCGCTTCTTCGAGTGCATGTCGGTCACGCGGACCTTGTAGTAGTCGGCGACCGTTTTCTGAATGTTGTCGATCGAGACCTGCCGGTTCTGCACGGCGAGCAGGTCGCGCAGCGCCTCCTTCGTCATCGCCAGCGTGATCTCCTGGCCATGGAAGTTCGCGTACGCGAGGATGCGTTTGAGCGCGCCCTCGAGCTCGCGCACGTTGCTGCGGATGTGTTTCGCGATGAAGAACGCGACCTGCTCGTCGAGGCGAACGCCAACCGAGGCGGCCTTGGAGAGCAGGATCGCCACGCGCATCTCGAGCTCGGGCGGCTCGAGCGCGACCGTGAGGCCCCAACCGAAGCGCGAGATAAGCCGCTCTTCGATGCCGGCGATCTCCTTCGGATAGGTGTCGCAGGTGATGACCACCTGCTTGTGCGCCTCGATCAGCGTGTTGAACAGGTAGAAGAATTCTTCCTGCGTGCGGCTCTTGCCGCCGAAGAACTGGATGTCGTCGATCAGCAGGAGGTCGAGCGAGCGGTAGTGCCGCTTGAAGTCGTCGAAGGCCTTGTGCTGGTAGGCGCGCACCACGTCCGAAACGTACGTCTCGGCG
>DATFCW010000330.1:0-9477 GCA_035252665.1 Casimicrobiaceae bacterium | reverse complement strand
AGATCGCATAGATAGTTCGAGCCGACGCCGCTCGTGGCGCGTCCATGGTGATCGGCATTGACGCGCTTGACGGTGAGGGCGAGGTTGTTGTGTCCGGGACGCTCGCCGTCGCGTGGGCTCGCGATCGAGTACAGGCGCACGTGGTGCGGCTTGCCATTCTCGTCGCGTCCTGGCGGCAGGATGCCGAGCGATTGGCCCTCCAGCACGGGAAACGGTGCGTTGCCGAAGTCGAGCACGATATGGCGGACATCCGCCGAGCCGGTCGCGGCGGTGATCCGATAGTTGCCGGTCACTTTCGCGATCGCGGGGTTCCCAGGCGTATACAGATTGACGCATGGCGTCGCCGCCGACCACGGCGCTCGCGTCGCGCCGCCTTGCCCGGCGCTCGCGATTTCGCGCAGGCGCTGCACATCCTCCGGAATCTCGTTCGCATCGTTCGCGGCAAGGTCGATCGGCGCCGGCAGGCTGTCCCAGGAAAGCTGGTCGTCGACCGTGTACGGCGCGCCATGTCGCACCGTGTGCCAGTGATCGATCGCACCGGTCGGGCATGGCGGAATGCACGCGTTGCAGCGATTGCACTTGGCGAAATCGACGACATAGTTACGCCCGTCGTGCGTCACCGCGCCGATCGGGCAGGTCGACTCGCACGTGTTGCATCGAATGCAGACCTCGGGATCGATGAGGTGCTGCAGCGCATAGTCCGTGGCCGCCATCATCGCCGCTCAGTTGAACCGCACGTACGCGAAATCGAGCGGTTGCCGATTGATGCCGACCGGCGGCGGCGCGATCCAGTTGGCGAAGCGCCCCGGCTCGACGACCCGGCCCATCAGCGACGCGACGAACGCGCGGTCGTCGCTCGACGGCAGCCAGCGATCGACGTTCGCATTCCATTCCGCCTCGTCGATGACGCGGCCATCGGGCGACACGTGAAGTTCCGCAAGCGCGCCGATCTTGCGATGAAACGCCTTGTGCGGCACCTCGAGCCGAAACGGCAGCCCGGCCTTTTCGATCACGCGATTCCAGCGCGCAACGCCGGCAATCGAATCGCGGATGAAATCATCGCGAAGCACCTCGTTCAAGGCATTCCGCATCGGCACTTCGCGCTCGACCAGTTTGCCGCCTTCGGGCATCAACACCGGATAGACGCGATCCTTCAGCACGTGATCGTCATCGCGCTTCGCCTCGTCGAAGCGACCCTTGAGCCCCGCGGCATAGAACGTCGCCGCATTCGATGACTGCTCGGCGCCGAAGAGATCGAGCGTGACGCTGTAATGAAAATTGAGGTACCTCTGTATCGTCGGAAGGTCGACGATGCCCTGCGCTCGCACTTGCGCTGGATCGTCGATGCCGTTTGCCTTCATGACGTCGCACGTCCGCTGGATCGTGCGTGCAACGCCCGATTCGCCGACGAACATGTGATGCGCTTCCTCGGTAAGCATGAAGCGCGTCGTGCGTGCGAGCGGCTCGAAGCCGGATTCGGCGAGCGCTGCGAGCTGGAATTTGCCGTCGCGGTCGGTGAAGTACGTGAACATGAAAAGCGCGAGCCAGTCGGGCGTCTTCTCGTTGAACGCCGTCAGGATCCGTGGATTGTCGGTGTCGCCGGAGCGACGCATGAGCAGCGCTTCCGCCTCCTCGCGACCGTCGCGGCCGAAGTAGCGATGCAGCAGGTACACCATCGCCCAGAGGTGGCGCGCCTCCTCGACGTTCACCTGGTACAAGTTGCGAAGATCGTAGAGCGACGGGCACGTGCCGCCCAGATGACGTTGCTGCTCGACCGATGCGGGCTCCGTGTCGCCTTGCGTCACGACGATGCGCCGAAGGTTCGCGCGATGCTCGCCCGGGACATCGCGCCACGCGGGCTGCCCCTTGTGCTCGCCGAAGCGAACGGACGCATCGCCTGCTGTGGGTGCGAGGAAAATTCCCCAGCGGTAGTCCGGCATCCGGACATAATCGAAATGCGCCCATCCCTGCGGCTCGACGCTCACCGCCGTACGCAGATAGACGTCGAGATTCTCCGAGGCGTCGGGCCCGGTTTCGCGCCACCAGTCGAGAAACGCCGGCTGCCAGCGCGCGAGCGCACGCGCGAGCACGCGATCGTCCGCGAGATTGACGTTGTTCGGAATCCGATCGCCGTAGTCCACCGTCGTTTGCATCGATCTCTCCTTGCTCGACTCGTGCGTGCGAATCAGACGCGCTGCCAGTCGAATCTCGCCTTGTTTCCCGAGCCGAAGGCCTTCAGCGCACCAGTGTCGCCCACGGCATTCGGCCGCACGAAGATCCAGTTCTGCCACGCCGACAGGCGTCCGAACATTCGCGTCTCCATCGTCTCGACCGGCCCGAAGCGCAGATTCGCTTCCATGCCGGAGAGCGCATCGGGCGAGATGCTCGCGCGTTCCTCGAGCACGAGCCTGACTTCGTCGTCGAAGTCGAGGTCGTCGAGCGCGGCTGTGACGAGGCCGAGCCCGGCCGCGTCGTGCGCCGAAACCTTCGAACCCTGTACCGCGCGCAGCTGATTGATCGGCTCGACCTCGTCGTAGAAGCGTGCCGCGATCCGTGATCGACCATCGATTCGTGGATATGCGCCGAAATTGAGCCCTGAAAGCGCGACGCGCGGACCATCGGGCAAGTCGAGCATGTACGCACGATCCACCGCGAGCGCGAGCTCGAAGAGCGTTCCGGCGAAGCACGAACCGCGATCGATCAGTGCGATCAGCGTTCGCGACGACACTTCCAGCCGCGCGAACGTGCGGCGCAGCAGTCCGATCGTCTCGCGCACGAGCCAATCGCCGGCGTTCGTCGCAAGCAGCGCATCGACCGCGAGCACCGCATCGATGTCGCCTTCCGTGGTCAGGCACCATGTGCCGATCGACAGCTCGTTGGTGCGCAGCGTGAGAACCGCGTCGTCGAGCTCACGCGCCATCGCGAGCGGCCAGAAGCACGCGCCAAGGCCAGCCATGGCTTGCGGATCATCCGGCGGCGTTCCCGACGGTCCCTTGATGCGAAGCATCGCTCGGCGCTCCGCGCGATCGATCGAGACGTCGACGAATTCGTAGTGATAGCCACGATCGTCGATCGTTCTTTCGACGGGCGCGAGCGTGATGCCCCGCACATCGCCGCGACACCCGCTTTCCTGTGCGAGCTCATGCGCGCGTCGAGTCACGTACGCGTCGAATTCGCTCGGCTTCACGATCTCGTCGACGAGTCGCCATTCCCGTGCTCGCTTGCCGCGGACGCCCTCGGTCGTCGTGCAGAAGACATCCGCAAGATCGTGGCGCACTCTGCGCTTGTCGATAAGCCGCGTGAGCCCGCCGGTTCCGGGCAGGACGCCGAGCAACGGCACCTCGGGCAGGCTCACCGCCGACGAGCTGTCGTCGATCAGCACGATCTCGTCGCACGCGAGCGCGATCTCGTAGCCGCCCCCGGCCGTCGTTCCGTTGCATGCGGCGATGAACTTGATGCCGGAGTGGCGGCTCGCGTCCTCGATGCCGTTGCGCGTCTCGTTGGTGAATTTACAGAAATTCACCTTCCATGCGTGCGACGACTGGCCGAGCATGAAGATGTTGGCGCCGGAACAGAACACGCGGTCCTTCGCGCTCGTGATCACGACTGCGCGCACTTCAGGGTGCTCGAAGCGAATGCGCTCGAGGGCGTCGCGAAGCTCCATGTCGACGCCTAGATCGTACGAGTTTAGCTTGAGCTTGTAGCCGGGACGAATCCCCGCGTTCTCGTCGACGTCGAGCGCGATCGTCGCGACGGGTCCATCGTAACGCACGCGGAGATGGCGGTATCGTTCGGGATCGGTGCGGTAGTCGACGATGCCTGCGCTCGCGTTCTCGGGAGCGACGTCGTTTTGCATGTCCAATCTCTCCTTGACGCCGCTATGCGGCGACGTTGGCCGACGCGAGCTCACGCTTCAACTTCGCGAAGCTTTGCCGCACGGTCTCGCCCGATGTGTCGATCACGAGGTCGGCCTTGCGATAGAGCGGCTCGCGTGCCGACAGCATGCGGCGCAGATCGTCCATCGCCTCGACATGGCCCGCCATCGGCCGAAGATCGCCCTGTGCGAGCACGCGCGCCATATGCTCCTCCGGATGCGCGCGTATCCAGACCGTGAAGCAATGCGCGCGCAGGAAATCGAACGCCTCCTCGCAGTTGACGATGCCGCCGCCCGCAACGATGACCGCTTCCCTGCGCTCGCGAACCGCACGCTCGAGCACGCGCTGCTCGATGCGGCGGTAGCCCGCCGCGCCATAGAGCGACATCACCTCGCTCGTCGGCAGTCCGGTCTCGCGGGTCACCTCGCGATTCAACTCGACGAGCGTGATGCGCTGCGCTTTGGCGAGCATCGCGCCGAGCGTCGATTTGCCTGCGCCGCGGAGACCGATCAGCGCGATGCGGAGGTGGCGCGTGCCATCTTCGTCCGGTTCGCGATCGTCAGCCGTAAACAGGTCGACGACGCCAACGCGGAGCGCGTCCGCGACGCGCGCAAGCAACATCACCGAAATGTTGCCGCTTCCGGTTTCGACCTGCGCGAGGTAACGTTCCGACACGTTCGATTCGAACGCGAGTTGGCGGCGTGATATGCCCCGTGCTTCGCGCAGCGCGCGAATGCGATGACCGAGATCGGACGCGCAGCGCTCGGCCGCGACTGATGCCGTGGGGAACGCGGCGGCGAGGGAACCGCCTTCGGCTGGCTTCATATCCGGAATCGGGCGAATATGCATTATACTGCGCGCTGGTCCGTGAAGCTATGCAATATAATTCAGCAAACGGGGTGATCCCTGAACGAAGTGAGCACCGACAAAGACGCCCGGACCAATCGCGCCGTCACTTGGCCGACGCGCGGCGGCAACGGTCGATCCGCAACCCCATTGCCGGCGATTCGTGCCTTTCGCGAGACATTGCGGCGAAGTCCCTGATTCAATACCCCGTCTGGCCCGGTTCCCCGCTATCGCGGCGGGCCCGGAAGCGGTAAGCTATCGGCAGGATGGTCGGCACCCTTCTTGCTTTAATGCGCGCAGTTGCCTTTGCGTCCTGTACAACCGTCGGGGCGCCATGCTGAGGAAATCCATGTCGGCCGTTCTGGCACGTCCCGCAGCCGCGACCGGTGTCGTATCGGAGCTCGCGTTCGCGCGCGCGCAGCGCAACACCGTGCTGATCGTCGACGATCTGTTCTCGAGCAGACTGCTGCTCGCCGAAATCGTCCGGCAGATCGACGGCAAACTCAATCTCGAGCTTTTCGACACGCCGTCGCGCGCGCTCGAGTTCGCGCGCAACAACCGCGTCGACATCGTCCTCACCGATTACAAGCTGCCCGAGTTCGACGGCATCGAGCTCGTCAAGCAATTGCGCGCGCTGCCGCATTGCGTCGACGTGCCGATCGTCGTGATCACCGTCGTCGACGATCGCAAGATCCGTTACGACGCGCTCGAAGCCGGCGCGACCGATTTCCTGATCAAGCCGCTCGACGATCACGAGACGCGCGCACGCTGCGCGAACCTGCTCGAATTGCGCCGTCACAAGATCGTGCTCTCCGACCAGGCGCGCGTGCTTCAATATCAGGTGGACAAGTCGGTGGCCGAGATTCACGAGCGCGAGCTCGAGACGCTGTCGAAGCTCGCGAAGGCCGGCGAATTCCGCGACAAGACGACCGGCAACCACCTGATGCGCATGGCGAAGCATTCGGCGCTGATCGGGCAGCATCTGGGGCTCGGCGCCGAAACCGTGCACGTGCTCGAAGTGGCCGCGCCGATGCACGACATCGGCAAGATCGGCATTCCGGACGCGGTGCTGTTGAAGGAAGGTCCGCTGACCCAGGAAGAGACGCAGGTGATGCGCGAGCATCCGCGCATGGGTTACGACATCCTGAAGGGCAGCCCGTCCAAGTATCTGTCGATGGGCGCGATCATCGCCCTCGGCCATCACGAGAAGTTCGACGGCTCCGGCTATCCGAACGGATTGCACGGCGAGGACATTCCGCTCGTCGCGCGCGTCGTCGCGGTGGCCGACGTGTTCGACGCGCTCGTCTCGGAGCGGCCGTACAAGAAGGCGTGGACGCTCGACGACGCGATCGGCTTCATGCAGTCGCAGCGCGGCAAGCACTTCGATCCGATGTGCATCGACGCGTTCCTGTCCGATCGCTCGGCGATCGAGACGGTGATGCGCGAGTTCGCGGACTGACGTCCGGGGTACCGGCGCTTCAAGCCTCAAAACTCTCGCGCGGTCGCGCGACCGCTGAACGGCTGCTCCTGCGATCGCTGCATGCTTGCCGGCAACGCGCCAGGCCTCGTCTGGGCAGCCCCGTTCCTGCTGCTCCTCCTGTCGATTGCGCTGGGGCCGCTGGTCGCTCCGACGTTCTGGCATCGCCGTTACGGCACCGTCGCGTTCGCGTGGGCGGCGCTTTATGCGCTTCCGCTTGGGGCGATTCACGGCATCGGAGTGGCGGTGCACGAAGTCCTGCACGCGCTGCTGGTCGAATTCGTGCCGTTCATCACGCTGCTCTTCGCGCTGTACGTAATCGCCGGCGGCATCGGCCTTCAGGGCGGCCGCATCGGCGGCACGCCGTGGCGCAATTCGGCTCTGCTGCTCCTCGGCACGATGATCGCGAGCATCATCGGCACCACGGGCGCGGCCATGGTGCTGATCCGTCCGCTTCTCGAAGCGAACGCGCACCGCCGCCATCGCGCTCACACGATCGTGTTCTTCATCCTGCTCGTCGCGAACGTTGGCGGCGCACTTTCACCGCTCGGCGATCCACCGCTCTTCGTCGGGTTCCTGAAAGGCGTCGATTTCTTCTGGCCGATGCAGCACCTGGCGGCGCCGACCATCATGCTGGCGGTCGTGCTGCTGGCGGTGCACGCCGCCGTCGATGCCTGGCTCGCGCGGCGCGAGCACGTTGGCGTGCCGCCATCGACAGCCGGCTTCGCGCTGCAAGGCCGCCTGAATCTGCTGCTCCTCGGCGCGCTGGTTTGCGTCGTTCTCGCGTCGGGCATCTTCGAGCCCGGCATCGCGTTCGACTTGGCCGGTCTGCGATTCGAACTGCGCAACCTGCTCCGCGATGCGGCTCTGATCGCGTTGGCGATCGTATCGCTACGGATCACCCCCGGGCATGTGCGGCAGCATAACGCCTTCACGTTCGCGCCAATGGCAGAGGTGGCGAAGCTCTTCGCCGCGCTGTTCGTCACGATCGCGCCGGTGATCGCGATCCTGCAGGCAGGATCCGAAGGCGCGCTCGCAAGCCTGGTAGACCTCGTGCACGACGCGCGTGGCGCGCCGCGAAACGGCATCGTCTTCGCCGCGACGGGCCTCCTGTCGGCGTATCTCGACAATGCGCCAACGTACCTCGTGTTCTTCAATCTGTTTGGCGGAGACGCGAACGCGCTGATGACGCGCCACGCCTCGACGCTCGCGGCGATCTCGATGGCGTCGGTCTATTGCGGGGCGCTCACCTACATCGGCAACGCGCCGAACCTGATGGTGAAGGCGATTGCCGAGGAGCGTGGCGTGCGCATGCCTTCGTTCTTCGCGTATTTCGGTTTCGCGCTGCTGTTGATGGCGCTGCCACTCGCGATAATCGTCGCGCGCCTTTGATGCGTCATTCGACCAGCACGATATGTACGCGGCGCGGGCCGTGCGCGCCGAGCACGATCGTCTGCTCGATGTCGCCGGTGCGGGAAGGGCCGGAGACCAGGTTCACGGCACGCGGCAGCCGGCCGCATCGCGCGCGAACGCGCGCGAACGCGTCTTCCATCGTCGCGACGATCTGATCGCCACGGACAATCGCGACGTGCGTTTCCGGTAGCAGGAACGTCGCCGACGGCGTCTGCGCGCCGGTGACGAACACGAGCGTTCCCGTTTCAGCGATCGCGCAGAAGCAGGCCGTGATGCCGAGCGCATCGCGTCCGAGCGTCGGACGCGCTTCGATCGTTATCCCTGAAGCGCGCCAATCGAGCGAAGCGATCTCCGGCCAGCACACGCCGGCGCTTGCCGTTTCGCCGATCGACGCGAGATAACCCGCGACCGCCGCGGGTACGTCGGCCAGCACCGCGACGCGATCGGTCGTGCTCGACATGTCGGCCGCACGGCCGAGAAAACGCTGTACGAGATCGGTGGGACGCGCCGGCTGCGGACCACGGCGGCGCGCGTCGAGGTAGGCAAGCGCGGCCTTGCGGGCTTCGTGGTCGCTGCCGCGACGCCCCAACGCCGCGCGCACGCGCGCGAGCACCGCTTCGCGCGACGCGCTGTTGTCGTCGATGGTTGTATGATCCCCCCACGCTCGCACCTTCGTTGCTTCGCTGCCCCCCGCGGGGGCGGATTCGCGCTTGGGACGGCCCTGCGCGCTCATGCTAGGCGGTGTTCTTCCGCACGAAATCGTCGAGGCGCCCAATGCCCTCCTCGATCGCTTCGTTCGACGCGGCGTACGAGAAGCGAACATGCTGCCCATCGCCCGGAACGCGCCGGCCGAAGTGAATGTCCGCAAGTACGGCGATGCCCGCCTCGTGCAGCAGCCGTTTGCGAAACGCTTCGGAATCGGCCGCCTTGACGCGCTTGCAGGCCTCGGTAACGTTCGGCCACGCATAGAACGCCCCACCAGGAGTCCTGCACGAGATGCCCGGCACTTCGTTCAAAAGCCGCACGATCAGATCGCGCCGTTCGCGAAAGCGCGCGTGCATCTGCACGACGCTGTCCTGCGGCCCCTCGATCGCCTCGACCGCGGCCCATTGCGAAATCTGCGACGCGCACGATTCGGTGTTCGTGATCCAGCGGGTGAGCGTCGGCGCGAGCGTGGCGTTGGCCGCGTAGCCCAATCGCCAACCGGTCATCGCCCAGGTCTTCGACGCGCCGTCGCAAATGATCGTGCGTGCCTGCATGTCATCGCGCCGCGCCAGGCTGTCGAAGCTGCCGTCGTAGATCAGCCGCGAGTAGATCTCGTCGGCGAAGATCCACATCTGCGGATGACGCGCGACGATCGCCGCGATCGCGTCGAGGTCTTCGCCCGAGAGAATGCCGCCGGTCGGATTCTGCGGCGAATTGAGGATCAGAAGGCGCGTCTTCGGCGTGATCTTCACTTCGAGCTCGGCGGGATCGAATGCGAAGTCGCGGGCCTCGCGCAGGAAGATCGGCACCGGCACCGCTCCGTTCGCGACGATCTGCGATTCGTAGATCGGGAAACCGGGCACCGGGTAGATCACCTCGTCGCCTACGCCGTAATCGGTCACCGACGCGATCGTGTAGCCGATGAACGCCTTCGCGCCGGCGCCGACGACCACGTCTTCCGGACGAACGTCGATGCCGCGACGGCTGCCGAGATCGCGCGCTGCCGCTTCGCGCAACTCATCGATGCCGGCGGACGGCGTGTAGCCGTGCTTGCCGGCGCGAATGGCCGCGATCGCCGCCTGCTGCACGTTGTCGGGTGTCGGAAAATCCGGTTGACCGATGCAGAACGACACGATGTCCTTGCCGCTTCTCGATAGCGCG
>DATFCW010000329.1:0-2574 GCA_035252665.1 Casimicrobiaceae bacterium | reverse complement strand
GGTTGCCTTCATTCGTCGGCTTCCAGATCGCGTTGACCGAGAGGAGTTGGTTTTCGCTACCGACAGTCGACTGTCATGGGGACAACGGCTCGATCACGCAACTAAGATCTTTGAATTGCCACGTTCCGACGCGTTGTTTGCCTATGCTGGGGATACCTATTACGCCTATCCGATGGCATTGCAGTTATCGGCGTCGATAGCAACTTACCCTCGCAGTGCCGATCGTCGGTATCCGCTAGGAAAAGCGCGCGGCCAAATGCTTCGAGTGTTTGATCAGATGTATCGATCAATCCACGGCCTTCCGATCGGTCAAGCGCATCCGATCGAAGATGACCCGCCGGTACAATTCCTGTTTGGCGGCTACGTATGGCACGAGAGTGAGTTTCGGATTTGGTATATCGACCTTGATCGTGTCCGTAGAACGTTTCGTTTCCGTACCGGAGGTCGCTGTTTCTTTATCGGCGACAAAGAAGCAGGAGAGCGCGTCCCCGCCTGAATTTTGGGACTTGCAAACAACGCATGTGCCGACCGTCGCTTGAGCCGCTGGCTTTGCTCAAGCCAATGCGCGCGGCGCCGAGCGCACTCGATTGAGGCAAGATTAGTGGCGGGCGTCGCCGTTGAGGCGTGGCTTTCGTGACAAACGGGGCGTGCGTTTCGAGATCGGCGTTGCCGGGTGGCGGGGCTTCAGCGCGGGCCGTCGGAGGAGAGGATAGACGTCGACGTCGCGACCAGAACGGTCGAAGAAAAGAAACGCAGGAGTCGTCGCGCGCGCGATCGCGCGCGCGTGTGTGCTACGCCGCCGGCTGGAGCTGGCGAACCATCGGCGGAACGAAGACGTACAACGGCTGGGTGGTGCTGAGCGTGTTCGCCAGGAGCCGCTGGCGCTGATCGTTCATGATCGCGATCTCGAGGCGGAGCCGTTGCGCGGTGGTTTCGCCATCGGGATCTTGGCGTCCCCAATGCTCGGGATACATCCGCTCGCACCACCAGAGTTGGGTGCGCCAATCGCCTTCCAAGGCGTGCTTGAACAAGATCGTCCCAATCACGGCCTCGACGGCATTCATCGCGCGATCGATCGAGCGCGTGAATTCGGCCAGATCCCCGTTCGGAATGAGCCTGCCCTTGGCGAACCAACGGTAAGCGGTGGAACGCCCAATGCCGGCGAAGTCGGCCGCAGTGGCGAGCGAGAATCCCTTCGAGACGTGCTCTTTGATCATGCGACCAAGTTCGGGCGTGTACTTCGTCGGCCGACCGACGCCGCGCGCGGCATCGTCGCCGTTGTCCGTCCCGCGATCTTCCTCTTCGAGGACAAAGTCTTCAGGGACGATCTCGATGGGGGCGCGGTTCACATCTCTCCACGCACCGTCCGGCTTCGCGCTCGAGCCGGCTTCATTGACCGCGCTCTCGACAGTGGCGTCGCGAACCTCGGCCGGTATTTCCGAGAGATCGCGGACGATCTTGACTTCCCGCGGTCCTTGACCGGCGCGCGCGGCTTCCACATCGCGCTTGGCGCGAAGAAGATCGTTCTTCGCTTTGGCGTGTTCCTCGCGCAGGCGCCAGAGCGCATCGCGCGCCGGGTAGCGACGCCCGAATCTCCGCTCGGCGATCGCCTTCGCGACACGCGGATTGCGCTCCGCCTGCGCAAGAAGGAGCGCCTCGACTCGCTCGCGCGCTTCGGCCTTCGCCTTGGCCACTTCGAGCATGAACTGAAAGTAAGGACCTTGGCCCTCGCGCTCGCCGCGCTCGCACCAGGCCACCACCAAGGATGGGTCGACCCCGATCGCGCCGGCCGAGCTGTCGAGACGCAACCCGCCTTGACGGAGGTACTTGAGGACGTTGAAGCGCGTCTCCGGAGTGAAAAGAGGATCGTCGGGATTCCTACTGCTTTGGGACGTGGTCTGTTCGGACAACCGTGCACCTCGTAATGGTTTGCTAGTGGCTTCTCAGTCGAGCGCGCCGGCGCCGGGATCGATTCCGGCGGAGCGTGCGTATTGCGTCCAGCGACGACGAATCACGTCGCAGAACGCGGGCGAGATCTCCATCGCGTAGCAGCGCCGTCCCTCCATCGCCGCCGCGATGAGCTGCGAGCCCGAGCCGGCAAACGGCTCGAGCACGAGATCGCCGGCCTTGGTGTGCGTTCGAATCGGGCGTCGATAGAGCTCGAGCGGTTTCACCATTGGGTGATCACCGCGAATGCGCGCTTTGCCTTCCCAGTCGACCTCCCAAACCGAGTCTTCCTGACCAAAGCCGTGCGCAGGTTTGTGACCTTTACGCCAACCGAACGCGCAGGGCTCATGCCGCCAGCGGTAATAGCTATGGCCGAACGTCGCGACCGGTTTCACCCAGACGAGGATTTGGTGCAAGAGCAGGTTGTGCTTCTTGAACGACTCGCTGATCGTCGGCTGCTGCATATGCGCATGCCACATGTATATGGCGGCGTCGTCGCGGACGTGCGGCAGAACAGCGTTGAACATACCGTTTAGGAATTCGCCGAGGTCTTTGATGTCGACCTCGCGATAGACGTGCGACCAGTCTTTGCCACTCGGCTTGCCGTCGTGAATCGGTCGATCGTTT
>DATFCW010000328.1:0-5264 GCA_035252665.1 Casimicrobiaceae bacterium | reverse complement strand
TGGCACCGCATTCGCGCATTCGTTCGGCACGGCGTACAACCTGCCGGTGCCGTTCTGGATGTATGCGTACGGCGCGAGCGCCACACTTGTCGTGTCGTTCGGCATCGTTGCGTATTTCGCCGGCGTGCCGATCGGCGTCGAACGAATCGCACCCTCGCGCGTGACCCGGGGATGGCGGTTTCCGGACGCTTTACTGACGCTCTCGCGCGCACTCTCGCTCGCGCTGCTGGCGCTTTGCATCGCGACCGGGATCTTCGGCACGAAGAACGTCTACACGAACTTCGATATGACGTTCTTCTGGATCGTGTTCGCGCTCGGGTTTCTGTACGTAACCGCCTTGATAGGAGACTTTTATGCGCTTGTCAATCCGTGGCGCGTGCTGTGCGATGCGCTCGTCGCATCGACGCGGAGCAACACTTGCCTCGCGCCGTATCCGACATGGCTCGAGTATTACCCGGCACTCCTGCTCTACGCAGCGTTTATCTGGTTCGAGCTCTTCGGACACTCACAGCCGCTTTCGCTCGCGCTCGTGCTGATTGCCTACACGACGATCAATCTCGCCGGTGCAGCCTTGTTCGGCCGCGACGCATGGTTTCGATACGGCGAATTCTTCGCGGTCATGTTCCGGCTCGTGGGGCGAATGGCGCCGGTGTTCTACGTGCGCGAACGCGACGGCCGATGGTCGGTCGCGTATCGCAAGCCGCTCGCCGGCATCCTGGACGAACCCGCCGAGCGAATGGGCTTGCTTCTGTTCGTGCTCTTCATGCTTTCGTCGACAGCATTCGACGGACTGCACGATACGTTGCCGTGGGTGACGATATTCTGGAAACACGTCTTCCCGGTGCTGACCGCAGGCTCGCGCCTGCCGTACACGGTGACCGTCGACTACTACTATTACTGGCAATGGGCGATGCTCGTACTCTCGCCTTTCTTCTATCTTGCCGTCTATCTCGCGTTCATCGGCGCGTCGAAGCTGGCAGCGGGAAGCGACAAGGACCTGCGTACGCTCGCGCTGGCGTTCACGTTGTCGCTGGTGCCGATCGCGTTCGTCTACAACGTGACGCATTACTTCACGCTGCTCGTGTCGCAGGGCACACAGATCGCGCGTATCGCTTCCGATCCGTTCGGCTGGCACTGGCATCTGTTCGGAAGCGCAATGCGTTCGACCGATCCGCCGATCCTCGACGCCGGCACCGTGTGGCACACGCAGGTCGCGCTGATCCTGATCGGCCACATCCTCGGCGTCTACCTGTCGCACCTCGAAGCGCTGCGCGTGTTCCGCGGCACCCGACGCGCTATCGTGAGTCAGCTCCCGATGCTTTTTTTGATGATTGTCTTCACGACCGTTGGCCTGTGGATCCTGTCGCTGCCCATTGCAGGAGGCCAAGTGATCGTGCCCACCGGCTGAGTCGCTGACAGGACTCGCCACGCCAAGGATCAAGCTGCACACGGTTACGGCGTGACGGTAAGTCTTACGTCGAGGCCCTGTAGCACCTTAAGGACGGGGTCGTAGCGAGGCTTGGCCCGGCCGCGACCGCTTTGTAAAGGCGCGTCACCGAGTGTCGTGACGAACCCGCGCCATCTGCTACCTCGGCATCACCTCCAGCGCCGTCACCTCGACATGTTCGCCATCGCTCGCATGCAGATCGATCGGAAAGCGCCCCGTCATGTTCGCGACGAACGACAGCGTGCCGGTCGTTCCCGGCTGTACCTTCACTTCCTTCCGATAGCCGTGCACCTCGAGATTGCCCGGCCGGTCGGTCGTAACCGATAGCGTCACCGGGTCGTCCTTCGATACGCGGATTACGTCCGTCGGCGCGGGAGGGTGCGCCTTGTCGATGACGATAGAGAACGTGCCATGCGGCGCTTGCGCGCCGATGGTGCTTGCCGATGGCGAAGACTCAGGCGCTGACACGGACGTCGACGCGGCAGCCTGGCCCATGCCTTCGGTCGCTGCGGCAGCCTTGCCTGTTGCATTTTGCGTCGCGGCAAGCGGCGCTTGGACCGGGTTTCCCGGCGGCGCGCTAGTCGAGGCGAACCGGCTGAATCCATAATACGCGGCCACCACGACGACGACGGTTACGGCGAGGATCGAAAGAGAGCGATTCACGGGAAGCGGTACGAAACATCGATAAGAAACAGCGGCGCTCGCGCCTCAACAAGCATATACGATGGTCGATCTGCAAACGCCGTTCGATGCAAGCGTCGTGATGGTCACCGTCGCCCGCGACACGTTCGCGCAAGCGCTGCATTCGGTGTTCGCGCAGGACTTCCCCGGCCGCATCCAGGTGCTCGTCGGGATCGATCGGTGGATCGGCGATCGCGAAAGCGTTGCGCAACTTGCACGACAGAGACCGTCGAACGTCGCGATCACGATGCTCGATCTCGAATATTCGACGTCGAAGCGCAACGGCGGACTCTATCCCAGCCACTACGGCGGCGCGTTGAAAACGATCCTGAGCTACGCGGCGAACAGCCGCTACGTCACCTATCTCGACGACGACAACTGGTATGCCCCGACACACATCGCATCGATGCTCGCCGCCATAGCGGGCAAGGCGTGGGCGTTTTCGCTTCGCCATTTCGTCGATGCGAAAAGCGGCGACCTTCTGTGTCTCGATACGTGGGAATCGATGGGCCCCGGTCGCGGCGTGTATGCCCAGACGCAAGGCGGCTTCGTCGACACCAATTGCTTCTTCCTCGATACGCTCGCGTGCCAGGACGTGTTCTGCGAATGGGCGATGACGCGCTTCCAAGGCGGCACAGGCGGCGACCGCCAGGTGCTCGCGAGGTTGCGCGGGCGCGCGTTCGGCAGCAACGGCGCGCACACGGTGTTCTATCGCTCGCGCCTCGAGGGCCTGCATCCTTATCTGCTGTGGAAGTTCAAGTGCGCGGGGGTCGATCTCGCGCGCTACATGCCGGCAGAAAAGATCCCAGGGGATGCAATCTGGCGACAGTGCGCCGAGCACGATCGGCAAGCCACCGCAGCAACGCAACCGATGGAAGATACCGTTGCGTGATCGTCGCCAAGTCAGCCACGCCACTCGGCGCACCAGCCGCGCAAGCTGAGAGGAGCGCATGACCTTCGCGCGCAGGCTCGCGACGCCGACCACCGCGCGAAGCGTGAGCAAGCGCCTTGGCGAAGCGGCGTTGATCGGCAATCCTGACCGACCGATTCGTGCAATCGGTGCATTGTCCGTTCTCGTGGATGACGCACTCGGGTTTTGCGATGCTGCGCGCGCCGCGGAGCGCGTCGGACACACGAAGGCGACCGTCGTCATCGTGCCGCGATCGGTTGCTCCCGAGCCCCGTGATGACAAGACATTCATCGCCGTGGCCGACGTTCGCGCGGCGTTCATCGACACCGTCGCATGGCTTTGCCCTGATTCCGCGCGACCCGCGGATCCCCTCCCCGGGGTCGACCGCGGCGCTACGATCGACGAAGGCGCGTCGATCTCGCCGACGGCGTGCATCGGTCCGAACGTCGTCATCGGCGCAGGCACGCGGATCGGTCCGGGTACGGTCGTCTACCCGGACACCGAAATCGGTCGCGATTGCGTCGTCGGCGCCAGCGCATCGATCGGTTTCGTCGGCCTCGCGTATCACGATCGCGCCGACGGGCGCCGCAGCTTCTTTCCGCACCTTGCCGGCGTGCGTATCGGCGATCGCGTCGACATCGGCGCAATGACTTGCATCTGTCGCGGCATGCTGTCGCATACGTCGATCGGCGACGATGCGAAGATAGGCAGCCTCGTCTACGTAAGCCACGGCGTCGTGCTCGGCGCCCGCGCCTGGATCTCTGCCGGAACGGCAATTGCAGGACACGCCGCGGTGGGCGAAGATGCGCTCCTCGGCATCGGCGCCGTCGTCGTCGACAATGTCGACATCGGCGCCGCGGCAATCGTTGCCGGCGGCAGCGTCGTCATCCGCCACGCGCAAGCCGCCGCCAAGCTTCACGGCGTGCCCGCACACGAAGTGCCGGCAATGCGCCGCTTCGGTCCGACGCCGCGCGAATAAGGAACCGTCGCGCGCACAAGCTGGCCCAGGGTTCCCATAGAGGAGGATTCCATGGCTACGACGTCGAGCGCTCCGCCCCCCGTCCATCATCGCGGCTGGTCGATCGCCTGGGGCATTCTGCTGATCGCGATCGGCGTGCTGGCACTTCTGATGCCCGGCGTCGCGGCACTGGCGACGGTGCTGACGCTTACATGGTTGTTGATCTTCGCGGGCATTGTCGAAATCGTGCATGCCTTCCAGACTCGCCATCGCGCGGGCTTCGGCTGGAAGCTCGTGGCGGGCATCATTACGCTCGTTCTCGGTATCTGTCTCCTGCTGTTCCCGGTCGCCGGCATCGCGACGATCGCGCTGTGGATCGGCGCGTTCATCTTCGTAGGCGGCATCGTGCGGGTGATTCTCTCGTTCCGGGTGCGTCCCGCGAAGGGCTGGGGATGGGTGCTGTTCGACGGCATTCTCGCGATCGTGATCGGGATCCTGATCGCATGGGGCTGGCCGGCAAGCTCGATTGCGTTCATCGGTCTGCTGACCGGCTTCTGGCTGCTCTTTTCCGGCATCTGGCGGATCACGCTCGACGGACGAGCGCCGGCGCCCGACGGCGTTTTTTCGCACGCGACATAGGCGCCCGCCGCACGATGGCGGTCGACATCCGACCCGAGATTCGTATGTGCAAGAATGGCTTCCCACCTTTGCGAAGGTTGAATCGAATGTTCAAAGCGATGATTCGTGCCATCGTTGTCGCGCTCGCGCTCACCTCGGCGAGCGTTCTCGCGCAACCCACCGAAGGCGCCGACCAGGCGGCGCACAAGCTGAGCCCGTACGTCTACATGCGCAACCCGGCGGGCGACAAGGTGTTCATCGAGACCAACTTCTGGCGCAACGATCCCAATTACGATGCGCGCGCGCTCAAGCGCATCTCGGACGTGATGTCAGGCTTGGAGAAGCTCGGCTTCAAGGGCGACCCGAATGCGGCTACCGGCTGGGACAAGCCGGAAAAGGTCGTTCGCTGCCGGATCAATCTCGAAGTGGTCAACAAGCGTTGGCGAGGAAAGACCGGGGCGATCGTCGCGTGCGAGGGCACCGGGATCTCGGAGGCCGAGGTGGTGCCGTCGGAGGACCCGAAGCACGTGACCAAGGTGCTCGAAGCATTCGACAAGCAGTACAAGCTGGCCAAAGAGAAGCAGGCAGCGAGGTAACGCCGCTAATTGGTGCCAGAGATGTATTTCGAAATGATCTCTGGCACTGATTTT
>DATFCW010000327.1:0-7058 GCA_035252665.1 Casimicrobiaceae bacterium | reverse complement strand
GTCGGGTTTCCACGACTTGTAGTTCTTCATGAACTCGTCGGCGTAGCCGAACTTCTTCGCGAACGCGAGCATGATCGCCTGGTCGGTCTGCGACTCGAAGAGCGGCCGGATCACGCGCTCGCGCCATTGCACCGAGCGATTCGACGCCGTCACGCTGCCCGACGTCTCGAGTTGCGTGCACGCCGGCAACAGGTAGACGCCGTCCTTGCGCACCATCGCGGCCATCGCCGCGGTGGCGGATGGATACGGGTCGATCACGGCGATGACGTCGAGCTTCTTCATCGCCTCGACCATCTCCTTGCCGCGCGTCTGGCTGTTCGGCGCATGCCCCCAGAACACGATCGCACGCAGGTTGCTGTCCTGGTCGATGAGCTCGTTTTTCTCGAGCACGCCGTCGATCCAGCGCGACACCGTCATGCCCGGCTTTTCCATCATCGCCTGCGACGCGAACTGCTTCTTCATCCACTCGTAGTCGACATTCCACACCGCGGCGAAATGCTTCCATGCGCCGGCCGACACGCCGTAGTAGCCAGGCAGCGAATCAGGATTGGGCCCGATGTCGGTGGCGCCTTGCACGTTGTCGTGGCCACGGAAGATGTTCGCGCCGCCACCGGACACGCCGATGTTGCCGAGCGCCAACTGCACGATGCACGACGCGCGCACGAACGCATTGCCGGTCGAGTGCTGCGTCTGGCCCATGCACCAGACGAGCGTCGACGGCCGGTTCTTCGCCATCATTTCGGCGACCTTGTACACCTGCGCCTCCGGCACGCCGGTCACTTCCTCGCACTTGTCCGGCGACCACTTGGCCATGACGTCTTCCTTGACCTTGTCCATGCCATAGACGCGGTCGTGGATGTACTTGTCGTCCTGCCAGTTGTTCTTGAAAATGTGCCACAGCACGCCGAACAGGAACGCGACATCGGTGCCGGAGCGGATGCGCACGTAGTAGTCGGCCTTCGCCGCCGTGCGCGTGAACCGCGGATCGACGACGATCATCTTCGCGCCGGTTTCCTTCGCGTGCAGCATGTGCAGAAGCGACACCGGATGCGCTTCGGCCGCATTCGACCCGATGTACAACGCGCATTTCGTGTTCTGCATGTCGTTGTACGAATTGGTCATCGCGCCGTAGCCCCAGGTATTCGCGACGCCGGAGACCGTGGTCGAGTGACAGATGCGCGCCTGGTGATCCATGTTGTTCGTGCCGAAGAACGACACGAACTTGCGCAGCAGATACGACTGCTCGTTGCTGTGCTTCGAGCTGCCGACCCAGAACACCGCGTCGGGCCCGGCCTCCTTGCGGATCGCGAGCAGCTTGTCGCCGAGCTCCTTGATCGCGTCGTCCCACGAAATCTTCTGCCACTTGCCGTTGACGAGCTTCATCGGCGATTTCAGGCGGAACTCGCCGCGGCCGTGCTCGCGGATCGCCGCGCCCTTTGCGCAGTGGGCGCCGAGATTCAACGGCGAATCGAAGACCGGCTCCTGGCGCACCCACACGCCGTTCTCGACGACCGCGTCGATCGAGCAGCCTACCGAGCAGTGCGTGCACACCGTGCGGTGAACTTTGCGATCGACTTTCGCCGAATCGTCGGCGGCCTTGGCCTTCTGCATCGTGCCGTACGGCAACTGGCTCGCGAACGCGCCAACGCCCGCCACCATGCCGGAGCGCTTCAGGAACGCGCGACGATCCATCGTGGCGATCCGCGCGCCCATGCCCCGGGACAGCCGCGCCGGAGCTACGTGAGCGGAATCGGTTTTGCGCGTGAGCAGCATGACTCTTCTCCTGACCGAAGACGTTGGGTGAAGCGTTTTTCGTTGCCGATGCCCCGGTGGGCAATCGCAAGGATCAAATGCGAGTCGAGTCGTAGTAATTGCGCACGTGCTCGGTTTCGCGGTAGCCCTGGGAGCTGGGTTGCGATTGCTCGGGCGTCACGACGGCTGCAGGCGTTGCGGCGAGCGCCGAAGCGGACGCGGCGCCGGCGGCACTCGCACCGAACGCCATCAGGAATCGGCGTCGCTTGCTATCGGGGGAAGGCGAGCCTTTCGGCACCGCTTGCGAAATGTCGCGGCGAGATGTATCGCTCATGTGCTCCTCCAAAACAGGTTCCGTGCGCTAATCAAGCGACTGACGAGAACGCGCGTGATCGGCGGCTCTGCATCGAGTGCTAGTCCATGGCGAGTGCATCACGGTCCAGCGCCATGTGTTGTTCGGTGAATTCTGCTACGCGCACATAGTAGTTGGCAATAGCGCAATCTCGTATTGCGGCGCAGCATAAAAAGACCCAGGACGCGATGTGCCGGTCGAAGAAGGCGCGTTGCGCCGCAATCGGCGCCGGAAATCTCGTCTCGTCGCCGGCGATCAGAAGCCGCATCGTCTCACAGAGCGCCGATAGGTGATCCTCGACCATGACAACGTCTTCGCGCCGTTCAATGGCGAGTTTCGCAAGATCGCTTCGCAGATTGACGAGCGGCTTGTCCATCATCCCCCCGGTCAGCCAATGCGATGCATGCAGGTTGACCTCCGACTTGCCGACGCCGACGAAGAGATCGGTGTACTCCTGGGCCGCCGCTTCCGCGTCCATGGCCGTGCTCGCCGCGACCAGCCGATTCCACGATGTCGCGAACGGCGTGTCGCCTTCGATCGCCGGTGCGGCAGCGATGGCAGCGAGGAGCGGTTGGTCGGGAACGTCCGCGTAGAGCCGGGCGAGAAGCGCGTAGAAGTCGGCGCGCGCGCGGTCTTCGGGGGGAAGGGCCGAACTTCGGGATGACGCACGAGGGGGGAGCGATGAGAGCGGCTCATCGTTGCGCGACGGGTTTGCGGACAGGTGATTGCGCCGCGTCGGCATCGCTTGCTCGTCTGGCCCCTCTCCTCCCTCGCACCCCATCACCCACCCCGCCGCTCAAAGATTCCGAATATCCGCCGGTCCCTCATTGGTCATCAGATCGACGACGCGACAGTCGGCGCACATCTTCAGCCGCTCGAGCGCTTCCGGTTTCGCGAACATCGAATGTGCGCGCAGCCGCTCGAGCATCGCGCCAACGAGCTTTTCGGCCCCCATCGGCTTGCCGCACCGGATGCAAGCGAACACCTTCGCCTCGTTCAGCACACGCGGCGCGCGGGCTTCGGCGGTCAAATCGAGACGGGGTACGAGCGCGATCGCCTGCTCGGGGCAGGTCTTCGCGCATATGCCGCATTGGACGCAGTTCGTCTCGATGAAGCGCAGTTTCGGCGCTTCAGGATGGTCGAGCAACGCCGATTCGGGGCACGACCCGACGCACGCGAGGCACATCGTGCAGCGGTCGCGATCGATCGCGAGCGTGCCGAACGGCGCGCCGGCGGGCAGCGGAATCGACGTCGCGGGAACCGGCGCATGTTGCGCGAGGTGATCGAACGCAAGCGCGAGCGTCTTGCGTTTGTCGTTCGTCGCGCCGAAAGTTGCCCCAAGCCGCGGCGGCAAGGCCACCGGCCAGTCCCACAATCGGCGTTCGACGTCGTCGCGGCTCGCGTCAATGAGGCGGAAGTGCTCGCCCTGGTAACCCTGCGCGTTCGCTATGGTCTGCGCAATCGACATCTGGAAGCGCAGCGCTTCGAGGTATTGCGGCGCTTCGCGGCCGCTTGCGAGCACCGCGATGCCGCTCGCACCCCATGCCAGTGGCGCCATCCAGAGGTCGATGCCGACGGACGCCATGTGCTCGATCGCGACGGGCATCACCCTGGCCGGCAAACCCCGGCCGCGACGCGCGAGCTTCTCGATGATCGACTCGGCATCGGCGGCGTGCAACAAGATCACGGCATCGCGGCCACCCGCCTGCGCATAGGTCGCGAGCAGCGTACGCATCCGTACGCCGAGATCGGCGGGCGACGGATAAGCGTACGTCATCGCGCCCGACGGGCACACGGTCGCACATGCGCCGCAGCCCATGCAAAGATGCGGTTCGACCGCAACGTGGTCGCCGTCGGGGCGGATCGCTCGCGTCGAGCAGACGTCGATGCATTGCGTGCAGCCGGATTTCCCCGACCTCGCATGCGCGCAGATCGATGACTTGTAGGCGAAGAATTTCGGTTTCTCGAACTCGCCTGTTATGAGCGCGAGCTCGGCGGCAACCTTCGCCTGCGCGAGCGGATCGTCGCCCGGCGAAAAATAGCCTTGCGGCGGCTGGTGCTGGGTAAACCACGGCGACGGCGACAGATCGAGCACCGCGTCGAATCGGTCGCTGCGTTTCGTGTCGTGTCGATCGAAATCGATCGCACCGACGATGCCGCATGCGGCGACGCATTGGCGATGCTCGCGGCAGCGATCGACGTCGACCTGGAATGCGCTGCTGATCGCGTGTTCGGGACACGCTTTCACGCATGCGTTGCAGCGCGTGCAAAGGTCGAGATCGATCGGATTTTCCTGCGTCCAATGCGCGTCGAATGCGCCGAGCCAGCCTTCGAGGTGCGTGAGCTTTCCCGAATACACGGCGAAGCCACGCGCCCCCGCAAGATCATCGTCGGGCGCGACATCGGTGGCGAGCACGGTGACCGACAGCGATTCGCCGAGCATCTCGGCCCAGCGGAAGCCAGGCCGAAGTGCGCCGACGATCAGCACGCGTCCCTGCGATTGGTACGCCACGCGTGGAACGGGCTCGGGATCGGGCAACGCCGCGGCAGCAAGGAGCGCTGCGATCTTCGGTGTTGCATGCGCGGCTTCCGCCGACCACCCCGCAGTCTCGCGAATGTTGACGAAGCGGATCGAGCGTACGTTGCCGGCCTCCTCTGCGATCTCGCCGAGCAACCGCTGCTCCTGCGTGCACGCGACGACCATGTCGCCGCCGGCCGCGTCCTTGAACCGGGCGAGCTCCCGCTGACACATCGCGGTGTGCAGCGGACGCGCGACATCGCCGCCCGCGCGCGCGATCGCCTCGGCGTCGAGCGGCATCGTGCCGTTGCACGTGCAAAGGAATACGTTCTTGTCGCGAAGAGTCATTCGATGGGCTTGTCGGCGGGTGAATGCTCCGATGGGGGCGGTTCCGCGCGCGGCGCCTTCGGCTGCGGCGATTCCAACGAGGCAACGCGTTGCGTGACTTCGGTGATGGCGGACCCCGGCGCTTGCGCGCTTGTGCCATCACCTTCGCGCTCGGTCGGCTCCGGAACGTCCTCGACGATGCCCTCCGCCGTGACGCGCGTCTTCGGCGGATTGAACACGTAGCGGGCCTGCGTGAGCGCCCGGGCGAGCGCCGGCTCCAGCGGGCTCGGCTTCGAGTAGTCGTCGATGTAGACGTCGAGCCCGTCCATCACGTTGAACCGCGGATCGCGCACGAGCTTGCGCAGCGCCTCGCGCTTGACCGTTTCATCGACGCCCGCCTGCATGAACGGCGAGAAGTCGGAGTCGATCGTCAGTGAATCGATCGGCGGAAGCGGGAGCTTGGCGGTTTCAGTCGCGGGCGGCGCTGCGGGAATATCTGAACGCCGGTCCGATGTACCGGGCGCAGCAACCGATCGCGCGCAAACCGCCTCGCCCGCCGGATGCTTCGGCGCTGGCGCAACATCATCGACGTTCCTTCGCGATGCACGCGAGTCGTCTTGCCCACGTGCGGCCTCGAGCTTGCGCCGCGACCAGCGGCGAAGCGAAAACGATGATCGCCGCTCGTCATCCACGCCGCGAATCCTCGCTTGACGCGTGCGGCGTTGCATCGCCCAGGGGATCATTCCGCTTCGCCTTGCGCCGCGGTTCCGGTCGGTAATGCGCGGCAATGAAGGGCCGCATCCAGTCCGCAATCGCGGGCACCATCGGCACCCCGTCCACTTGCTCGCCACCATCCATGAAGCGCGCCGCCTGGTTGTAGCTGACCGTCACGAGCACCGGTCGCGCCACCGGCATTGCGCCATCGTCGAACAGACGCCACATGACGAATATCCGGGGATTCGGCGCGGTGAGATTCAGGAAGTAGCCTTCGGCCTCGGTGGGATGCAATTCGATCTCGAAGCCGCGGCAACGCCAGCGGTCCTGCCCTTCCGGAATGCAGGGCAGCGTACCGGGGGCCGCGCTACGATCCGGGACGACGCCGGCGCAAGGCGGCACGATCTCGACGGCCGCGGGTTGCCAGCGCTCGTTCGCCCAGCGATTGTTCAGGGGGACCCGCTCGATGATCACGTCAACGAGTTGCGTCAGCGGCTGCATCGGTCGTGGCTGTCAATTGAGGCACGTTCGGTACGGCGAAGAATGCGTCGAAGGCCGAGGCACCGAAAAACGTGCCAGTCGATCATACAACCCGAAAAACCGCTACGTGAGCGTCTGCTAACATCGACATCGCCATGGCCAGCGTCATCCCGCTTACCGACGTTCGCGCGCTGTCCGGCGCTGCCGCGCGAGATGCGTTCGTGCGCGAGGCGGCCGCACTCGCCGCGGTCGACTCCCTGCCGCCGACCGACACACGCGAGCGCCCGCTGCACGATCTGCGCATCTCGGTCACCGATCGCTGCAACTTCCGCTGCGTCTACTGCATGCCGAAGGACGTCTACGGGCGCGACTTTCCGTTCCTTCCGCACAACGAGATTCTGACGTTCGAGGAGATCGCCCGCATCGCTCGCATCTTCGTCGACCAGGGCGTGCGCAAGATTCGACTCACCGGCGGCGAGCCGCTGCTTCGTCGGCATCTCGAGCGGCTGATCGAGATGCTGGCGGCGCTCGGTGATATCGATCTTACGCTGACGACCAATGGCGCACTGCTCGCGAAGAAAGCGCACGCGCTTCGCGATGCCGGACTTTCGCGCGTCACGGTGAGCCTCGACGCGCTCGACGACCCGACGTTTCGCGCGATGAACGATGTCGACTTCCCCGTGCAGCGCGTGCTCGAAGGCATCGAAGCTGCAGAAGCTGTCGGGCTTTCTCCGATCAAGATCAACGCCGTGGTCAAGCGCGGAATGAACGAGCGCGCGATCGTCGAGCTCGCGCGCCACTTTCACGACACGCCGCACATCATGCGCTTCATCGAGTACATGGATGTCGGCCACACGAACGGCTGGCGGATGGATCACGTCGTTCCCGCGGCTGAAATCGTCGCGAAGATATCGA
>DATFCW010000326.1:0-9855 GCA_035252665.1 Casimicrobiaceae bacterium | reverse complement strand
AGGTGTCGCGCATCGCCGCGCGTCGAATCGACATTATCGGGGAATGCGTAAGTCAACTAAACATGCATCAGCGCCAGCACCCCGATCAGCACCGCGATGCCGCCCGCGCCATACGACACGACATGGAGCCACCGGCTTCGCGTCAGAAGCGTGATCGCCGCGAGCGCGATCGCGATCTGGATCAACGTCATCGCCTGCGCCCAGCGATGGTGGACGTGCATCGACGCCTCGCTCTTCGCTTCGAGCTCTTCGGAGCGTTTCTCGAGCTTCTGGGCCTGCGCCATGATGTCCTGCTTTTCCTTGTTGTAGCGCTCGGCCTCGGACTTGAACCGTGCCGCTGCGTCGCCGGTCGTCAGCGTCGCGCCCAACTCGGCAAGATTCTGCTTGCTGCTCTTCGCCTGATAGAAATTCCACTGATCGGACGATTCGGTTCGCCGAATCGCTGAATCGTTCTTGAACAGCAGCGCGTCGTTCTGCGTCGCCCCGACCATGTAGCCGAAGAGCGCGCCGATCGTCGCGAAAATCGCCGTCATCACCGCGATCTGCGCCGAGAACGGATCGCGCGAATGCGCGGCATGCTCGACCTCGTGATCATGCGGACCATGTACGTGAAATGCCTCGGTGGACATTTTTCCTTCTCCCTCTGATTACCGATCGCGTCGCTCGTAAGTCACGAACGCGTACGCGAATCCTTCCGGATCGTCCTTTCGATGCGCCTCGCGCGCGACTTCGACCCACTCCCGCGGATCGAGCGGCGGAAACGTCGCATCACCCTCGAACGCGCGCTCGATCTCCGTCACGTAGGCGATCTGCGCGAGCGGTAGCGTCGCACGATACAATTCGCCTCCGCCGATGACGAACGCGGGCGCAGGATACGCGACTTTGGCAATCGCGTCTTCGATCGATCGCGCGGTTTCCGCGCCTTCCGCGTCGAACGTCGGCTGGCGCGTGACGACGATGTTCTGACGCCCGGGCAGCGCGTGCGGCAGCGAAAGCCATGTGCGCCTGCCCATGATCACCGCGTGGCCGGTGGTGAGTTCGCGAAAGCGCCGCAGGTCTTCGGGAAGCCTCCACGGAAGCTTGCCGTCGCGTCCGATGACGCGGTTGGCCGCGACGGCTGCAATCAGCGCGAGCGCGGGCCGCAATGTCATAATCCGCCGATTATAGCGGCGCGACGCAACCGATTTTCCGCCCTTCCGCGTGTACTACCCGCGCTCGTTCCTCAAGTTCATCCTGCTGGGCTTCCTGCTCGTAAGCCTGCCGCTCGTCTACGCGCTCGCCGAGATGATCCTCTCGCTCGATCGCCTCGAATCGCAGGGCCGCCAGGAAGTGCTGCAAGCCGCGCAGGCGGGCCGCACGAGCAGGCTCTTGTACGAGCAGGCGACGACGCTCGAGCGCATCGCGCGTCAGCACCTGATTCTCGAGGACAGCGGACTGCTCGACGAATACGCGAAGCTGCGCAAGGATTTTCTCGACACGACGAACCAGCTCGCCTCACTCCCGCTCGAGCCCGGCTCACAAAAGACGCTCGAGAAACTGCCGGGCCAGGAAGCGCAGCTCTACAAGACCCTCACTGCGCCGGGCCGCACCCCCGAAGCTGCCGATCAGCTCGCCGACGGTTATGCGAAGCTCGTCGACGCCGCGCAATCGATGCTCGCCGCGAGCAACCAGCTCACGCAACGCGCGATCGAGCGATTGCAGGAGACGGCGACGCAAGGCCGCGAAAAATGGATCTACGTGGGGCTTGCCACCGTCGGCATCGCGATCGCCCTCGCGATCGTGTTCGCGACGCTGATCGCGCGTCCGATTCGCCAGCTCGACATGGCCATTCGCCGGATGGGAAGCGCCGACTTCGAGCACGCGATCAGCGTCACCGGCCCGCAGGATTTGCGCTACGTCGGGCAACGCCTCGAATGGCTGCGAAGCCGCCTGCGTGAGCTCGAGGAGCAGAAGACGCGGTTCCTTCGCCAGGTCTCGCACGAGCTCAAGACGCCGCTCACCGCAGTGCGCGAGGGCGCGGAACTGTTGCGCGACGACGTCGGCGGCAAGCTCACGCCGGAGCAGCACGACATCGTGCGCATCGTGCGCGACAACACGCTTTCGCTGCAGAAGCTGATCGAGGATCTGCTGGCGTATCAGCAGACGCGGGCAATGGAACCGGCCGCGCTCGTCCCGGTCGCATTGCCCGACGTCGCCGCGCGGGTGATTCGCGAGCAGCGGCTTGCCGCGCTCGGCCGCATGATCACCTTCGAGACGAACCTGCAACCGGCGACGGTCATCGGCGACGCGGAGAGGCTACGCACCATCGTCGACAACCTGCTCTCGAACGCAATCAAGTATTCGCCGCGAAACGCGACGATCCGCGTCGACATCGGTGCCAAGGATGGCTTCGCTGTGCTGGACGTGATCGACGAGGGTCGTGGCGTCGCCGTCGAGGATCGGACCCGGATCTTCGAGTCGTTCTATCAGGGGCCGGCGCCTGTCGATGGTCGGATCAAGGGCTCGGGCCTCGGGCTTGCGATCGCGCGAGAGTATGCACTTGCTCAGGGCGGCAGCATCGTGGTCGCCGATCGCGGCGATGGCAGGACCGGCGCATGGTTTCGGCTGTCGCTGCCGCTCGCGCCCGCGCAGGACTACGCGCGGCCGGCGCTCCAGGCGGCCGTACTCGCAGGCGGGGAATGAGGTCCGCCGGATACGTCGGATTGCGGGCAGGAACGGTCGCCGGCGCAATCTTCGCGGCGATGCTTGCCGCGTGCTCGTCGCTTCCGACACCGGTGATGCCCGCCGACGAGAACGATCCGGAAACTTTCGCGATGCCCGATCCGCCGCCCATCGTCGATACGCCACCGATCGAGGCGCCGCTGCCCGAGCGGCCGGCAACCGCGCCGCCCGCCAGTCCGCCCGCCAAAGTGGCGATCGCTTCGCCTGCGACCCCGCCGGCGCCGGTGATCATCGTGACGCCGCCCACACCGGCGCCGCCTCCGCCCACCGAGGACGAGCAGATGATCGCGCTCCTCGCCGATCTTCAGCGCTTCGGAACGATGCCGCCGGACGAGCTCAAGCACGAGCTCACCTCGGCGACGCAGACGTTCTCCAAACAACGCACCGACGCGAACCGCGTGCGTCTCGCGGTGCTCTACACGCTCGTTCGCTCGTCGCCTGCCGACGATCAGCGCGCCCTTCAGCTCTTCGAGAACGTCGCGCGAAACGCGCCCGCAACGTCGCCGATCCGTCATCTCGCGGCCGTGCTGCAGGCGCAAGTGACCGAACGACAGCGCGCCGTGCACGACGAGCAGGAGAAGGCCGACGCGGCGATCCAGAAGCTCGAGGCGCTTCGCGCGATGGAGCGAAGCCTCCTGCGCGATCGCGTTCGCAGCGGCGGTGGCGGCGGTTCCGCCGGCGCCGGTGGCTCCGGCCGCTAACCCGTTTGTTCGAAAGGACTTCATGAATCATGGCGACATCCTCCTGGTCGACGACGACCCGGATCTCCTCAAGCTGATCAGTCTGCGACTCACGTCCGCGGGCTATCGCGTTCGCACGGCCGACAGCGGCGAAACGGCACTCGCAACCATCGCCGTCCAGCGCCCCGCTGCGGTGATCACCGACTTGCGCATGCCGGGTATCGACGGTCTGCAACTGTTCGAGGCCATCCACCGCCAGCATGCTGCGCTTCCGGTCGTGATCCTTACCGCCCACGGAACGATTCCCGATGCCGTCAACGCAACCCAGCGTGGCGTCTTCGGCTATCTGACCAAGCCGTTCGACAGCCAGGAGCTGCTGCAGAAAGTCGCCGCGGCGCTCCAGGTGTCCGGCGGAGAGCCGGCTGGAAGCGACGTCAACGCCGGCGAATGGCGCGCCGGCATCATCACGCGAAGCCCGCGCATGGAAGACTTGCTGCGCCAGGCGAAGCTCGTCGCCGACTCGGACGCGAGCGTGCTGATCTTTGGTGATTCGGGCACCGGCAAGGAGCTTCTGGCGCGCGCGATCCACGAGGCGAGCCCGCGACACGAAAAATCGTTCGTCGCGGTCAATTGCGGCGCCATTCCGGGCGATCTCCTCGAATCCGAGCTTTTCGGGCACGCGCGCGGCGCGTTCACCGGCGCCATCCAGGCGCACAAAGGCCTGTTCCAGGCGGCTGACGGCGGCACGTTGTTCTTGGACGAGATCGGCGACATGCCGATGCCGCTCCAGGTGAAGCTCCTTCGCGTTTTGCAGGAGGGCGAGGTGCGTCCGGTCGGATCGACGCAGGCGATTCCGGTGGACGTCCGCGTGATCTCGGCCACGCATCGCGACCTCGATTCGCAGCGCGAGCAGGGCCACTTCCGCGAGGACCTTTATTACCGGCTGAACGTCGTGTCGCTCAAGCTGCCGTCGCTCGCCGAGCGGCGCGAGGACATTCCGCTTCTCGCCGCTCACATCCTGCGAAGGCTTGCCGAGCGTTATCGCAAGCCGCCGCTGACGCTCGCGCCGGATGCGATGGCGTTGCTGGTCGCGGCGCCATGGCCCGGCAACGTGCGCCAGCTATTGAATCTGCTCGAGCAGTCCGTCGCGCTCGCGACCACGCCCGTCATTCCCGCGACGCTCGTGCAGGCGGCCCTCAAGGAAGACGCGGCCGCGTTGATCCCGTTCGAGGAGGCGCGCAAGACGTTCGAGCGCGATTATCTCGTCCGACTTCTCAAAATCACCGGCGGGAACGTCACGCAGGCCGCGCAGCTCGCGAAGCGCAATCGCACGGAGTTCTACAAGTTGTTGCAGCGGCATCGCCTCGAGCCGGGAATGTTCAAGGAAGCCAAGGCTTGAGCGTTTCATCGCGCCTGCATTTGCGGGCGCTGTCGGGCAGCGGCGACAATCAATTCGCATTGAGTTCAGTCGCTTAGCATCGCTCCCGACTTTATTGTCGGTTGCACGCGACAACGTTTCGATTCATGGCGATCGCGCCGATCGCGCTGCAATGCGAGGCATCGCCTCGCATGTGCAGTTGTCCACCGGCCGTCGCCAGCGAATTTGCATGGCATGTGGATTGCTTAGATGGTGGCGTCGCCCGGCGCTACGGCGCAGGACGTAAAGCGAATCGACATCATGGAAACGCAAGCACGGGATCTCGCGCAATGCTTCGACATCGAGACGGCGCAAACGCCGATCGAAAAGCCGAAGCGCGAGGAGGAACCTCGATCCGACGAAGCGGAGTTCGAGAAGCTTTGCGACCGCGTGAGCGCGGCGCGTAGCGTCTACTGATCCGCTGCTGTCGCCCGCGTCGCTCACGCGGGAATCTCGCTTGCGTCCCGCGCGCATCTGTCGCGCAAACAGATCAACGAGCATTGGTCGAACGACGCGGCGTTCGCCGTGCCGTGCGGTATGCTCGACAACTGATCCCTAAGTCGATGCACGTTTGTCGCGATGGAAGCCTATCTCTCGCTCGTTCGCTCGATTCTCGAAGGGGGAACGTGGCAGGAGAATCGCACCGGCGTGCGCTCGATCAGCATTCCCGGCGCGGCAATGCGCTTCGATCTCGCGAAGGGATTCCCCGCGATCACAACGCGCAGGCTCGCGTTCAAATCCGCGGTCGGCGAGCTGATCGGCTTTCTGCGCGGCGCGCGCAGCGCCGCGGACTTTCGCGCGCTCGGTTGCAAGGTCTGGGACCAGAACGCCAACGAGAACGCCGCCTGGCTCGCCAACCCGTATCGCCTGGGTGAAGACTGGCTTGGCGAGATCTACGGCTATCAATGGCGAGCGTGGCCCGCCTACAAGCTCCTCGATGCCGATCGATCGGCGCAGATCGACGACGCGCTGTCGCGCGGCTATCGACTGGTCGCACAGGTTCGCGACGACGGTCGCGACAAGCTGCTGCTGCACAAGGCGATCGATCAGATTCGCCATTGCCTCGACACGATCATGACGAATCCGAGCGATCGGCGGATTCTCTTTCATGCGTGGAACGTCGCCGAGCTCGATCAGATGGCGCTTCCGCCGTGCCATCTGCTCTATCAGCTCCTGCCCAACCGCGCAAAGCGCGAGCTGTCGCTTTGCCTGTACGTGCGCTCGAACGACGTTGGCCTCGGCACGCCGTTCAACATCTGCGAGGGTAGCGTGCTTTTGTCGCTGATCGCGCGCCTCACCGGCTATGCGCCGCGATGGTTTTCGTACTTCATCGGCGACGCGCACATCTACGAGAATCACATCGAGATGCTGCGCGAGCAGTTGCAGCGCGACCCGTATCCGTTGCCGCGCCTCGTGATTTCGCCGCGCATCCCGGCGTATGCCGAAACCGGCCGCTACGCGCCCGAATGGCTCGAGCGCGCCGAGCCGTCCGACTTCACGCTCGAAGACTATCGCCATCATCCGACGCTCTCGGCGCCGATGGCTGTGTAGAGTCTGAAAAAGCTTGATAAATCCGCATTTGTCGCTATAATGGCAGCAGACGGCAGTATTTATACAAGTTGAAATTTCCTTTCGTATCCTTGCTCATGCGCGCGATTTTCGACAATTTATCCCTTGACCGGCTTGCGTCGCCGGTGGCGATGAATCCCGCGCAGGCCGCTCTCGCGCGCGCGCAGTGCCGGCGCGCGCGAAACCCGCTCTCGGTCCAGCGAAACGACCGCGGAACGCTCGCCTGTCTCGGGCGAGCCCGGTAACCCCGCCGCCGCCGCGATAGGCGCGGCTCACGGGTTACCGGGTCCCTTCACAACGATCCATTCGCGTCGCCGGCATTCGCTGCCGCGCCCGTAGCTCGCGCTTCGGCCGGGCGTTCGGAAGCGCGCGCCGAAAGTCGCAGTGCCGTCGCGATCCGTTCATCGTCGTTTCGAAATCAGTGAAGGAGCTTCTCGTGTTCGATCGCAACGAAATCGTCATGTCCGCCCACGACGCCGCCACGCTGTCGGCGGTGCTCGCAACCGTTTCGCCGCGCGAGGCGCTGTTGCCAGGCGCTGCCGGCGAGCTCGCGGAAATGCTGGCGCATGCCACGCTCGTTCCGCCCAATGCGTTGTCGCGCGACGTGATCGGCCTCGACGCCGAGGTGACCTACGTCGAGCTTCCGCGCGGAACGACGCGCACCGTCCGGCTCGTTCACCCGGCCGCTTCCGATCCCGCCGCCGCTCGCGTTTCGGTGTTCGCGCCGGTTGCGCGCGCGCTTCTCGGCCGACGCGTCGGTGCGCGCGTGCCGGTCGCATTGCCGGACGCGGCGATCGACGAGTTGCACGTCGTATCGGTGCGCCACGCGCGGAGGCCGTCGTGATGCTGCCGCGGCTTTTGATGCGTCCCGCCAAGCCACAGCCGCCGCGCCGGGCATCGCTTCTGCATCCCGAATGCCCGATCGAGCAGGCGGTGCGCTCGCCGGATCCGAGCGTGCAGACGTGCCTGCTGCAGGAGATCTGGCGGCGTCCGCCGTTCATCGACGACGCGGCGTTGCTCGTTGCCGAGCCGGCGCGCCTTCGCGTGCTCGCGCGAAACGAGCCGGCGCTGCGCCGCCCGGTCGAGGCGTTGCGCGAGCGTTTCGGCGATGCGCTCGTCGTCGAAGCGCCGAGCGTTCGTTACGCGCACGGCGCGCCGGTCCTCGAGCCGTTCATGACGCTGCTCGTGACCGGACCGTCGCGCCATGCCGCGGCGCTGCAGGACGATCTCGCGCGTCGACGTGCGACGATCGTCCGCCTCGACCATCGTGTCGGCATGATGGTGCTCGAAGCAGAGGCGCCGCTCGGTCATCTTCTCGGCTATCAGGAATGGCTGGAGGAGAAATTCACGGGCGACGTCGATGCGAGCACGTGGCTTTCGCGTTATCGGCCGATCTCTGACGGTCCGTACGCGGCGTAGCAGCGAACGCGGCGCATGCGTGCAAGGGTGCGTCGCGTTCTGCTTGCATGCGCAGGCGCGAGCCGTGAGAATGCGCGGCGATGAGCTGCGCACCTTTGGAGACGAGCGCAGCGGGAGGGAGCCCATCAGCGCCGAGGTGCCGGCCGCGTCCAATCAGTTCGCGCTCCTGCGCGAGCGCCGCTTCGCGCCATTCTTCTGGACGCAATTCGCCGGCGCGGCCAACGACAACGTCTTCAAGAACGCGTTCGTCGTTTTCGTGACGTTCGAGGCGGCCGGTCATCTCGCGATCGACGCCGGCACGCTCGTCAACCTGATCGGCGCGGTCTTCATCGTGCCGTTCATGCTGTTCTCCGCGACCTCGGGGCAAATTGCCGACAAGTACGAGAAGTCGCGGCTGATCCGCCTTGTCAAGCTCTTCGAGATCGCGATCATGTCGATCGGGCTCGCCGGCTTCATCGTTCCGAGCGTTCCGCTTCTGTTCGTGGCGCTCGCGTTGCTCGGCATCCATTCGACGCTGTTCGGGCCGGTCAAGTACGCGATCCTGCCGCAGCATTTGACCAACGAAGAGCTGGTCGGCGGAAACGGCATGGTGGAAGCGGGCACGTTCGTCGCGATCCTGCTCGGCACGATTGCCGGTGGCGTGTTGGTTGCCGTCAAGTCGGGCGGAACGCTGATCGCAGGCTTCGCGACGATCGCGATCGCGATTGCCGGCTGGCTTGCGAGCCGCCGCATTCCATATACGCCGGCGGTCGCGCCGACGCTCGCCATCAACCTGAACCCCGCGACCGAAACATGGCGAAACCTGCGCATCGCGCGCGAGAACATCGTCGTGTGGCGCTCGATGCTCGGCATCTCGTGGTTCTGGTTCTACGGCGCCATCTACCTCGCGCAACTCCCGGCGTTCACCCAGCTCGTGCTCGGCGGCGACGAGCACGTCTTCACGCTGCTTCTCGCGCTGTTCTCGATCGGCATCGGCATCGGGTCGCTTTTGTGCGAACGGATGTCCGGACGTCGCGTGGAGCTCGGCCTCGTGCCGTTCGGCTCGATCGGCCTGTCGCTTTTTGCCGTCGATCTGTGGCTCGCGACGCGGACGATGAGCGGCGTGTCCTCGGGCGGCATCACGCAATTTCTCGCGGTCGGTCCGAACTGGCGCGTCGCGGCCGACATCGTGCTGCTCGGCGTCTTCGGCGGCTTCTACACCGTGCCGCTTTACGCGCTGATCCAGGCGCGTTCGCAACCTTCGCATCGCTCGCGAATCATCGCCGCCAACAACATTCTGAATGCCGCGTTCATCGTCGCATCGGCGTTCGTCGCGATCGCGCTGCTTCACGCGGGGCTCTCGGTGCCCGAGCTGTTTCTCGCGGTGGGCATCATGAATGCGCTCGTCGCGATCTACATCTACACGCTCGTTCCCGAATTCCTGCTGCGCTTTCTCGCGTGGCTGCTCGTCCATGCGTTCTACCGCGTGCGCGTCGAGGGCATCGACCACGTTCCCGACGAAGGGCCGTGCGTGATCGTCTGCAATCACGTGAGCTACGTCGACGCACTGGTGATCGCTGCGTGCGTTCGCCGGCCGATTCGTTTCATCGTCGACCATCGGATCTTCCGGATTCCGTTCCTCTCGTTCGTCTTTCGCACGATGCGCGCGATACCGATCGCCCCAGCGCGCGAGGACCCGCACGTCAAGTCGCGCGCACTGGCGCAAGCCGCCGATGCGCTCGCCGCCGGCGAGATCGTCGGCATCTTTCCCGAGGGGCGGCTCACGCGCAACGGCGAGGTCAACGCGTTTCGCCCCGGGATTCGCGACATCATCGCGGCGATGCCGGTGCCGGTCGTGCCGATGGCGCTGCGCGGCCTGTGGGGGAGCTTTTTCTCGCGTGCGCACCGCGGACGCGCGATGCGGCGATGGCGCGTCTTTTTTTCGAAGATCGCGCTCGTGGTCGAACGGCCCCTCGCGCCCGACGAAGCGACGCCCGAGGCGTTGCGCGCGCGCGTGCTCGCGCTGCGCGGCGATGCGCGATGAAGGATAAGCCGCCGAGACCGCAACGC
>DATFCW010000325.1:0-6607 GCA_035252665.1 Casimicrobiaceae bacterium | reverse complement strand
CCGCACTCGACGGCGGAGACGGCGGTGGTTTCGCGCTGGTCGTCGGTTCACTCTCGGCGCTCGAACGCGGCGGCGACGGCGCACTCGAAGGGCTCGGCGCCTGCACGTTGGCGCATCCCGCAATCACCATGCACGCTGCGCCGAGCGCGCTCATCATCAATCGCATCGCTCTCGTCACCATCATTGCGGCCGCGCGAGCGGCAGGTTCATCAGCAGGTTCTGAGGCTTGATCACGAGCCGATCGCGCTCGTCCATCGCCGTCGCGAGCCACACGGGGCGCCCGGCAACGTCGCTTCGCATGTCGGCAGGATTGTCGAAGTCCAGCCGGAAGAGGCAAAGGAGCCGGCGCATCCGCGCATCGTCGACGATCTGCCGATTGTAAAGGTCGTTCAGGATCGCGCTCGCTTGCGCGTCCAATCCGACGTGCCAGCGCCAGTGCGCATCGTCGATTTCGCGCTCGGTACGAATCCTGACCTTGACGCCAAGGAAGTGCGCGATCCACGCCTCGAGCACCCGCATCAACGCGTTCAGCGCCGCACTGCCGTACGCGAGGCTGATTGCGAAATCATGTCGCTCGTCCCGCGCCCAGTACGCGTCGGCGCGATCGCGATCGAGCACGTCGAGATCGATCGTGCGCACCGGCGTGCGGTTTCGCACCAGCAACTCGCCGAGCGAGCCGAACGCACCGCCTTCGGCGAGATGCTCGACGGTCGCCTCGTCGGCCGCCATCACGGCGCCCTCGTCGGTGACGGCGATCTTCTGCGTGCGAAACAGAAGCTCGCCGGCGCGAGCCGCCAGCGGATCGGCATCGTCGCCGAGAATGTGACGCACGAGAATCTGCGTCATCCGCGCGACGAAGAGCGGCGGCACGTCGACGCCTTCTCCCTGGAACAAGCGCACGTACGCGGCCTCGAGCGACTCGGCGGCGATCAGCCGATTGCGAAAGCGCAGGTAGACGGCGTAGTTCTCCCGTGCGTCGGGATCCTCCACCGCATCGAGCGCCGCCTTGTCGATGTCGTCGCGCGGACGTTCGTCGAGCGCATCGTGAAGCGCAACCTCGCGCGGACCGGACGAGGGCAACGGCGCGAGCTCCGGCCGCTCGAGCAGGCTGCGCAGGAACGCGTCGGTGATGGCGAGCGTCCCGTCGTCGCGACGCGCGAGCAGGCGATAACCGCAGCTAGGCCAGAAGTCGCGCACTCACGGATTCAAGTCTTGGGCCACCCTGGAACTCGAGGGCGCCTAGGTTCTAGAAACTGTACGTGAGTTGCAGCGAGAAGATGTTGACGTTCGACTCGTAGTGACCCTTGATCAGGCCGTTGGCCGCCGTGGACCCCGCGTTCTGGTTGATGTCCGCGTTCGGCATCGGGATGTAGACGTAGCCCGCGTCCACCGCGAAATTGCGATTGAAGCGATACTGCGCGCCGATGGCGATCCAGTAGCGGTCGGAATCGGGAAGGCGCGGCGTGCGATCGCTGGTATTGACCGGCGACTGGTCGTACGCGAGACCGCCGCGGAAGCTCCACGCGTCGTTCCAGTGATACGTCGCGCCGACCGAAACGCGCCATGCGTCGTCGAAGTTCTCCGGCGTGTTCGACAGCACCTGGCCGGTGGTGCGCACGAACTCGAGCTGGCGGAACACCGACCAGCGCGTGAATTGCACGTCGCCCATCAGGTCCCACTGGTCGTTCAGGCGATGAAACACCGACACGTTCGCGATATCGGGCAGCTTGATGTCGGAGGTGACGCCGCCCGGCGCCAGCACGGCATTCACCTTCGTCGCGAGAAGGCCCACGATCGGCGCGAGCGGCGAGGGCACCGACGGCGCGGGATTGTCGAAGTCGACGGTGCCGCCCACCTTGTACTTGATCGACGATCGGTACTGCGCGCCAATGCGCGTCTGCGGCGTCGCGTCCCAGAGCATGCCGATGTTCCAACCCCACGAGCTGTCGTCGCCTTCGACACTGGCCTTCGATGCGAGCCCCGGTGTGGCTCCGACGATCTGCGGGACGAGCGCGGGAGGAATCAGACCGCCGGCAGCGGCCTGCCCCGCGGCTTGCGCAAGCGCGGCGCTGTAGTTGACGCGGCTCGTGAGCGTTGCATCGATGTGCTGCCAGTCGACGCCGACGCCGACTGCGAACGTGTCCGTGACCCGCCATGCGACCGCCGGATTCACGTTGATCGTCTTGACGTCGGTCTTGACCGCCTGGAAGCGTCCGAGCCAGTTGTCGTCGTATTCGGTGACGAGCCCGAACGGCACGTTGACGCCGACGCCCACTGCCCATTGTCGATTGATCGGTACGGCGACATAGAGATTGGGCACGACGTTGACGCTGCCCGCATCGCCGCCGGTGCCGCCGAGCGGCTGGAACGCCGCGGGTTGCGAACCCTCGTCGTGGAACTTGAACGACGGCGTGACGAAGCTGACGACAGCCGCGACCTGCGGCGTGCCGATACGGATGAGCCCCGCGGGATTCGACCACAGCGTGCTCGCGTCCTCGGCCGCGGCGGCGCCGCCCGCGAATGCATTGCCGATCGCGCTGCCCGAATTTTCCTGGAGCGCGAAGCCAGCGGACCACGACGGTCCAGCGGAGAGCGCAAGCGCAATTCCTGCCGCGAGCGCGGTGACGCGCGTGTGCGTTGCGAGTTGCGATTTCATCGTCGAGCCTCTCCTTCTTCGATACGGATTCGGCGCCATTCGCCGGCCTATCGACGCCGGCGAGGTACGGCGCAGCGCATCGTTTCACTATACAGGCGGGTCGATGCGAAAACGTCCAACGGGGAGGGCCCGCGCGGCCGCAATGGCGCAACGTGTGGCGCGGCCGATACAGCCGCTGGGTTCAGTCGTCGATCTTCGGTAATTCGCGGGGTCTGCGATCGGGACCGACGGCGACGTAAGTGAGGCTTGCCTCGGTGACCTTGACCGTCACCTCGCGGTCCGGATTGCGCTGCGCGTAGACCTCGACGGATACGGTGATCGACGTGCGGCCCTCCTTCTCGATCGTCGCGAAGAACGACACGAGATCGCCGATCAGCACCGGCTCCTTGAACACGAAGGAGTTGACGGCGACCGTTGCCACGCGGCCGCGCGCGCGTCGCGATGCGGGAATCGCGCCCGCGATATCGACCTGCGACATGATCCAGCCGCCGAAGATGTCGCCGTGGAAGTTCGCGTCCGCCGGCATCGGCGTCACGCGAAGCGTCGGCATGCCCGGCGGCAGATGGACCTCCGGTCCGTGCGTTGCGGGATGATCACTCATGCACGTGCCTTCTCGCGTTTGCGCGGCCTCGCATTCGCTTCCTCGCGCAATTTGCGCCGCAGGATCTTGCCGACGTTCGACTTCGGCAATTGGCGGCGGAAGATCACCTCGCGCGGGCATTTGTACGCGGCGAGATGATCATGGCAATAGGCCATCAGTTCCTCGGCCGTCAGGCGAGCGTGGCGCGGCACGACGAAGAGCTTCACCGCTTCACCCGACTTCGCATCCGGCACGCCGATCACCGCGCATTCGAGCACGCCCTCGTGCATGGCGACCACCGCTTCGACCTCGTTGGGATAAACGTTGAAGCCCGACACGAGAATCATGTCCTTCTTTCGGTCGACGATCCGAACGTAGCCGCGCTCGTCCATCGTGCCGATGTCGCCGGTCTTGAAGAAACCGTCCCTCGTCATCGCTTTCGCGGTTTCTTCCGGCCGCTGCCAATAGCCGGCCATTACCTGCGGGCCGCGGATGCAGATCTCGCCAGGCTCGCCCGGCTTGACGTCATTGCCGTCGTCGTCGCGTAGCGCGACGTCGGTGGACGAGATCGGCAGGCCGATCGAGCCGTTGTAACGCGGAAGATCGAGCGGATTCATCGTCGCCGCCGGCGACGTTTCCGTGAGCCCGTACGCCTCGATCAGCGGCACGCCGGTCACCTGCCTCCAGCGGTTCGCAACGGCTTCCTGCACCGCCATGCCGCCGCCGAGCGCATGCTTGAACGCGTGAAAGTCCAGCGTGCAAAAGCGTGGATTGTTGAGCAGCGCGTTGAAGAGCGTGTTGACGCCGGTCATCGCGGTGAAGCCACAATTGCGCATCGTCTTCACGAGGCTCGGAACGTCGCGCGGGTTGACGATCAGCACGTTCTCGCCGCCGATCGACATGAAGACGAGCAGGTTCGCGGTGAGCGAGAAGATGTGATAGAGCGGCAGCGGCGTCACGATCACCTGCCGCACGTTTTCGTCCATGAACGGCCGCATCCAGGCGCGCGCCTGGAGAAGATTCGCGACGACGTTCCTGTGCAGGAGCATCGCACCCTTCGCGACGCCGGTGGTGCCTCCGGTGTACTGGAGGAAGGCGAGATCGTCGTGGCCGAGCCGCACCGGCGTGAAGTTGCGCTTGCGGCCTTCCTTCATCGCATCGGCGAAGCGGATCGCGGCCGGCAGCGACCAGGGCGGCACCGCCCGCTTCACGCGTCGCAGGACGAGATCGATGATGCGTCCCTTGAACGCGAGCAGCTCGCCGATCGACGTCACGATCGTGCGCCGGATTTTCGTGCGCGCGATGACCTGCTCGAGCGTGTGCGCGAAGTTCTCGACGACGACGACGACCTCGGCGCCGGAGTCGACGAGCTGGTGCTCGAGCTCGCGCGGCGTATAGAGCGGATTCACGTTGACGACGACGCAACCGGCGCGAAGCGCGCCGAACGCGCAGATCGGGTACTGCAGCACGTTCGGCATCATCAGCGCGACGCGCGTGCCGCGTGCGACGCCGATGCCCTGCAGCCAGGCAGCGAACGTCGCGGACAGCGCATGAATATCGGCGAACGTCAGCGTGCGTCCCATGCACGTGAACGCTGGACGCGACGAGAAGCGCCGACAGCTTTCGTCGACCACGTCGCAGACCGAGGCATATTCGCCGACGTCGATCGTCGCCGGCACGCCAGCCGGATAGTGCGCGAGCCAGGGACGTTCCATGGCGGCGGATTCAGTGTGCTGAGTCAGAGATTCCGATGATAAAGGAGCGGATGAAATCGGCCGCCAGGCAAGGCGCGAGGCCGAGACAATAGCCGTGTTATGGCGAGGGCCGAGTAACGCAGCATGGCGGTCGATTTCGCCGCGAACTATCGAGTGAATTTCTGACTCAGCACACTAGGCCGTTCCGGCCACCGAGTGCGCGTACGTGAGCGGGCCGCCGCGAAATGGCGCAAAGCCCGCACCGAAGATCGCACCCGCATCGACGAGATCGGCATCCGCGACAATGCCCTCGTCGAGCGCGGACTGGGCCTGTCTAACCAGCGGATCGACCAGGCGCTGAGCGAGCCCCGCAGGCACCGTTGCCTGCGGCTGCTTCTGTGGACGGCCGTTTTCCCAGCGATAGAAGCCGCGGCCGCTCTTCTTTCCAAGCTCGCCCGCCTCGACGTGCGCCGCGAGCTTGCGCGGCACGTTCGCATCGTTTTCGAGCATGCGTCCCACCGCCAGGCAGATGTCGAGACCGACGCTGTCCGCAAGCTCGATCGGCCCCATCGGCATGCCGAACGCGACGGCCGCCTCGTCGATCGCTTCGGGCGCGACGCCTTCGTCGACGGCGCGCATCGCCGTCATCAGATAAGGCGCGAGCACCCGGTTGACGAGAAAGCCCGGCGCGCTTTTCACCGGCAGCGGCAGCTTGTCGATCGCGCGCACGAATGCAGCGCCGCGCGCGAGCGCCGCGGGATCGCTGTCGCGGCCGCCGACGACCTCGACCAGCATCATCCGCGAAACCGGGTTGAAGAAGTGCAGACCGACGAGCCGCGACGGATTGCGCAGCGCGATCGCGATCGTCTCGAGCGGGATCGACGACGTGTTCGTCGCGAGCATCGCATTGGGGCTCGCACGCGCTTCGACATCGGCGAAGAGCGCTCGCTTCGCGTCGGCGTTCTCGAAGATCGCCTCGATTACGAGATCGGCGTGCGCGATGCCGTCGCCACGCACGTCGGGAATCAATCGGTCGAGCGCGTCGCGAACGCGCCGCTTGTCCTTGAGCCGCTGCGAAAAGAGCTTCGCCGCGCGCTTGATCGCCGGCGCAATCCGCGCCGCGTCCTGGTCCTGCAGCGTAACGGTGAGACCGCGGAGCGCACACCACGCGGCGATGTCGCCGCCCATCGTGCCCGCGCCCACGACGTGGACGCGCGAGACGTCGGCCGCCTTCTCCTTGCCGAGCGACTTCAATCGCTCCTGCAGATGGAATACACGAATGAGGTTGCGCGCCGTAGGCGTCGCGAACAGCGCTTCGATCGACGCCGGATCGCCGGGAGATGGCGCGAGCGCGTCGCCGTCGAAGCGCTCCCACAAATCGATGATCGCGTAGGGCGCCGGATATTGCTCGCGCCTTGCGCGCTTGGCAACGCGCTTTCGCACCGACTGCGCGATGTAGCGGCGCGCGAGCGGCGCAAGCGTCAGCGACAATGGAAGCGCCACCATGCGTGGCGCTGGCTTTGCGCGCAAGACGCCGCGCGCGGTGTTCTCCGCGATCCTCACCGGCACGCATTCGTCGGCAAGGCCGATGCGTTTCGCACGACGCGCGTCGACCGTTCGGCCGGTCAGCATCATGTCGAGCGCGATCGGCGCGCCGACGACCTTCGGCAGGCGCTT
>DATFCW010000324.1:0-2013 GCA_035252665.1 Casimicrobiaceae bacterium | reverse complement strand
TCACCGGGCGAGAGCCGATACATGTGCAGGTAACGCTCGTTGAACAGCACGAGGCGGGCGTGAGCGTCGAACATGTTGACGCCCTGAACCATGTTGTTGAGGGCCGCGTCGAGCAGCCGGTTGCGGTCGCTCACCAGCGATTTGGCGCGGCGATCGCTGAAGCTCGCCACGATCGCCATCCCGAGCAGCGCAACGGTCGCGGCCGCGATGGTGAGCGCCAGCGCCGAGGGCGACATGACCAGATGGTCGATCGAGCGGGTTGGATCGGGAATGACCACGACGGCAGCCATGGCGGTGAAGTGAAGGCCGACAATCGACAGCGTGAGCAGAATCGCCGCCGCAAACGACCAGAGGGGACGCCTGCCGAGGCGCGCAGCCGTGACGGCACCGGCGCCGAACACGATAGCGAGGATGATCGCCGCGATAACGAGGTCGGCCGACCACGTGATGTAGCCAGGCAGTTCGAGCGCGCGCATGCCGACAAAGTGCATGCACACAATGCCGACGCCGACGATACCGCCGCCGATCGGAGCGCTAAACCTCGAGCGCCCGTTGATCGCGAGGCCAAAGCCGCACGACGTGATCGCAATCGCAATGACGAGCGACATCTCCGTCAGCACGACGCCGTAGCCGACGACGACGCCCGGATTGTAAGCCAGTATCGCGATGAAGTGGGTCGCCCAGATTCCGCATCCGGTCGCCGTGCCCGCTGTGACGATCCACGCGGTGTGAGCGCGACCACGCGACACGATCGCGCGATGCATGAGACTAACGGCAGCGTAGCTCGCTAGAAGGCAGACGAGAGCGGCGAGCACGACAAGCCGCCAATCGTGGTCGGACGTCAGACACGTCATCACGCGGAACATGGCAAGTCCTTTGCACGAACGTGAACAGGGTATGGTGCCGAGTCTTATTTTGACGTTACGCGGATCGGTGTCCAAATTGCTAAAAGCCAATTGAAACAGTGACGTAAGGAAAACCACGCAGTCGAAAACAAACGCAATCTTAACGACGTCGACGTTAACGTTAATCGCGGCCGCGCGCGGCCGGACTATCAGGTCAGAATCGACAATCACGCGGCAGGCCGCGCATCGCCGCAGCCTCGCGAGAGCCGCGCCGTCAACGCGATCGAGCCGTTAAGCAGGCATTGACCATATCGGCGCCCACCCTGCGACCAAATGGCTCGCATAGGGTTTCCGCAAGATTCCTGCGTTACGTCGATGACGCTGCCGAACAGGCGACGGGACGCGGCGCCCATCTTGCGGGAGCCGCGGCACACGGGACGGCGGACATGCGGGTCGATCTCGGCGACGGCAACGACGCGCGCCCGCGCAAGCGAGCGCGCGCGAACCTGCACCCGATGCTGCAGAGCGCACTGACGGGCGCACTCGCGGGATTCGCTGTCGCGGGCTCGGCCGTAACGGTGCTCGCGCTCTACACTCGCGTCGCCGAACACGGCGCGCACATCGCCAATCTCTACTTTCATTCCGACATGGCGCTTCTCACCGGCGCCGCCATCGCGGCGTGCGGCGCGCTCGCGCTGCTGATCCACCGCAACCGCCGCCTGGCCGACGCGAACGAGCGACTCGAGCTGCGGATCGAGGACTTCTCCGATCGCGCCTGGGAGATCAAGGAGGCCGAGGAGCGTACCAAGAGCTTTCTCGAGGCGCAGGGCGACGTGATCGTGCGCCGCGATATCAACGGCAGCATCACCTATGTCAACGATGCCTATTGCGCGATCGCGGGACAATCGCGGCACGAGCTGATCGACGCGCGCTTCAACCTGCCGGTGCTGGAGCAAGGCGAGGTCGCGCTGCGCCCCGACGGCACCCGCGTGCACGATCAGAAGATCGCGTCGCCCGACGGGCCGCGCTGGATCGCGTGGCGCGAGGCGCTGGTTCTGGCCGACGACGAGGCCAGAACCGAAACACAGAGCGTCGGGCGCGACGTGACCGACCGGGCGCTCGCCGAGCGGGCGCTCGCCGACGCGCGCGACCAGGCGGATGCCGCCAA
>DATFCW010000323.1:0-11446 GCA_035252665.1 Casimicrobiaceae bacterium | reverse complement strand
GTACCACGTGCCGTTCCTGCATACGCGCATCGCCGGTCCGCAATTTTCGGAAGTGTTCGCGCAATTGCCGATCGTCGAATATCACGAAACGGAGCTCGGGTTCTTCTACACGAACGCGCGCCGGCTCGGCGATTTCGTCTGGGTGCGCATGCACGATCATCTGCTGCCGAATTTTTCGCAGAACGGCGCGATCTTCGAGAACGTGCGCAAGGTCCGCTATTTCGGTCGCGCCGGCTTGACGCGCTGGGTGGTTCCGGTCGACGACACGAACACCTTCGTCCTCGCATGGCGGCACTTCAACGAGCGCGACGATCCCGATCACATGGGACGTCCGGATGACGTCGGCGTCGGCAAAACCGACTTCTACGGGCAAAGCGGCGATCGGCCGTACGAGGATCGACAGGACAATCCCGGCGATTGGGAAGCCTGGTGCAGCCAGGGTCCGATCACGAGCCACGCGCGCGAGCATCTCGCGACCACCGATCGCGGCGTCGCGATGCTTCGTCGCAGGCTGCGCCATGAAATCGAGCGCCTGCGCAACGGCGTCGAGCCGCGGCGGCCGACGCCTTCGAACGGCTCCGTTCCAACGTGCGGGGGCGACACGATCCTGCGGATTCCGAAGCGCGACCGAGACGACAATTCGCTGATCGCCGACGTGTCGCGCAAGATCGCGGCCGCGTACGTCGAGTTCGAGCACCTTCCAGACCAGGATCGTCGCGAGGCGATCGGACGAAGGCTCGCGCCGCTCAACGAAGGCGACACGGGCGAGATCAATCCGGACCGCGGGAAGATCTTCGAGTTCAAGACGCTGGTCTGAGGAGTGCGCTTGCTGCACGTGCAGCGTCTTTGCAAGACACGTCGCCGGTGAAAACGCGCTGGGGAATGCTGCTGATCGTTCCGCTCGTCGTGAGCGGGGCGCTGCTGTTCGGCTCGCAGTTCGTTTTCCTGAAGCACAGCTTCTTCGTCGATCTTCCGTTCGGCCGCAAGGCCGCATCGTGGAGTTTTTCGAACTACGTGCGAATCCTGACCGATCCCTACTACCTACGCACGCTGTGGCTGACGACGTACATTTCGCTTGCGGTGGCCGCGGCGTGCGTCGGTTTCGGATTTCCAATCGCGAAAGTGTTGGCGCGGCGTCCATCGCGCTGGACGACGTTCCTGCTGTGCACGATCGTGTTGACGTCGTTCATCACGACCGTCATCCAGATCTTCGGCATCGTGATCGTCTTTCGCGCCGACGGACCCGTCAACCGCGCGCTCCTGGCACTCGGTCTCGTCGATCGGCCGTTCACGATCATCGGCACGCCGCTCGGCGTCATCGTGGGGCTCATCTACGCGTCGTTCGGTTTCGGCGTCATGCTGATGTACGCGATCGTGCGCACGATCCCCGTCACGCTCGACGAGGCCGCGGCGATCCACGGTGCGACGTCACTTCGCACGCTTTGGCGCGTCGTGCTGCCGCTGTGCCTGCCGGGCCTGATCGTCACGTTCCTGACGATTTTCAACACCAGCATGGGCGCGTTCACGTCCGCGGCGTTGCTCGGCGGGGGGCGCGTCATCACGCTGCCGGTCCTGATCCAGCGAACGATGCTGCTCGACGTGAAATACGGGATGGCGGGCGCGCTCGCGGCGCTTCTGCTGCTGTTCGTCGTGCTGATGAACTTCGCTTCGATCGCGGTGCTGCGACGCTTTCGCAGCGTGCGGCTTGCGACGGTATGAACACGGTGCTCGCGCCGCTCGATCGCGTAACGGTGCCGCGTCCGCACGCGCTGTGGCTGCCGCGCCTCCGCTGGCGCACGCTCTTCACGATCGCGTATTTCGTCGTCGTCTTCACTGTCCTGCTCGCGCCGCTCGTCGTCGTGATCGGCGGCTCGTTCAGCGCCCCGCCCAACGAGCGCGTGGTGATGTCGTACGTCGAATTCCCGCCGAAGCGCCTGACGCTCGAATGGTATGCACGCATTCCGCATGCGCAGCTCCGCGCGCTCGGCTTCAGTTTCGTGCTCGGTCTTTTCGTGTCGTTTGCCGCGTGCCTGCTCGGGATTCCCGCCGCGCTCGGCCTCGTTCGCGGCCGTTTTCGCGGGAAGTCGATTGCTTCGGCGATCGTTCGTGCGCCGCTTCAGATTCCGCATGTCGTATTGGGCATCGCGTTCCTGCAACTCTTCTACGCCGTGGGCGACCTCGGCGGCGCATACGTTCAGGGAACGACCGCGGGCCTCTTCATCGGGCACCTCTTCATGGCGACGCCATTCGTCGTCGGGAGCGTCCTGGCGGTACTGCAGCGAATGAATCCGCGGCTGGAGGAGGCGGCTTGCGTGCTTGGCGCATCGCCATGGCGCACGTTTCGCCGCGTTACGCTGCCTTTGATCGTCCCTGGCGTTTTCACCGGCGCGCTCTACGCGTTCATCGTGTCGTTCGTCGATGTGCCGGTGGCGCTCTTTCTCGCGTCGGCGGATGCGACCACGTTTCCCGTGGAGCTCTTCAACGCGATGGAGCAGGACTTCAATCCGAGCAGTCTCGCGAGCGCGTCGCTCGCGGCGGGCTTTGCGATCGTGCTCGTGTTCGTCGCGCAGCGCGCCGTCGGCCTCGACAGCCTGCTCAAGCCGGCGAACAAATGACGAAAGACCGATGGAGGAATGCCATGACGATTCGAACGCGGTTGCTGGCCGCCACGGCGGCGTTGATGCTGTTCTCGCTGACGGCGGCAGGACAGGGTAGCGAGGACAAGCGCTTCGAAGGCGTCACGCTGCGGGTCGCGACGTGGGGCGGCGCCACGCGCGACGGTCTTCGCGATTACGTCGCCTCCGAGCTCGAGCGCCGCGGCGCGAAGGTCGAGTTCGTGATCGGCAGCCCGCAGGACAACCTCGCGAAGCTGATCGCCGCGCACGGACAGGTACCGTTCGACGTCTACGAGTTTCTCGGCACCATGCGCCCGGAGATCGAGGGCCGCAAGCTGCTGGCCAAGCTCGACATCGCCAAGATCCCGAACGCGAAGGGGCTCAAGGTAGAGCCGCCGAGCGATCGCATGGTCCCGACGTGGATCACCGAGGAGATGATCGTCTACAACAAGGACAAATTCCGCGCCGACGGCATCGCGCCGCCGAAATCGCTCGCCGATCTCGCCAATCCCAAGCTTGCGGGCCGCATCATGATTCCCGACATCTCGTCGGGCGGCGGCATCGAATCGGTGGGCGCGTTCGCGCTCACGGCCGGCGGCAACGAGGCGAACATCTTGCCCGGATTGAAGCTCATCAACGAATTGCCCGGCGTGCGTTTCTGGAAGGCGGGTGGCGAAGTGGTGACGCAATTCAAGTCTGGCGACATCTGGGTCGCGGTCGCGCATGCGGGTTGGGCGCTGCGCACTGCGCGCGCCGGCGTGCCGGTCGCCACCGTGCCGGCGCAAATGGGTGCGCACCAGGGGATGGTCAAGGAGGGCTACATCGGCGTGATCCAGGGCACGCGCAACCAGGAAGCGGCGGAATTCTTCATCAACACCTATCTCTCGCCGGAAGCGCAGGCGAAGTTCGCGCTCAAGGTGGGCGTCGTGCCGGTCGTGCAGGCGGCGCGCGCGAAGATGGGCGAAGACGCGACGCTGCGCGAGCTCGTGATCCTCGATCCGGGGAAGATCGACAACATGGTGCGTCTCGATCCCGAGAAGATCGATCTGTCGAAGTGGAACGACGAATGGAACCGGACGGTCGCCGCGCGCTGAGCGTCGCCGCGGCAGGGGTCGGAGACGATACTCGCGAAGGATCAGTGCAATGACAGAGTCGGCGCCCGAGTATCGTCTCTGACCCCATTATGGTTTCCGCATGGCTCACGTAACCTTGCGCAGCCTTTGCAAGCGCTTTGGCGATGCGCAGGTCGTCGACGGGCTCGATCTCGACACGCGCGACGGCGAGTTCCTGACGTTGCTCGGACCGTCTGGATGCGGCAAGACGACGACATTGCGAATGATCGCGGGGTTCGTCGCCCCGACGTCGGGTCGGGTTCTCATCGGCGGCGAGGACGTCACCGACCTCGAGCCGCGAAAACGTCGGGTCGGCATGGTGTTCCAGGATTACGCGCTCTTTCCGCATCTGACGATCGCCGAGAACATCGGCTTCGGACTGATCGAGCGGCGAACGCCCCGCGAACGGATTGGACCGAGAATCGCGGAACTGCTGGAGTTGATTCGCCTTCCCGGACTGGGTGATCGGATGCCGTCACAGCTCTCAGGCGGCCAGCAGCAACGTGTCGCGCTCGCTCGCGCGATCGCCGACACGCCGCGCGTACTGTTGATGGACGAGCCGCTCGGCGCCCTCGATCTCAAGATGCGCGAATACATGCAGCTCGAACTTCGGCGCATCCAGCAGCACCTCGGTTTGACGGTCGTCTATGTCACGCACGACCAGACCGAGGCGATGACGATGTCTGATCGGATCGCGGTGATGAACGCCGGACGCATCGAGCAGCTTGACGCACCCGAGACGATCTATGGCAAGCCGTGCACGCGCTTCGTTGCCAATTTCGTCGGCAAGGTGAATTTCGTCGATGGCGCGGTCCGGGAATGCAACGGTGCGCTTGGCGCTATCGAGACAGCGAGCGGAAACGTGTTGCGTGCGCCGGTTTCGCAGCCCGTCGGAAGTCGCGTCGCGCTCGCGGTTCGTCCCGAGCACGCGACGATTCGTGCCGCGGGCGCCGCCGTCGATGGATGGAACGTGTTGTCAGGTCGCGTGCGCTCGCAAACGTTTTGCGGAAACGTTCGTCAGTACGCGATCGAGCTACGCGAGCACGAGAGTTTCCTGGTCGAAACGCGCCCGAGCGATGCGACGTGGAGCGTCGGCGATCGCGTGGAAGTTGCGTGGCGTCCCGACGACTGCGTCGTGGTCGTCGAATCGACGAACGCAGTATGAAAGGAGAAGGCTCATGGCATCGCCGGTGAATCCGGGCAAGGTCGAATGGTCGGGCGAGAATCCCGGCATCTATCTGAAGGACGAGCACGGCGCGTGGCAGGCGCTCGCCGTGTACTTTCGCGTCGTCGCCTCGCCATACGGACCGGGGAGCGGGGCGATCGTCATCGGCTCGCCGACGGCGTCGGCCGGTCATCCCGACGTGCCGAATGTATGTCTCTCGAACAACGAGCCGCTGATGCGCTGGCTCGTCGAGCATTTCGTATCGCGCTTCGCATCGTTTCGCGGCGTGGCCGGCTTGCCGGCGATGTCGTATCGCGCGGCCGATACTTTCCAGACGACGGGAGACGGACGCACGTTTCATCAGGAATTCCTGCGCGGACACGGCGTGTCGCTGACCCTGCGCTGGGAGAGCCTTCGGTTGCCTTTCGCGGTCGACGTATCGCCCGCGATGTCGGCGACCGGCAGGCACCAGATGTACAGCGTCTTCGTCGAGGCTGGGAACGGCACGATCGAAGTCGACGGCAGGCGCCTGCCCGGCAAGGTGATCGAGCGCGATTTTCTCGATCGCCGGATGAGCACGGCGTTTCTCGCGTTTTCCGAAACGTGGATTACGCCGCCCGTGGCGTGACGTTGCGCGAATGACGCTTCACGACCCGGACGCCGAAGCGGTCCGGAGGATTCTTGCCGCGAGACCCGCGCTTCGCCGGGTCGTGCGTGCGCGCGACGCGCTGCGCATCGGCGAGCGGGAGTTGCTCCACGCAGGCCCGCGTATCGCGCGCAACTCCGACGCGTGCATTCCTATTGCGCATTCCGCGATCATCGCGATCCTGTTCGAGGGGTGGACGAACGACATCGATTCGGCGCGCGAGTTGTTCGAGACGGGACAGGTGCAGCTTTGTCCGGCACAGGACCGCGGTTGCATCGTCCCGCTCGCCGACGTGGTTTCGCCGTCGATCTGGATGCAGGAAGTGATCGACCTCGGATCGTCGCATGGCGCCGCTTTCAGCCCGATCAACGGCGGGTCTTCGCACGTGCTTCGCGTTGGCGTGCTGAACGACGACGTGCTCGCGCATCTGTGCTGGTTGAACGGCGCGTTCGCGCGCGCGTTTTCGGCCACGTTGCCGGAGCCGATCCCGCTCGTGCCTATCGCCGACGAGGGACTGGCCGGCGGCGACGATTGTCACGGCAGGACCGCGGTGGCGTCCGATGTGTTTGCATCGCAGCTGGATGCACGCTGGATGGGCGCTGACGCGTCGGCATGTCGCGACTTCATGCACCGCGCGCCGAGCTTCTTCCTCAATCTCTGGATGGCAGCATCGAAGTGCATGCTCGATGCGGCGCGCGGCATCGAACGTTCATCGGTCGTCATCGGCGCCGCCGGCAACGGTGTCGACTTCGGCATTCGCGTCGCATCGCGTCCGGATGCCTGGATAAAGGTCGCCGCCGAGCCGCCGGCGGTCGCCGGCGGCGTCCTGGCCGACGATGCGGCGCCGCTTGGCGCGATCGGCGATAGCGCTGTCGTCGATATTCTCGGACTTGGTGCGATGACCACGCTTGCGGGCAGCGAAGGTGTGCGACCGTCGTTCGCCGATGTGTTGCCCGATGCGATCGATGCGCCGCGCACGCTGCTTTCCGCGGCGAACGACGCATTCACGCGCACGAGGCCGTGGATGGTCGTTTCCGCGCGCCGCATCGTCGAGACGCGGCGAACGCCGATCGTGAGCCTCGGCGTCCTCGACAAGGCGGGCATCCGCGGTCGGCTCGCCGGCGGTTTCTATCGCGCGCCGCTCGACATTTTCGAGCGCGCGCTCGGTGGTTCGTGAGCAAACCGCGTCTCCCAAACGAGCTTGGCGTTGTCGAAGCGGCAAGCGCCATTCGCTCGGGCGCGCTGCGCTCGCGCGATCTGGTCGAAGCCTGCCTTGCGCGCATCGAGGCACGCGAAGGAACGATCGGCGCGTGGGCGTATCTCGATGTCGACGCAGCACGCAATGCGGCCGCGGCGCGCGATCGCGAGGCTCCTCGCGGACTGCTGCATGGCGTGCCGATCGCGGTCAAGGACATCATCGACACCGCCGACATGCCGACCGAATACGGCTCGCCGGTCTACCGCGGCTACTGTCCGGCGCGCGATGCAGCGTGCGTGACATCGATGAAACGCGCCGGTGCGGTGATTCTCGGCAAGACCGTGACCACCGAATTCGCGTACTTCGCACCCGGCAAGACGGCGAACCCGCGCAATCCGGCGCATACGCCGGGAGGGTCGTCGAGCGGCAGCGCGGCCGCGGTCGCCGACTGCATGGTGACGGCGGCGTTCGGCACGCAAACCGCCGCGTCGATCACGCGACCCGCGTCGTTCTGCGGGATCGTCGGCTACAAACCAACCTTTGGCTCGTTCGATCTTCGCGGCATCAGGCCATTCGCAGAGTCGTTCGACACGCTCGGCTTGCTCGCACGCTCCGTCGAGGACGTTCGCTATCTGCGGTGCGCGTTGCGCGACGAGCCGTTCGATGCGCGTGCCGAGATGCCATATCCGCGGATTGCATTGTGTCGAACGCCTTGGTGGCACGAAGCGAACGACGACTGCCGGTCAACCGTCGAACGTGCGGCGCGCGCACTCGAACGTCTTGGCGCAATCATCGTTGATGCCCGTCTGCCGGAGCATTTCGCGGGACTCGCCGAGCTTCATCGCGAGATCATGGTGTACGAAGGCGCACGCAACTGCGCCGAAGAATTCGCCGAGCATCGCGATGAATTGAGTGACACGCTCGCCGCGCTGATCGAGCAGGGGATGAAAATCGACCATGCCCGCTACGAGGCGGCATGCGCGGAAGCGGCGCAAGTGCGCAGCGACTTTGCGGCATGGATGCGTCGGTTCGATCTCGTCCTCGCGCCGAGCGCGAAAGGCGAAGCGCCGCGCGGGCTTGCGTCGACCGGCGATCCGTTGATGAGCCGACTCTGGACGCTGTTGCGCGTGCCGTCGCTGACGCTGCCGGGCTTCGTCGGCGCGCACGGATTGCCGATCGGCGTGCAGTTGACCGGCGCCTATCAGGACGACGACCGGCTGCTGAGGTGGGCGGCGTGGGTCGAAGCGGAAATGTTCCGAGCGGCGGAGAGGTGACGGGAGACGCTCCGGCCGACCGAAACATAGGCTCGCGCCGCGAGAATGATGAACAGCCCATCGAACGGAACGCGATAGCGCACTTCCCCAAGCGTCAGAAACACCGTGCCCATCAGTCCCAGAAGCGGCGCGAACAGAATCCATTCCGGCAGGCTGTCTGCGTCGAGCCGGAGCATGGAGGGCGCGCGCACGGCGGTGCGCGCGAAGGCCGCCGGCAAAACGAGCAGCCAGAACGTCCACTGCGAGATGACGCCGAAGTCGATGTTCCACAATTCGGCGCGCGGCCACAGCGTCGGCCCGCCAAAGAGATCGTAGACGTGCATGAAACTGAGCCGCAGCGCCCGTGCAGGGTGATCCCGAATCCAATCGCGCGCGAGTGCCAGGTTGGCTTCGGCATCGTAAACGCCGAAATCGAGATCGACGGCCTCGGTGTATCCGCGCTCCACGGTGCTCGGCGACTCGTACGTGAACTCGAAACCCCGCCGTCGATCGTGCCAGCGGAACGCTCCCTTTTCGCCATAATGTCCCATCAGCACGTTCGAGGCGAAGTTCGTGGCAGTCGGGCAAACGCGCCCCTCGTTCAGGCGCGTGCAGCGCACGGTCATCGGCACCGCGAGAATGCACAGACCGACGACCGCCGAAACGATCACGACGGCGAGATTCGGTCGCCGGTACTTGATCGCATACGCGACGTAGATGACGCCAAGCAACAGCAACGGCGCGAAGAGGCTGTTCTTGAACGAGATCGCCAGGCCGGTCGCAACACCTGCGAGAACGGCGTGGAGCGCCGTGTGCCTCGCGTTGCGCGCGTCGATCGCCAGAACGAACAGCCACAGCGCCAGGAGAGAGAAAAAGGCGAAAGGGTTCTCGGCGAGGTAAAGTCCTGCGTAGTGAACGAATGGAAAGTAAAGGCTCGCAATGGCGAGCGCCACGGCGGCCGTCGTGGTGCCGTACAGTCGTCGCGCGATGAGCCAGACGAGCGCCATCACGCCGAGCGACAACAACCACTGAACCAGCATCTCGACGTTCCAGGTCACGTCGAGACGATGCAGGATCGCGAGGAAGATCGCCGTTCCCGGCGGATGGATCGTGTCATCGATCTGTTGTCGTTCCGTCCCGAAATAGCGCAGAGCGCGCAGCAGGTAATCCTGCATGTCGCTGTAGACGTGATCGGTGGCGCGATGCAGGATCATCACGTAGAGGAAGCGGATCACCGCACCGACGAGCACGCTGATCCAGACGATTCGTCGCTGCCACGGGGTGAGCGGTCGGGGCGTGGCGAAGAGCGCGGCCGTGCGTTCGCCGGCGTTCACACGAATCGTCGAGCCCATGCTATTTGACGCACGTCCGCTGCTGCTCGCACTCGTCCTGTTCGCGTCTTCCGCGCACGCGCAGGTCTACAAGTGCACCGACGCGGCCGGCAGAACGACGTATGGCGACGAGCCGTGCGCATTGACCGGCAAACGATTGAAAGTCCCGGAGAGCGAGAAGCCGACGCTCGACAACGCCACCGTTTGCCGGCAATTGCAGGACGAGATGCAACGGCTCTCGTCGCAGGAGGCGCGCGAGGCGAAGCGTGGGCAATCGAAGGACGCGTCGCTCGCGAAGCGTCGTGCAACGCTTCTTGCGCAATACCGTCGGCGCTGCGCGGCGATCAGTCGCTCGGCGCATTGAATCGCGGTCGTTGCGGGCTTCGGGCGACGCGCTCGCCTCCGTGGTCCGCCTCACCGCACCATCGGCAGATCGAGACCGCGCTCGCGCGCACATGCGATCGCGACCTCGTATCCCGCGTCCGCGTGGCGCATCACGCCGGTCCCCGGATCGTTCCACAGCACGCGCTCGATGCGGCGCGCCGCCGCATCCGTTCCATCGCAGACGATCACCACGCCGGCATGCTGCGAGTAACCCATCCCGACGCCGCCACCGTGATGGAAGCTCACCCACGTTGCGCCGCTCGCCGTATTGAGCAGCGCGTTCAGCAGTGGCCAGTCGGACACGGCATCGGAGCCGTCGCGCATCGCCTCGGTCTCGCGATTCGGCGATGCCACCGAGCCACTGTCGAGATGATCGCGGCCGATCACGATCGGCGCCGCCAAAACGCCGTCGCGCACCATTTCGTTGAACGCGAGACCGGCGCGATGTCGCTCGCCAAGCCCGATCCAGCAAATCCGCGCCGGCAAGCCCTGAAACGCGATTCGCGAGCCCGCCATGTCGAGCCAGCGATGAAGATGCGTGTCCTTGGGAAAGAGCGCCTTCATCTTCGCGTCCGTCTTGCGAATGTCTTCCGGATCGCCGGAGAGCGCGACCCAGCGGAACGGCCCCTTGCCGCGACAGAAGAGCGGACGGATGTACGCAGGCACGAACCCCGGAAAGTCGAATGCATTCGCGACGCCGGTATCGAACGCAACCTGGCGGATGTTGTTGCCGTAATCGAACGTCGGCACGCCCATCGCCTGCATGGCGAGCATCGCGCGTACGTGCTCGGCGCAACCTTTCGCGGCGGCATCGCGCAACGCGGCGTGCTGCGCGGAATCAGCCTGGGCCGCGTGCCAGCGCTCGACGCTCCATTCGGGCGGCAGATAGCCGTTGACGAGATCGTGCGCGGACGTCTGGTCGGTGAGGAGATCGGGACGCACGCCGCGGCGCACCAGGTCGGGCAGGATTTCCGCCGCGTTGCCGAGCAGGCCGATGGAGATCGCCTTGCGATCGGAGGTGTAGCGGCGCACGCGCGCGAGCGCATCGTCGATGTCGTGCGCCTGCTCGTCGAGATAGCGCGTGCGAAGGCGCGCATCGATGCGCGTCTGCTGGCATTCGACGATCAGCGAGCAGGCGCCAGCGAACGATGCGGCGAGCGGTTGCGCGCCGCCCATGCCGCCCAGGCCCGCGCTCAGCATCCAGCGTCCGGCGAGATCGCCGCCGTAATGCTGACGCGCTGCTTCCACGAACGTCTCGTACGTGCCCTGGACGATCCCCTGGCTTCCGATGTAGATCCACGAGCCCGCCGTCATCTGCCCGAACATCATGAGGCCCTTGCGATCGAGCGCGTCGAAGTGCTCCCACGTGGCCCATTTGGGCACGAGATTGGAATTCGCGATCAGAACGCGCGGCGCGTCGGCGTGCGTGCGAAATACGCCGACCGGCTTGCCGCTCTGGATCAGCAGCGTCTCCTCCGGCGAAAGTCTTCGCAGCGTGTCGACGATCGCATCGAAGCATTCCCAGTTGCGCGCGGCCTTGCCGATGCCGCCGTAGACGACGAGCGCGTCCGGATTCTCGGCGACTTCGCGATCGAGATTGTTCTGGATCATCCGGTACGCGGCTTCGATCGGCCAGTTCGCGCAGACGATCTTCGCGCCTCGCGGCGCGCGGACGGGACGCGCGACGTGAGGAGGAAGCGGCGAATCGTTCATGGCAGTCTCGCGCAAATTCAGGCGTTCAA
>DATFCW010000322.1:0-9151 GCA_035252665.1 Casimicrobiaceae bacterium | reverse complement strand
TCCTGTTGCCGCCGTTGCTCATCATAGGCGCGGCGATCGGCTTTCTCGCAGGTCTCCTCGGTATCGGCGGCGGCTTGAGCCTCGTGCCGCTGCTGACGATCCTCTTCACGCTGCGCAATTTTCCGCACGCGCACGTCGTTCACATGGCGGTGGCGACGGCGACCTCGACGATGGTATTCACCGCCACGTCGTCGATGCATGCGCACCAGCGCAGGGGCGCCGTGCTGTGGCAGGTCGTGCTCGCGATGGCGCCGGGCATCGTCATCGGCTCGCTGATCGGACCACAGATCGCGGCTGCGTTGCCGACGCGCGAGTTCGCGGCGATGTTCGCGGCTTTCACCTGGTTCGCGGCGTACCGGATGGTCTTTCCGCGTCCGGTGAAACCCGATCGCGTATTGCCCGGACGCGCGGGTTTGTTCGGGGTGGGGGCCGGCATTGGAACCATCGCGAGCATGGTCGGAGCGGGCGGAGCGTTTCTCGCCGTGCCGTTTCTCGGCCGGCACAACGTGAAGATCCAGAACGCCGTCGGCACGTCCGCCGCGATCGGCGTTCCCGTCGCAATCGCGGCGACGCTCGGCTTCGTGCTCGCGGGGTTGCGTCAGCAGGGCCTGCCGCCATGGTCGCTCGGATTCGTTTATCTCCCCGCGATGGCAGTCATCGTCGTCGCGAGCACGCTCGCGGCACCCGTTGGCGCGTCGCTCGCGCACCGATGGCCGGCGGTCAAGCTGCGCCGCTCGTTCGCGCTGCTTCTGTTCGTGCTCGGCGGCTACATGATCTGGAAGGCGATACGCGGGTAGACTCGCGCAATGCGTTGGCGCGATGCAAGCTAACCGCGCGCCGCCGTATCCAGCGTCAAATCCACCATCAGATCGTGCGCGAGCGATTCGAGCGCATTGCGCAGTTGCGGCGTGACGACGTCGGCAGGCACGCGCAACTCCGCAGTCGCGTGAAACAAGAGATCGCCCGAATGCGCGCCGCTGACGCGATCGGTCACGAGGCTTTCGATGCTGACGCCGAGTTTCGCGAGTGCGCCCGAGATGTCGCGAACGATGCCGCGATGGTCGCTGCCGACCAGGTCGAGGCGCAAGTGATCGTCGGCCGAACCGCCAAGCGCCGCGTCGCCGCTCGTGATCAGAACGTGCATGCCGTTTCGCTCGACTTCATGCAATGCCGACTTGAGCCCCTCGGCGTTCGCTTGCGGAAGCTCGAGATGGACGATGCCGGCGAACTGTCCCGCTAAATTCATCATCCGCGCGGACAGCCAATTCGCGTCGTGCGCGGTCGCGATCTCGGCAACGCGATGCACGATGCCGGTCGTATTGGGTCCGATCAGCGCCAACACCAACGAGGTATTCATCGCGTTTTGCTCCATGGTTGCCCGATGCCATTGTCGATCGCCTTCGCGCCGCGCGAAAGGTTTCCAATCGAAACCATGTGCGCGGTCCGCGTGGATCGGCGAAGGATCGCTTGCGCCCGAACGGTTTCGTGACGTGGACTTTCGGGTATTCTGCACGCGATCGATCGCCGAGTTTGAATTGCGCCCCATTTTTGATGGCACAGTCTCCTTCGTCCTCGCGCAAGGCCGAGTTGCGCACGCTGCTCCTTGCACGGCGCAACGCGCTTTCGCCCGACGAGCGCGAGCGCATGAGCAACGCCATTACGCAATCGATTCTCGCCCTCGATACCTATCGGCGGGCGCGGGTCGCGATGGCCTACATGACGTTCGGCAGCGAGTTCGCGACCGGCGCCTTCATCGAGGCCGCGAACCGCGATGGCAAGACGATCGTTTTGCCGAAAATCGATCGCGCGCATGATCGTCTCGCCATTCATACCGTGAGGGAATTCGAGCACGATCTCGTGGCAGGGCCATGGGGAATTCTCGAGCCGCGCCCTGATACCTGCGCGCTCGCAATGCTCGCCGAGATCGATTTCATCCTCGTTCCCGGCCTCGGATTCACCGTTCGCGGCGATCGGCTGGGTTATGGCCGCGGCTACTACGATCGCTTGCTCGCCAACCGCGATCAACACACCGCGCTCGTTGCCGCCGCATTCTCGGTGCAGGTCGTCGACGAGATCCCGACGACGCCGCAAGACGTGCGCATCGACATGGTGATCACCGAACGCGACCGCCACGTCGCATCGCGCTGACGCAGTCGCCACTGGCACCGACTTTGCTGCCTTCATACGATGGCCCAAACAATCGCAGGGGGACACGCCCGGTCGAAACATCGGCCGGGCGTAGGCCCGCGGATGTTTCGTTTGGAACACATCGGCCGCGAGCGAATGAACGCTGATACATCGCACAGCAAAGGTTAGCGACATGCCGACGGACATCGAGCTGGCTCAGAACGCGAAGCTTTCGCGCATCGCCACCATCGCGAAGGAGCGCCTTGGCATCGGCGACGAGCACCTCGAGCCTTATGGACATTACAAGGCGAAGCTGTCGCTCGATTACATCGACTCGCTTTCGGAACGTCCGCTTGGCAAGCTGATCCTCGTTACCGCGATCAACCCGACCCCGGCCGGCGAAGGCAAGACGACGACGACCGTCGGCCTTGGCGACGCGCTCAATCGCATCGGCAAGAAGGCGATCATCTGCCTGCGCGAACCATCGCTCGGCCCCGTGTTCGGGATGAAGGGCGGCGCCGCGGGCGGCGGCCTCGCGCAGGTAGTGCCGATGGAGGACATCAATCTTCACTTCACCGGCGACTTCGGTGCGATCGCGCTCGCCAACAACCTGCTCGCGGCACTGATCGACAACCACGTGCATCACGGCAACGAGCTCGGCATCGACGTGCGGCGCATCACCTGGAAGCGCGTCGTCGACATGAACGACCGCGCGCTTCGCGAGATCACCGTCGGCCTCGGTGGGGCCGGAAACGGCTTCCCGCGCCAGGACGGCTTCGACATCGTGGTCGCGTCCGAGGTGATGGCGATCTTCTGTCTGGCGACATCGCTTGCGGATCTCAAGCAGCGCCTCGGCAACATCGTCGTCGGTTACACACGCGATCAAAAGCCGGTCACGGCACGCGCGCTCAATGCGCACGGCGCGATGGCGACGCTACTCAAGGATGCGCTCAAGCCGAACCTGGTGCAGACGCTCGAGAACAACCCGGCCATCATCCACGGCGGCCCGTTCGCGAACATCGCGCACGGCTGCAATTCGGTGATCGCGACCAAGGCCGCATTGCGCCTTGCCGACTATGTCGTCACCGAGGCGGGCTTCGGCGCGGACTTGGGTGCGGAGAAATTCGTCGACATCAAATGCCGCAAGTCGGGACTGCGCCCCGACGCCGCGGTGATCGTCGCGACGATTCGCGCGCTCAAGTATCATGGCGGCGTCGATGTCAAGCAACTGAATCAGGAGAACCTCGAAGCGCTCGAGAAGGGCATTACCAATCTCGAGCGGCACGTCAACAACGTGCGCAATCATTACGGGTTGCCGTGCATCGTCGCCGTGAATCACTTCACGCACGACACCGACGCCGAGCTTCGGCTTCTTTCGCGCAAAATGGCGCATCACGAAGCGCCGGTCGTCGTCGCGCGCCACTGGGCCGAGGGCGGCAAAGGCGCCGAGGACCTCGCGCGCACCGTCGTGCGAACGATGGAAACGACGCCGGCGAGCTTCGACTTCGTCTACGAGGACGAGCTGCCGCTCTGGAACAAGATCGAGGCGATCGCGACCAAGATCTACGGCGCGTCCGAGGTGACCGCCGACACCCGCGTGCGGGCGCAGATCCGTACGCTGCAGGAGAGCGGGTATGGACACTACCCGGTCTGTATCGCAAAGACGCAGTATTCGTTTTCCACCGACCCGCTGTTGCGCGGCGCGCCGAGCGGACATTCGTTGAACGTGCGCGAGGTTCGCCTCGCGGCGGGCGCCGAGTTCGTCGTGGCCGTTTGCGGCGACATCATGACGATGCCGGGCTTGCCCAAGCGACCCTCGTCGGAACGGATCGACGTGGACGAGCGCGGCAAGGTCGTGGGACTTTTTTGAGAAAGCAGGCGGCCGCTCGCCTTACGCGCGGTCGCCATCGTTCATAGGCCACACAACAGGAGCGATTGTCATGTCGTCACTCAATTCCACCCAATGGCATGCGAAGCCGAAGTTTCCCGACACGCACTACGTCGACACGCGGCTCTACACCGACGAGACGATCTTTCGCGAGGAGCAGGAGAAAATCTTCGCCAAGACGTGGATCATCGCCTGTCATGAATCCGAGGTGCCGAACGCGTACGACTACCGCACCTTCCACCACCCCGCCGGCACGCCGATCATCATCGTGCGCGGCGAGGACATGAGGATCCGCGCGTTCTACAACATCTGCCCGCATCGCGGAAACACGCTGCTCTACGACCCGGTCGGCAGCGCCAAGCGCATCACCTGCATCTTCCACGCGTGGTCATACGACACGAAGGGCCAGTGCCTCGAGATCTCGCGCTGCAAGCAGGGCTACCAGGACCGCTTCGGTTGCGACGACACGGGGCTCAAGGAAGTGAAGAGCGCGGTCGGGTACGGCGGGTTCGTGTGGGTGAACATCGACGACAACGCGATGAGCTTGCAGGAATACATCGGCGAGGCGCTCGGAATGCTCGAGCCGCTGATGGACATGCCGCTCGAAGTGTTCCACTTCCACAAGGCGATCGTGAACACGAACTACAAGCTGTGGCACGATACGAACAGCGAGTTCTATCACGACTACATGCACTACTTCAATCGGATCACCGGGATGCTGCAGCCCGGTTACTTCGAGCGCAAATACATCGGCTATCCGCATGGCCACGCGTCCGTTGGATCGATGACGATCAAGTACGACGCGTACGAAGGCAGCAAGGTGCGCGGCGTGGGCTGGCCGGGCTTCCCGCCGGGAGCGTGGATCATGGTCGATCTCTTCCCCGGCATGACGTACAACTTGCGTACGTCGTTGATCCGCATGGACACGGCAATCCCGCTGGGTCCGAACAAGGTGATCATCGAGTTCCGCGGCCTGGGACTCAAGACCGACACGCCCGAGCAGCGCGCCGAGCGCATTCGCGACAACAACACGATCTGGGGACCGTTCGGCCGCAACCTCCACGAGGACCTGCTCGGCGTTTATGGCCAGGGCCGCGCGATGCGCGATCGCACCGACAGCAAATACGTGATCCATGGTCGCGAGGAGAACATGACGATCCACGACGAAGGCGGGATGCGCCATTTCTACGCCGAGTGGAGCCGCATGATGGGTCGCAAGGCAAGCGACCCGTTCGGCGACAACCGCGACGCCGCGCCGCAGGCACCGAAGAAGCTCGTCGCGGCGTAACGACAGACGCGCAACGGAAAGGGTCGGTCCATGACCGAAAGACATCAAATCGACGAGCTCGTCTATCGCTCGTGCATGCTGCTCGACCAGAAGGACTTCAACGGATTTCTCGCGCTGTGCGACCCCACATTTCATTACGCGATCACTGCCCACAGCCCCGAGATCCGCAAGGACATGATCTGGCTGGAGCACGATAAATCGGGGCTCAAGCTGCTGTTCGACAACCTGCCGAAGCACAACAGCGACCATTCGCCGCTTACGCGGCATGCGATCGTGTACACCATCGAGCAGGAGGACGGCGGCAAGCGCGCGCGCGTCACGAGCGCGCTCACCGTCTACAAGACCGCGCTCGACGGCGGCATCACCGAGCTTTTCGCCGTGGGCAAGCTGCTCGACAGGGTGACTCTAGACGGCGAGCGGCCGATGCTCGTCGACCGCAACGTGCGACTGGAAACGCGCATGCTGGGCATCGGCTCGCACATTCCCCTTTGAGCGCGTGCTTCAAGGTCCGATGAAAGTCAGCGTCAATGCGCGCAACCGCGCACATCAGTTCGATGTCGATGCGAACGAGAAGCTGCTCTACGCGGGCCTGCGCAGTGCCGTCGACCTCCCGTACGAATGCGGCAGCGGAACGTGCGGCACGTGCCGCGCGCGGCTCGTCGCGGGCGACGTGCACGACGGATGGCCCGACGCGCCGGGGCGCAAATTTCTCAAGGGGCACGACGAGATTCTGCTTTGCCAATGCGAAGCGCGAAGCGACCTGATGCTCGAGGTCGCCAATTTCGTGCGTACGATGGACGCGCGATCCTTCGTTCCGGCGCGCTTCCATGGACGCATCGAAGGGATGCGCAAGCTCACCCACGACGTCGTGCATCTCGTGGTTGCGCTCGACCGCCCGATGGACTTCGACGCCGGCCAGTTCGTGATGGTGCGTGCGAAAGGCGTTCCCGGCTATCGCGGCTGGTCGATGGTCAACTACGCGCGCGAAGCGCGGCGCCTCGAGTTTGTCGTCAAGAAGAAGGCCGGCGGCGGGATTTCCGAGTGGCTGTTCAGTGCAGCAGCCGAGGGCGATGCGCTCGATCTGTTCGGGCCGCTCGGCCGCGCGACGTTTCATCCGTCGCTCGCGAAGGACCTTCTCTGCATCGCGGGCGGCAGCGGCATCGCCGGCATGATGTCGATCGTCGCGCGCGCCGCGCACGAAGGACATTTCACGCGGCACCGCGGCGATCTGTTCTTCGGCGTGCGCACGATGGACGACGCGTTTTTCTTGGAGGAACTCGCTGAGCTGGCGCAACGGTCCGGGACTGGCTTGTCCATCACGCTCGCGTTGTCCGACGCGCCCGTGCCCGCGGCGGCCGCGTCGCAACATCCGCGCATCGCGTTCGACCAGGGCTTCGTGCACGAAGTGGCGCAACGCCGAATGGAAGGTCGCTATGGCAACGTGCGCGCCTATGTGGCGGGTCCGCCGCCGTCGGTCGACGCATCGATCCGGATGCTGCTGAAGGCGCGGCTTTCGACCGAAAACATCCGCTACGACAAGTTCAGCTAGCGACTCATTTCATGGCGCGAACGCTCGTATGCAAGGTGAGCGATATTCCCGAGAACGGGATGAAGGGCTGCGACGTCGCGGGCAGGCGCGTGCTCATCGCGCAATCGGGCGATCGCTATTACGCCTACCAGGGACTTTGCCCGCATCAGGAGGTTTGCCTCGACGAGGGCATCTACGACGGCGCGGTGCTCACCTGCCACCAGCATCTATGGCAGTGGAACATCGCGACCGGCGAGCCGGTCGGGCTTGCCGAAGCGCCGCTGCAGCGCTACGACGTCGAGGTCGCAAACGGCGAGATCTACGTCGTCGAGTCGAGCGCGCTGTCGGCGTGCGAGATCTTCGCCGGCATCGAGGAGGCCACGCTCGCGAGATTGAACGCGATCGCGCGGCGCGAGGAGCACGAGAGCGGCAGCGCGCTCTACGATCTCGGCGACACTGCGGAGGATTTTTTCGTGCTCGACTCGGGACGCGTCGAATTCCGGATCGGACGCGAGGGCCACGCGACCGCGGCCGGATTCATGCTGCGACGCGGCGAGTTGTTCGGCTGGAACGCAATGCTCGCGCATCAACCAAGCCGCATCGCGAGCGCCGTGTGCCTCGAAAAATCGACCGTGCTCGCGCTGAACGGCCAGGAGACGCTTCGTATCCTCGAAGCCGATCCGGCGTCGGGATTTCATGTGATACGCAGGCTGTTGAACGTCGTGGCGCGGTATCTGACGCCGCCGTCGGCGGAGTAATTTCCGTGGACGAGCAGACGGGGTGGTGGATGAAGTCGCGTTCCGAAGCGGTTTGCGCCGCAGCGGGATGCGCTTCAAAGGCAGGGGCTTGATGATGCAGGCGGCCCTTTTGTTTTTGGATCAGGGAGGAGGAATTACATGATGGAACCCGAGCAGCGGTCAAGCGGGTAAGCGCCGACTTCGTTGTGCCGGGGCGGACGGCGGCCACGCAAACGCGTGTCGCCACATGAAGTGCGACTTGTAACGCAAGTCATCGAGGACAGGAGGAGTCATGAACCACAATCTGGTGCTACCCGCACAGCAGCAACCGGCGGTCGCGGCGCCCGCCAAGTCGGAGCTCAAGATACCGTTCCGGGAGGCGTTGCTCGTCGCGCTCGCGGCGGGCCTCGGCTACGGCTTCGACGCGTACGCGGTGAACATCTTCGGCATGCTCGGGCCGACGCTTGCCAAGGATCTCGACATCTCCATCAAGACGATCGGGCTCATCGGCTCGATCTTCCTCGTCGGGTACACGATCGGCACGATCGGCTTCGGGATGCTGGCCGATCGCATCGGCAGGCGCGACGCGCTCGGATGGTCGATCATCCTCTACGGACTTACGACGGCGCTCGGCGGCCTCACGAAAAATTTGTATCTCTTCACCGGCCTGCGCTTCCTGACCGGCATCGGCGGCGCGGGCGAGCTCGCGGTCGGCGCACCGTACACGGCCGAGATGTGGCCGAAGAAAGTGAGAGCGCTCGGCACCGGCGGCGTCATGTTCTCGCTCTATTCGGCGGGTTACATCTTCGCCGGAATTGCGGTGCTCTTCATCGTGCCGCGCTGGGGTTGGCAGGCGACGTTCATTTTCGCGATCGTTCCCGCAATCCTCGTGTTCGCGCTGCGGCGGATGATCCAGGAGTCGCATCGCTTCCAGCACGCCAAGGCCGAGATCGAGCGGCGCTTGCGCGAGACCGGCGTCAAGCATCCGCGCGTCAGCATCTTCTCGATTCCCGGGGCCAAGAAGCGAATCATGATCGGCTGGCTGCTGTACGTCCCGAACGCCTGCGGCTACTGGGGCATCACCGTGTTCCTCACGATCTTCATGGTGCAGAAGTTCAAGGTGACGCCGGCGCAGGCGATCGAGTACGCGGTGATGTTCTACGTCGTCCAGTTCTTCCTCGCGTACGTCGGCACGGGACTCTCCGATTGGCTCGGGCGTCGCGTTGCCGGCATTCTGGGCGCCCTGATCATGATTACCTGCACGATCGTCGCGGCAACGGCCACGACGCTCGACTCGTTCCTGGTCTGGGGTAGCATCATGATCGGCATGCTGGGGTGGCTGTGGGGCATCAGCGACACGTACATGAGCGAGTTCTTCCGCACGACGTTGCGCGGGACGGGCTTCGGCATCATGGTCGGCGGCGGCCGGGTCGCGTCGATCTTCGCGCCGTACCTCGTCGGCTGGGGCATCGCGAACTACGGACCGACCGGCCCGTTCCTCGCGACCGCGGGACTGTGGGTGCTGACGATCATCGGCTATCTGCTCGGACCGGAAACTGCGGGCCGGGAGCTTGAAGAGGTGC
>DATFCW010000321.1:0-2493 GCA_035252665.1 Casimicrobiaceae bacterium | reverse complement strand
ATGGCAGCCAAAGACGTCCGCTTCGGCGAAAACGTCCGCAACAAGATGGTTCACGGCGTGAACGTTCTCGCGAACGCCGTGAAGGTGACGCTCGGCCCCAAGGGCCGCAACGTCGTGCTCGAGCGCAGCTTCGGCGCACCGACGATCACCAAGGACGGCGTGTCCGTCGCGAAGGAGATCGAGCTCAAGGACAAGTTCGAGAACATGGGCGCGCAGATGGTCAAGGAAGTCGCGTCCAAGACGTCCGATGTCGCAGGTGACGGCACGACGACGGCGACGGTGCTCGCGCAGTCGATCGTGAGCGAAGGCATGAAGTACGTGGCCGCGGGCATGAACCCGATGGACCTGAAGCGCGGCATCGACAAGGCGGTGCTCGCCGTCGTCGAGGAGCTCAAGAAGATCAGCAAGCCGTGCTCGACCAGCAAGGAAATCGCGCAGGTCGGCGCCATCTCGGCGAACGCCGACGAGTCGATCGGCAAGACGATCGCCGAAGCGATGGACAAGGTCGGCAAGGAAGGCGTGATCACCGTCGAGGACGGCAAGGGTCTCGAGAACGAGCTCGATCTCGTCGAAGGCATGCAGTTCGACCGCGGCTACATCTCGCCGTACTTCATCAACAATCCCGACAAGCAGACCGCGGTCCTCGAAGATCCGTACATCCTGCTGCACGACAAGAAGATCTCGAACATCCGCGATCTCCTGCCGGTGCTCGAGCAGGTCGCCAAGGCCGGCCGTCCGCTGGTGATCGTCGCCGAGGACGTCGACGGTGAAGCGCTCGCCACGCTCGTCGTCAACAACATCCGCGGCATCCTGAAGACCGTTGCCGTCAAGGCGCCTGGCTTCGGCGATCGTCGCAAGGCGATGCTCGAGGACATCGCGATCCTGACCAGCGGCACGGTCATCGCGGAAGAGCTCGGCCTCAAGCTCGAGAATGCGTCGCTCAAGGATCTCGGCCGCGCCAAGCGCGTCGAGGCCGCGAAGGAGGACACGACGATCATCGACGGCGCCGGTGAAAAGGCGGCGATCGAGGCGCGCGTCAAGAATATCCGCAAGCAGATCGAGGAAGCGACGTCCGACTACGACAAGGAAAAGCTGCAGGAGCGCGTGGCCAAGCTGGCCGGCGGCGTTGCGGTGATCAAGGTCGGCGCGGCGACCGAAGTCGAGATGAAGGAGAAGAAGGCGCGCGTCGAGGATGCGTTGCATGCCACGCGTGCGGCAGTCGAGGAAGGCATCGTCCCCGGCGGCGGAGTCGCGTATCTGCGTGCCCGCGCGAACCTCAAGAACCTGAAGGGCGACAACGCCGATCAGGAAGCGGGCATCAAGATCGTGCTCCGCGCGCTCGAAGAGCCGCTGCGCCAGATCGTCGGCAATGCCGGCGAGGAGCCTTCGGTCGTGCTGAACAAGGTGGTCGAGGGCAAGGGCAACTTCGGCATGAACGCGCAGACCGGCGAGTATGGCGATCTCGTCGAGATGGGCGTGCTCGATCCGACCAAGGTCGCGCGCACCGCATTGCAGAACGCGTCGTCGGTGGCGAGCCTCATGCTGACGACCGATGCGATGGTTGCCGAGTTGCCGAAGGACGAAAAGCCGGCGATGCCGGGCGGCGGCGGCATGGGTGGCATGGGCGACATGGACATGTAACGTCCGTCACCAAAGTCAAGGCAACAAGCGAAGGCCCGCAGCGATGCGGGCCTTCGCGCATCTCGCGCTCGTTGCACTTTTTGCAACGCGACGCGCAGACTGTCGTTGCGACACGCGGGTTTCGCGGCGTGAAATGCACGAAATGCATTAGACTGTCCATGAGCCGCGCAAGATCGGCAAGAACTGCAAGGCTTATGCATCGGTCATCCGCGTTGCCGGTTCCCGCTCGCCATACCTCACCGTCCGGAGGCCGATGACCTCGGGGCTTGTTTTCGGCTTCGCCGTAGCCACGCTCGCCGCGGTGATCGTCGCCGGTCTATGGCGTCGAAGCCGCGAAGCGCCCGCGGGTCCGCGGTCCTCGCTCGACGGGCCGACGGCGCTTCCGCAATGGACGGAAGGTGAGACAACTCGGCTTCTGTCGTCGGCCGAAGTCCCGGGCCTTTATCTTCTGCGGCCGCGGTTCCTCTCGAAGGCCGAAAGCGTCGTCTTCCTGCTGCTCAAGGCCGCGTTCCCGCGCCACGAAGTGTTCGCGCGCGTCCGGCTCTCCGACGTGCTGCAGGTGAAGATCGGGCCGCAGGGCATGGAGCGGCTACGCGCGTTTCGCAAGATCGCGAATCAGCACGTGGGCTTCGTCATCTGCGACCGCGACATGACGATCGTCGCGATCGTCGACGCGAAGGAGCCCGATCAGGTGATCGATCCGCGCGACCAGAAGCTCGAGACGATCAAGCAGCGCTGTCTGCAGGCCGCGCAGGTCAAATACGTCTGCATCTATCCGCCGCAACTGCCGCGCTATCGCGAATTGCGCGAGCAAATACTGGGGCCCGCCGGGGATTTTTAACGCGTTTAGTG
>DATFCW010000320.1:0-13103 GCA_035252665.1 Casimicrobiaceae bacterium | reverse complement strand
GACATCCAGGGACTGTCCCGCTACCCGGAAGATCTCGTTCGCCACTACCGCACGCAAAAACCCGGCGATCGCTATTCGGTCGCCGAGCTCGATCAGTTCGTGCGGCGCTTGAACGGCACCGGCTACTTCGCGAGCGTGCATGCGGCGATCGACACCGATCGCGCGGACGCAGCCAACGCACCCGTGCGCGTGAGCATCATCGAAGCGCCGCCGAAGAAGCTGGAGGCCGGCATCGGCTATTCGACCGACACCGCGTTTCGCGGCAACGTCAGCTATCGCGACGTCGACGTGCTTTCGCGCGCGATCCAGATGTACGTCGATGCGCGCGTCGAATCGAAGCTGCAGAACGCGTCGATACGCTTCGTCGAGCCACCGGCCGCGAACGGCTGGTCGCCGTCGACGTTCGCGCGCGTCGAGCGTACCGACATCTCGGGACTCGTCACGCAGGCGGGCGCCGCAGGCGTGCGAATGAGCTCGCTCGACGAGCGCAACCAGTGGCAATACGGCGCGGCCTTCTACGTCGATCACGAGAAGCCAACGGACCTGCCGCCGAACAGCTCACGCGCGCTTTACGTCGATGCCGAGCGCGCGTGGCGACGCGTCGACGACCTCGCGGCGCCGACGCAGGGCTACATCGCCATCGCGCAGTTTGGCGTCGGCGTGCCGGGCGCGTCGACGCACGCGTTCGAGCGCGCGATCGTGCAGGGCGCGTACTGGCATCCGCTTTCGAATGTGTGGTCGCTCACGACGCGTGCCGAAGCAGGGGCAGTGTTCGGCGCGAACCGCGAGGACGTGCCGTCGGAGCTTCTGTTTCGAACCGGCGGCGACACGACGGTGCGCGGCTATGCGTTCGAAAGCCTGGGACTCAAGATCGGCAGCGTCGTCTTTCCCGTTCGCTACTACACGGTGGCGAGCGTCGAGGTAACGCGCTGGATCAATCAATCGCTCGGCATCGCGACGTTCGTCGACGCGGGCAATGGGTTCGACCGGTTCTCCGATTTCCATCTCGCGGTCGGATACGGCATCGGCGCGCGCGTGCGAACGCCGGTTGGACCGTTCCGCCTCGACATCGCGTACGGCGAGCAATCGAGGCAGGTGCGATTGCACTTTTCGGTCGGCGTCGCGTTCTAGAGCCTGTTACGTAACAGGCCTTAATCGCTCATGCAGGCAGAATCCACCGCCCCGGCACCGCGAGCGTCTAGGCGCAAAACACGGATCGCACTCACGGTCATCGTCGCCGTCATCGCGCTCATCATCGTGGCGATCGTCGCGATCGGCGCGTTCGCGGTCAGCGAGCACGGCCTTGCGTATATCGCCGCACGCATCGGCGATCAATCCGGTGGACAGTTGCGCATCGAATCGCCGAGCGGCTCGATCGCGAACACGATGCGCTTTGGGCGGATCACGCTGCACGCCGGCGACGACTTGCTGGTCCTCGACGACGTCGTCGTCGATTGGGATCCCTGGGCGCTGTTGCACAAGCAAGTGGCGGTTCGTCGACTTTCCGCGCGCCGCCTCGAACTGACGACGTCGCCGTCCGAGACGACGCTGCCGCTTCCGACCGATCTCGCGCCGACATTCGCGATCGACATCGCGCGAATCGCCGTCGATCAACTCGACTGGCAGCGGGGTGCGCAGACGTTGGACGCCACCGGGCTTTCGCTCGCCTACGCGGCCGATTCGACGTCGAATCGCGTGCACGACCTGGCGCTGTCATCGGACGTCGGAACGCTTCGCGCGGACGTCGACGCAGCGTCCCACGCGCCGTTTGCCGTCACCGGCAAGGCAAGCGTGACGGGCGCCGGCACGATCGACGGCGTGCACGCCGACATCACGATCGACGGCCCGCTTGCGCGGATGAACGTGTCCGCGACCGGCGCGTACCGTGACATGCCGGCGTCGTTCCAGGCGATCGCCACGCTTTTCTCGACGACGCGCTACGCGTCGGCCAACGCCGAGATTTCGAACGTCGACCTGGCGAGCTTCGATCCATCGCTTCCGCATACGCGCGGACGAATGCACGTCGCGTTCGCGCCGCGGGGCGATGGCATCGTCGGAACGCTCGACATCGTCAACGACGCGCCTGCGCCGATCGACGCAGAAGGTTTGCCTCTGTCGACGCTCACGTCGCGCTTTTCGCTCGCCGGGCGATCGCTCGCACTCGACGATATCGACGCGTCGCTCGCCGGCGGCGGCGCACGCGGCAATGCCCGGATCGATTTCGGCGACCAGCGAACCGTTCATGCCGGATTGACGATCTCGGACGTCGATCTCGCGCGCGTGCAATCGAACCTCGCAACGACGCGCTTGTCGGGTCGCATCAACGCGGACGCCGATACGAAGCGGCAAACGATCGAAGCCGACGTGCGCGAGCGCGACTTGGCACTCGCGTTCGCCGCGGCGATCGAGGACCGCGTCGTGGACGTGTCGCGCTTTCGCGCCGCGGCCGCGGGCGGTTCGCTTGCGGGCGTTGCGCGATTCACGTTGAACGACGCCAACGACTTCAGCGTGCGCGCGACGATGGCCCGGCTCGATCCGTCACGCTTCGCGAAGCTTCCCAAGGCATCGCTCGACGGCACGATCGTCGCGAGCGGCGCGCTGCATCCGCAATGGCGCGCGAGCGCGGAGGTGAACCTTGCGCCGTCGAGCCGACTCGCTGCAATGCCCTTCACCGGGCACGCGAAAGGCCGCATCGCGCGCATGTCGATAGGCGACCTCACGGCGGACGTGAGGCTCGGCTCGACGCATCTGCGCGCTACGGGCGCGGCCGGCACCCCCGGCGATCGGCTTTCGTTCGTGCTCGATGCGCCGAAGCTTGCCGAGTTGACGAGCGTTGCGCCAAGCGCGTGGACGACGAGCATCGATCAGGCGTCACCGGCGCAGCCGCTCGCGGGCGCATTGCACGCCGAGGGCCGTGTCTCGATCGCGAGGCAAAGCGTCGCGGGTGACGTGACGTGGCGCGCGCGGTCGCTTCGTTTCGGTGAATACGCCGCGACGTCGCTCGACGCGCACGTGTCGCTCGCGGGCGCGACGTCGAATGCCGCAACGCTCGAAAACCGCGCGTTGTCGCTCGACGTCGAAGGCACGCACCTCGCGCTCGGCGCACGGAGCGTGGAATCACTGCGCGCATCGGTCAAGGGCAGCGCGGCGCACCACCATATGACGCTCGCGATTCATGCGGGCGATATCGACGCGCAGCTTGCGCTCGACGGCTCGCTTCGCAACGTCGAGCGAATCGACGACCTGCGCTGGAGCGGCACGCTTGCAAGCCTCGTCAACCGGGGGAGCGTGCCCGTCTCGCTCGAGGGTCCTGCTGCGTTCGCGCTTTGGCGCGGTTACGTTCGCTTCGAGCACGCGCGCATCGATGTCGCGGACGGTCGCGCCGACATCGGCGAATTCACCTGGGACGGGGGACGCGTCACGACGCGCGGATCGTTTGCCGGCATCCCCGTCGCGAAGGCCGCGCGACTCGCGGGTCGATCGCTGCCCGTCGATTCGACGCTCGTCGTCGGAGGCGACTGGTCGATCGCCGCATCGCCGCGTCTGAACGGCCGATTCACGCTCGCGCGCGAGCGCGGCGACGTTCGCGTCGATGTGCCGTCGTCCGGCTCGAACAACGGACAAGCGATCGGCATCAGCGAATTGAAGATCGCCGGAACGTTCAAGGACGACGCGCTCGATGCGCAGGCGTCGTTCGCCTCGGCGCGCGCCGGAACGCTGCAGGGCACGCTCGCGATCGGCACGATTGCCGGCGCTCGCTTCGGAAGCATCGATCCATCCGCGCCGCTTCGCCTCGCCGTCCGCGGCGAACTTGCCTCGCTCGGCGTGTTCCAGCCGTGGATCGGCACCGACGCAGCAATCGGCGGCCGCGCCATCGTCGACGTTTCCGCGAACGGGACGGTCGGCCGGCCGCTATGGAACGGCACGGTCAGCGGCGATGCGCTATCGTTCGACGCGCCTCGCTACGGCGTGCATCTCGGCGACGGCCAACTGCGTGCGCACCTGACGCAAGCCGGCGTTGCGCTCGATCGATTCCACATCACCGGCGGCGACGGAAGCTTCGACGCTTCGGGGCTCGTCGGATTGCCCGGCGAATCGACGTCCGAGGCGAGTCATGTGACCTGGAAGGCGACGAAATTCCGGATCGCGAATCGTCCCGATCTTCGTTTCGTCCTGGACGGCGATGGTTCGGTTGCGCTCGAGAATCGACGGCTCGCGCTGCGCGGAAAGATCGCCATCGACGATGGACACGTCGAATACGAGCCCTCGCCAAGCGGCAAGCTCGCCTCCGACATCGTGATCGTCGGCGAGAAACCGGCCGAGCGGGAAGAGAGCGGCAACGTTCCGCTGGCGCTCGACGTCGACATCGACATCGGACGCAATTTGACGTTTCAGGGCGAAGGTTTGGACGTGCGGCTCGCCGGACGCGTGCACATTACGACCGACGCGAATGGTCGCGTGCGCGCGGATGGGACGATCCGTGCTGTCTACGGCACGTACATGGCGTTCGGCCAGCGCCTCACGATCGACCACGGGCGCCTGATCTTCGACGGGCCCGCCGACAATCCGGCGCTCGATGTCGTCGCATTGCGCAAGAACCTGCCGGTCGAGGCAGGCGTCGCGATCACCGGCACGGTGAAGGTACCCATTGTCAAGGTCACCTCGAATCCGCCTGTTTCCGAGAACGAGGCGCTTGCATGGCTCGTCACCGGCCAGGGTCTCAACAGTGGAGGACGCATCGACTACGGCGCGCTCGGCGCGGCATCGGCTGCGCTCCTCGCGCGAAACGGCAAGCCGTTCACCGCGGACGTCGCGCAACGTCTCGGCCTCGACGAAATCTCTCTGCAAAGCAGCGCGACGAGCGCGAGCGGCGCGCAGGGAACGGCGAGTCAGGTCGTCGTGTTCGGCAAGCGGATCAGCGACAAGCTATCGCTCGGCTACGAGCAGGGACTTTCGCTCGCGACGAGCGCCGTGCGCCTCGAATATGCGCTGTCGGGACAGGTGACGCTTCGCGCGGAAGCGGGCACGACGAGCGGGATCTCGATCGTGTATCGACGCAACTTCCGCTGATCAGCCGGCGTTTGCGGTGCTGGCGTTCGGCGATAACCAAAGCAACGCATTGGCAAGCAGCTCGTAGATCGCGTAATACGAAAGCTGCAAGCCGGCAGCGCTCGGCAAAAAGTCGCCAATCTCCGTCGGCACTGCCGGTGGAATGCCGATGGGCGCGGCGATCACCTTGATGCCCTGCCGCTCGAACTCGATCCGGGTGCGCGGGAAATCGAAGCTGTTGCCGACGAGAATCACTTTGGATACGCCACTGCGCTCGAGCATCGCCGCCGAATCCACGGCATTCTCGTGCGTATTGCGCGAACGCGTCTCGGTCCAGCGCACGGGCACGCCGTACTCGGTCGTCAGCACGTCGCGCATCAACAGCGCTTCTGGAGGCGCGCCGCGCAGCGCGCCTCCGGATACGAGCACCGGCAATCCGGTCGCGCGCGCCACGTGTGCGCCGTAGCGTACACGTTGTAACGTTATCGTCGAAACGGTTGCGCCGCCGTATTCGACAGCGAAACGACGCACGCCGCCGCCCAGAATCACGATTGCCTGCGCGTCTTTCGCGTTCGAAAGATCGAGTGGCGGACTGTCATCGAGCGTGCGAATCAGGAAGTCGCCAACGGCGGGTACCGCGAGAAGCGTGAGCGCAACGAGTGCGACGAGCGCCACGCCGCGCCCCGCGCGCGACCTGCGTCCCGCGATCGCGAGGCCCGCGAACGCGAGCAGCAATGGCAGCAGCGGCGGAAGCAGCACAACCTTCGCGAGTTGGCGAAGCCAGAACGGCGCGATCATCGCGACGAAAGCAATTTAGTCATCGTGCAAAAAATTCAACATGTGCTCGCGGCGGTGGTCAATGTTGCGTGTGCGTGCTGTGTCGCGACGACCGACGAACGGTGTCGGACGATGAGTCGGCGCACGAACGAACGACGTCTCGCAATGTCAACCAGTGCTTGGACGTCGGCGTTTTGTTTTTGCATTCAACAAGCTGTGCAGGTTTAGCCGTCGGCGCTCGTTACAGTGCCGACAACCGCGCAGCAACGGCAACGATGCAACGCATTGTTTTGGGTGTGCCTGCAGAGCCATTCACGCGATGGAATAGCGATTGCTTCGTGAACTGACGACGATGGCTTTCAAAACGCGCATGAAATCCCCCGAACATCCACCCGTTGCGTCGCCGCGAGACGCACGCGCGAGGCCCAAATCCGACGAACGGCGCAAACTCCTGCGCGCCGGCCTTTCGGCCGCACCCGTTGTCATGACAGTCGCATCGAAGCCGGTGCTCGGCAGCACGATTTGCGCGGCGGCATCGGCAATGGGTTCGGCAGGCAGCGCGACCGCGCGCACGGCATCGGTGTGCAACGGCCTCTCCCCGGATCAGTGGAAGGCGTACGCCGCGGAATGGCCGCTTCCTTATTGCGCCACGAATGTGAGCCATGCGGGTAGCATGGCAACCCGCTATCACTGTCCCACCACCGGTTTCTCGGGCCACGTCTTCGGCGATCACACGATGCTCGAGGTAATTGACATCGGGCAAGGCGGAATCGGCACGACTTCGCTCGGGCGCTGGATGGTGGCGGCGCTGCTCAACGCCTGCTGCGGACGTACTCCCGTCCTGAACGAGACGGGCGTTCGCACGATGTGGAACGACATCATCAACAACGGCTATTATGAGCCCACGGCCGGCGTCAAATGGCAGGCGCCGGAAATCATCGCGTACTTGAAGACCACGATGGGCTAGGCAGACTGCTGTCTGCTACAACCGCGAAGTGCGAGGCTCGCCGCCCGCGCTTTGCTTCAAATCGAAGTGAATCGACCTGCTTTGTGGCGACCGGCAGCGTGCGATGCGCTCGCGTTGCGCGAGTGGGACGACGAGTTCGTCGTTTACAACGACGCGACCGGTAGCACGCATCATCTGACCGCGCTTGGCGGCGACGTGCTCCAGACGCTGCTTTCGCACCCGTCGGGCATCGATGCACGTGCGCTCGTCGACATCCTGGCGAAGCGCATCGAGGTCGCACCCGGCGTGTCGCTTGTCGTCGAAGTCGAAGCGGTTCTCGGCAAGCTTCGCGAACTCGATCTCGCATCATCCGTTTCCGGTTGAACGTCGCCGCGCTTCCCGAAGGCGAATTGGGGCGACGGTTGCGATCGTCGGGACTGCGCATGCGCGTAGGACCGATCGTCGCGCGCATACGCTCCCCGTTTCGCGTCGTCGAGTTGGCGCTGCGCCTGCATTACGCCGCCGATGCGCTCGCCCCGGACGACGACTTCGTCGATTTCGACGTGACGGTCGACGCGCCTATCGGCGTTCGGCGCTACGTGCGGCCGCAGGCGGTGTTCCGCTTCGAGGGACGCGAGCCGTTCAAGCCGCTGCCCGCTTCGCAGGCGTTTCCGCTGCTCGAATGGGGCTTGAACTGGTGCATTTCCGCGCACTGTCACCAGTATCTGATCGTGCACGCGGCCGTCGTCGAGCGAAGCGGTCGCGCGGTGCTGATGCCCGCGCCGCCGGGCTCGGGCAAGAGCACGCTTTGCGCGGCGCTCGTTGCGCGCGGGTTTCGCCTTCTCTCCGACGAGCTGGCGCTGATCGACATCGCGACAGGGCGCCTGGTCCCTCTGCCGCGCCCGATCAGCCTCAAGAACGCGTCGATCGGCATCATCCAGAGCTTCTGGAAGGACGGCACGATCGGCGCGGTCGTGCACGATACCGTCAAGGGCGCTGTTGCGCATGCGAGCGCACCGCGCGACAGCGTCGCGCGCTCGACGGAGCATGCATCGCCGGCATTCGTCGTCGTGCCGCGCTATCGCGCGGACAGCGAGATCACGCTCGATCCGCTATCGCGAGCCGCGGGGTTCATGCAGCTCGCGGACAACGCGTTCAACTACAGCCTGCACGGGCGCGCGGGGTTCGACGCGCTCGCGCGGCTGATCGACGGGAGCGCCTGCTTCGCGTTTACTTACGGCGGCCCGCTCGATGATGCGGTGCGCGCCATCGAAGCGCTTTACGAGCGATGAAGCGCGACGTTCTGATCGACGTGTTGCGCGATCCCTCGCGCGTCCCGCGTGACGCGACTGCGTGGGAAACGCTGATCCGCCGCGGGCGCGAATCGGGCCTGCTCGGCACGCTCGCATGGCGGCTTTCGCAACGCAACCTGCTCGACGCCGTTCCTTCGGCACCGCGCGCGCATCTCGCGGCAGCGCTCGTCGTGTGTCGTGCGCAGGAAGCGGCCGTGCATCGCGAAGCGCGCGAGATCGTGCACGCGCTTCACGGCATCGGCGCACCGATCGTTCTGCTGAAAGGCGCCGCGTATCTCCTCGCGAAGCTTCCGCCCGCAAAAGGACGGCTGTTCTCCGATGTCGACATCCTCGTGCCGAAGGAGGCGCTTCCCGACGTCGAATCGGCGCTGATGCTCGCGGGTTTCGCGACGACCCATCATCATCCGTACGATCAGCGCTATTACCGACGCTGGATGCACGAGCTGCCGCCAATGCAGCACGTCAAGCGGCTCACCGTGCTCGACGTTCACCATACGATCGTGCCGGCGACAGGGCGCATCAGGCTCGACGCGGCGAAGCTCTTTCGCGCGGCGGTCGCGCTCGCCGAACATCCGAAGCTCCAAGTGCTCGCGCCAGCCGACATGGTTTTGCACAGCGCGACGCACCTTTTTCAGAACGAGGACCTGACGCATGGCCTTCGCGACCTGATCGACATCCATGCGCTGCTCGCGCACTTCGGCACGAGGCCACGCTTCTTCACCGAGCTCGCGTCGCGCGCCGAGGAGCTCGACGTTATGCGACCGCTTTTCTACGCGCTACGCTTCTCCTCGCGCCTCTTCCACGTCGACATTCCGCGCGAGCTCGTCGATACCGTTGCTCGCCATGGACCGGCGCCGCCGCTGACGCGCGCGATGGACATGATGCTCGGCGCGGCCCTCGTGCCCGATGCGAGACGCGCATCGACGCGTCTCGCGCGCCAGGCGCTTTATGTGCGAGGTCACTGGCTTCGGATGCCGGTGCCGCTTCTCGCCTGGCATCTCACCATGAAAGCTTTCCGGCGTGAAGAAGAGCAGCCGGCGTGATGTCGGAAAATTTTACAACTGTTGATCGACTGAACAACAACGCGCTCGATGTAGCAATGACGAGGACCGCCAAGACATTGATGCATAAGAACTAACGCTCCGACCAACCGTACGTGGCACATCGGTTGCTGCACCGGATCGTTCCCCGAGATCCGCTCCTTGGTCGACGACCGCCCCACCGTCCCTTCGCGCCGCCGCCTGCTGACGGCGGGCGCATCGGTTGCGCCTGTGCTGCTCACGCTCGCAAGCCGCCCCGTCCTCGCCGGCCAATGCATGTGCGCATCGGCGATGGCGGGCTCGCTCAACGGCAGCGTGATGCACATGGCGTCGACCTGCTACGGCCGCACCCCGACTTACTGGTCGAGCACGCATAGCTGGCCCACACCGTTCTACGCGAACGGGTCGAGCGCTACTGATTTCCATTCGACGACAACGGGTTTCGCGACGGGCGTCAACGGCAACTTCGGCACCCAGACGATGATGCACGTCATCAACCAGCAGGGCACCAACAGCGCGTACAACGTCGGCGCCTATATCTCCGCGGCGATCCTCAACGCGAGAATGGGCTACACGCCGGTTCTGACCGAAGCGAACGTGCGCAACATGTGGAATCAATACGCGGCCACCGGCCAGTTCTCGCCGAGCGCCGGCATCTACTGGAACGGCAACCAGATCATCCAGTACATCAACACGACGATGGCCTGAACGGACGCGGCACCCGCCAGCGACCTGGTTCGATTGCGCGCCAAGCTCGCGCGACATTCAATCCGATTCGCGTTCGCCGCGCGAGGCGATCGCCGAGGGCTCGACGATCGTCGGGTCGTACGGATGGTGCTCGTGCCGAAAGAGGTCGAGCACGCGGCGCACGTACGCGCGCGTCTCGGGATACGGGGGCACACCCCGATAACGATCGACCGCGCGCTCGCCCGCGTTGTACGCGGCCGCCGCAAGCTTGACCTCGCCCCGGTAGTAGGCAAGGAGCCAGCGCAGATACGCGAGGCCGCCACGGATGTTGTCGGCGACGTCGTACGGCTTGTGCACGTTGAAGCGCGCCGCCGTCTCGGGAATCAGCTGCATGACGCCGCGCGCGTCCTTGACCGAGCGCGCGAGCGCGTCGAAGTTGGACTCGACGGCGATCACCGACAGCGCGAGCCGCGGCTCGATGCCGTATCGCGGCGCGAGCTTCGTCACCATGTCGGCGATCTTCTTCTTGTCGGGCGGCAGCGCGTCGAACGGGTCGGGTCCGTCATCGGCCAGGAGGGATGCATCGGGCATCGGGGGCGCGATCGGCTGCATGCAGTCAGGCAGCAGGCCGTGCGCCTCGCCCAGGTTGGCGAGCGCTGTCGCCGCGAATCCGTGACCCTCGCTCGCGGCGAGACGGAACAGCGCGGCCGCCGCGCCATCGTCGCGTGCAACGCCGCGGCCGTTCGCGTACATCCATCCGAGTTGGAAGGCAGCCTCGGCGCTGCCGCGCGTGGCGGCATCGCAATAGAGCGCGGCGGCAATCTTCGGATCCTTCGGCACGCCCTCGCCGTGCTCGTAGGCGAGCGCACGCGCGACCTGATCGGCAAGCAGCGATGCCGTCGCGGACGTTGGTTTCGCGTCGCTGGTGTGCGCCGCTTCGGCGGCGATTGCGAGCGGCGTCAGCGTCGCAATGCCTACGCCGACGATGCCGGCGACGGTGGAAGCGATGCTCGCGTGCATGGTCTGCATGGCGGTTCTTAGCCCGCGCGCAACTCGGCCGACGACGACGCCAACGCCGCCGGCTCGAAGTGCCGCTCGTACCATGGCAACGCATCGGCCAATCCGCTTCGCGCGTTCCATTGCGGCGCATAGCCGAGCAGCCCGCGCGCCTTGCCGATATCGGCTTCCGAATGACGAACATCGCCCGCGCGAAAATCGGCGTGGCGAGGCGCCGGGATGTGCAACTCGGGATGGTGTTGCGCGACGAGATCGCGCAACGCCGCGTGCAGGTCGTTGAGCGACATTCGCTCGCCGACCGCCACGTTGTAGACCTGACCGAGCGCGCGCGGATTCTCTACGGTCGCCGCGAGCAGATTCGCCTGCACCACGTTGTCGACGTAACAGAAATCGCGCGTCGTCTCGCCGTCGCCGAAGATCGTCACCTGTTCTTCACGAAGCATCGCCGCCACGAACCTCGGGATCACCGCTGCATAGGCGCCGTCGGGATCCTGACGCGGGCCGAACACGTTGAAATAGCGCAAGCCGATCATCGCACTACCGTAGCAGCGGCGGAATACGTCGGCATAAAGCTCGTTTACGTATTTCGTGACCGCGTACGGAGAAAGCGGCGCGCCGATGACGTCCTCCACCTTCGGCAACGCGGGATGATCGCCGTAGGTCGAGCTCGACGACGCATAAACGATCCGCGCGACGTTTGCCTCACGTGCCGCAGCAAGCAGGTTCAGGAATCCCGTCGCGTTCGCCGCGTGCGTCGCGAGCGGATCGGCGATCGAGCGCGGCACCGATCCGAGCGCGGCTTCGTGAAGTACGACGTCGATGCCATTGCACGCGCGACGGCATGCGGCGAGATCGACGATATCCGCCTCGATGAACGTGTGGCGCCGCCATGCGGACGCGCCTACGCGCTCCCGCACTTCGTCGAGATTTTCGCGCGAGCCGGTCGCGAAATTGTCGAGTCCCACGACGTGCTGGCCGAGGGCAAGCAGCGACTCGATGAGGTGCGAGCCGATGAAGCCCGCGGCGCCGGTGACGAGAAAGCGGCGGGGATTGGCGCGGAGGCGTGCCGTAGCGCGCTCCAATGCGTCCGGTGAACCGGTGCTCATAGCCGCCACACCGCAACGCCACGCTCGCGCAGCGCCGGCGCATCGGCGTGCGACTTGACGTCGACGAAAAGACCGCCCGGCTCGAGCTTCGCGACGATATCGTCGATCCCCCGCGCGTCGAACGCCTTGTGCGCGACGGCGAGGACGAGCGCGTGCGCCCTGGGCAATTGCTCCCAGGTCACGAGCTTCTCGCCGTATTCGTGCACGGCCTCGTCCGCACTCGCGACGGGATCGTGCACGCGCACGTCGGCGCCATACGAGCGAAGCTCGCGGATCACGTCGATGACGCGCGAATTGCGCAGGTCGGGCACGTTCTCCTTGAACGTGAGCCCGAGCACGTTGATCTTCGCCGACTTGACGGGGAAGCCCGCCTGGATCATCTGCTTCACCGTCTGCTCGGCGACGTACTTGCCCATGCCGTCGTTGATCCTGCGACCGGCGAGAATCACCTGCGGGTGGTAGCCGAGCTTGTCGGCCTTGTGCGTGAGGTAGTACGGATCGACGCCGATGCAATGACCGCCGACCAGGCCCGGGCGGAACGGCAGGAAATTCCATTTCGTGCCGGCCGCCTTCAGCACCTCTGTCGTGTCGATTCCGATCTTGTGGAAGATCAGCGCGAGCTCGTTCATCAGCGCGATGTTGAGATCGCGCTGCGTGTTCTCGATCACCTTCGCCGCCTCTGCGACCTTGATCGACGACGCGCGGTGCACGCCCGCTTCGACGACGCTCGAATAAACCGCGGCAACGCGCTCGAGCGTTTGCGGCGTGTCGCCCGAGACGACCTTCGTGATACGCGTCAGCGAATGCTCGCGATCGCCCGGATTGATGCGCTCGGGCGAGTAGCCGACGAAGAAGTCGCGGCGCCACTTCATTCCCGAATGGCGCTCGATGACCGGCACGCAGATCTCTTCGGTCGCGCCCGGATAAACCGTCGACTCGAACACGATCGTCGTGCCGGCGGTCAGGTTGCGCCCGACGGACTCGCTTGCGCCAAGCAACGGAGTGAAATCGGGCTGATGCGCGTCGTCGACGGGGGTCGGCACGGCGACGACGATGAAGTTCGCGCGTGAAAGCGCCGCGGGATCGATCGTGACGGTAAGACGCTCCGCGGCCTCGAAGTCGGCGGCTGGCACTTCGCCGGTTGGATCGACGCCGCGCCGATACGCAT
>DATFCW010000319.1:0-2177 GCA_035252665.1 Casimicrobiaceae bacterium | reverse complement strand
CGCGCGAGCATTGGCCGCATCTCGCGGCTCCCGGTCTCGATTCGCATCGTGCTCGAAAGCGTGCTTCGCAATTGCGACGGCAAGAAAGTCACCGAAGAGCACGTGAGAAAAGTGGCGAACTGGTCGTCGACGGCCGATCGCAGCGACGAGATTCCCTTCGTCGTATCGCGCGTCGTGCTGCAGGACTTCACCGGCGTACCGCTCCTGTGCGATCTCGCTGCGATGCGCAACGTCGCCGCGGATCTCGGCCGCGACCCGAAACTGCTCGAGCCGCTCGTGCCGGTCGACCTGGTCGTCGATCACTCGGTGATGATCGACTACTACGGCTCGCACGCGGCGCTCGATCTCAACATGAAGCTCGAGTTCAACCGCAACGCCGAGCGCTACCAGTTCATGAAGTGGGGAATGCAGGCGTTCGACACGTTCAAGGTCGTGCCTCCCGGCATCGGCATCGTCCATCAGGTGAACCTCGAATACCTGGCACCCGGCGTGCACGTCAAGGACGGCCTCTACTATCCCGACACGCTCGTCGGCACCGACAGCCATACGACGATGATCAACGGCATCGGCGTCGTCGGCTGGGGCGTCGGCGGCATCGAAGCGGAAGCTGGCATGCTCGGTCAGCCGGTGTACTTCCTCACGCCCGATGTCGTGGGCGTCGAGCTAGCGGGACGCCTGCCCGAAGGCGCGACCGCGACCGATCTCGTGCTGACCGTGACCGAGATGCTGCGCCGAGAGAAGGTCGTCGGCAAGTTCGTGGAGTTCTTCGGTGAGGGAACCGCTTCGCTTTCGGTCCCCGATCGCGCGACGATCGGCAACATGTCGCCTGAATACGGGGCGACGATGGGCTTCTTCCCGGTCGACGACAAAACCGTCGCTTATCTACGATCGACGGGACGAAGCGACGATGCGCTCGATGCGTTCGAGCGCTATTTCAAGGCGCAGAACCTGTTCGGCATGCCGCGCGCCGGCGACATCGATTACACGAAGACTTTGCGGCTCGATCTCGCGAGCGTCGTGCCGTCGGTCGCGGGACCCAAGCGACCGCAGGATCGAATCGGTCTCGGCGATCTGTCGACGCGCTTCGCCGAGCTCTTCAGCAAGCCGGTCAGCGAGAACGGCTTCTCGCAGCCCGCCGATCGCTTGCGCCAGCGCCACAAGACGCTGCCGATGGTGCCGGGTCGCGGCCAGATCAGCGACGCCGAACAGCAACTGCCGCGAAGCGGATTGCCGCTCGATTACGTCGAGATGGTCAACAACCGTCCGACAACGGACCATGTCGCGACGAAAGCCTCGCCCCAGCAGATCGACATCGGCAACGGCGACGTGCTGATCGCGGCAATCACGTCGTGCACCAACACGTCGAATCCGAGCGTGCTGCTCGCGGCGGGATTGCTTGCGAAGAAAGCCGTCGAAAAGGGATTGACCGTCAAGCCGCACATCAAGACGTCGCTTGCGCCCGGCTCGCGCGTCGTCACGGATTACCTCACGAAGACGGGACTCCTGCCCTACCTCGACAGGCTCGGCTTCGACGTCGCCGCATACGGGTGCACGACGTGCATCGGCAATGCCGGCGATCTCGCACCCGAGATCAACGACGCGATCGCAAGCCACGATCTCGTCTGCGCTGCCGTGCTCTCCGGCAATCGCAACTTCGAGGCGCGCATCCATCCGAACCTGAAGGCGAACTTCCTGATGTCGCCGCCGCTTGTCGTCGCCTATGCGATTGCGGGCAGCGTGCTGCGCGACATCGTGCACGAGCCGCTCGGCCAGGGAAGCGACGGTCCGGTGTTCCTGCGTGACATCTGGCCGACGTCACAGGAAGTGGATGCGCTGTTGAGCTATGCGCGCGACCCGGCCACATTCCGCCGGCTTTATGGCGACGTCGTGAACGCGAACCCGATGTGGGCGTCGATTTCCGGTTCCACCGGACAGGTGTACGACTGGCCGCCGTCGACGTACATCGCAAAGCCACCGTTCTTCGAGGGCTTCACGATGACGCCGCCCCTGATGTCCGACATTCGCGGTGCACGCGTGCTCGGCATTTTCGGCGACTCAGTCACCACGGACCACATCTCGCCGGCGGGATCGATCAAGCCGACCTCGCCCGCAGGCATCTATCTGCAGGAAAAGGACGTCTCGGTCGCGAACTTCAACAGTTATGGCGCAAGGCGCGG
>DATFCW010000318.1:0-16372 GCA_035252665.1 Casimicrobiaceae bacterium | reverse complement strand
GCCGACGGTGCGGAGGCTATAACTCGGCCCCTACGATGTCGGACGCAACCGCTTCCATCACGCCGATCTCGATCGAGCACGAGATGAAGGACTCGTTCATGGCCTACGCCATGAGCGTGATCGTCGGCCGGGCGCTTCCCGACGCCCGTGACGGCCTCAAGCCGGTGCACCGGCGCGTGCTGTTCTCGATGCACGAATCGAACATCGTCTACAACCGGCCGTACGTGAAGTGCGCGCGCGTCGTCGGCGACGTGATGGGCAAGTACCACCCGCACGGCGACATGGCGATCTACGACGCGCTCGTTCGGATGGCGCAGGAGTTTTCGCTGCGCTATCCGCTGATCGACGGCCAGGGGAACTTCGGATCGGTCGACGGCGACAACCCCGCGGCGATGCGCTACACCGAGTGTCGGCTCGAGCGCATCGCCAACGAGCTTCTGGCCGACATCGACAAGGAGACCGTCGATTTCGTGCCCAATTACGACGGCAAGGAGCAGGAGCCGGCGGTTCTGCCGTCGCGCCTGCCGAATTTGCTCGTCAACGGATCGTCCGGCATCGCGGTCGGCATGGCGACGAACATCCCGCCGCACAACCTCACCGAAACCGTCAACGCATGCCTCGCGCTGCTCGCGAGCCCCGGCATCGGTGTCGACGAACTGATGGAGCTGGTGCCCGCGCCTGATTTTCCGACCGCGGGAATCATCTATGGCCTCGAAGGTGTCCGCGAGGGCTATCGCACCGGCCGCGGCCGCGTCGTGATTCGCGCACGCACCCATTTCGAGGATCTCGACAAGGGCAATCGCCAGGCGATCATCGTCGACGAGATCCCTTATCAGGTGAACAAGGCGAATCTGCTCGCCCGCATCGGCGAGCTCGTGCGCGACAAGAAGATCGATGGCATTTCGGAGTTGCGCGACGAATCGGACAAGTCGGGCATGCGCGTCGTCATCGAGCTGAAGCGCGGCGAAGTGCCGGAGATCGTCCAGAACAATCTCTTCAAGCTCACGCAGCTTCAGGACAGCTTCGGCATGAACATGGTCGCGCTCGTCGACGGCCAGCCGCGGCTCCTCGATCTCAAGCAGTTCCTGGAGCATTTCATCACGCATCGGCGGGAAGTCGTCGTGCGCCGCACGCGTTACGACCTGCGCAAGGCGCGTGAGCGCGGCCATGTGCTCGAAGGCCTCGCCGTTGCGCTCTCGAATGTCGACGAGATCATCGCGCTGATCAAGGCCTCGCCTACGCCGGCGGAAGCGAAGTCGACATTGACGGCGCGCGCATGGCGCTCGTCGCTCGTCGAAGAGATGCTCCGTCGCGCCTCGGCGGACGTCGCGCGACCCGAGGGACTCGCGCCCGAGTACGGCTGGCATGGCGCGAAGACCGGCTACAAGCTGTCCGACGTGCAGGCGCAGGCGATCCTCGATCTGCGGCTGCAACGGCTCACCGGGCTCGAGCAGGACAAGATCAAGAGCGACTATCGCGAAGTGATGGATCAGATCACCGATCTCCTCGACGTGCTCGCGAAGCCCGCGCGCGTGACGCAGATCATTCACGACGAGTTGACGGCAATCCGCGATCAGTTCGGCGATGCGCGCAAGAGCGAGATCGTGGCGCAAAGCGTGGATCTCGCGATCGAGGATTTGATCGCGCCCGAGGACATGGTGGTCACGCTGTCGCACGGCGGATACATGAAGGCGCAGCCGGTCGCGGAATACCGGGCGCAGCGGCGCGGCGGACGCGGGAAGCAGGCGACGACGACGAAGGAAGACGACTTCGTCGACCAGATGTTCATCGCGAACACGCACGATTACATCCTTTGCTTTTCCAATCGCGGCCGCGTCTACTGGCTCAAGGTGTACAACGTGCCCCAGGGACAGCGCAACGCGCGGGGCAAGCCGATCGTCAATCTCGTGCCGCTCGTCGACAACGAAAAGGTGACCGCGATCCTTCCGGTGAAGGAATTCTCCGAAGGTCACTACGTGTTCATGGCCACGGCGATGGGAACGGTGAAGAAGACGCCGCTCGCCGATTTTTCGCGGCCGCGTCCGTCGGGGATCATCGCGTGCGATCTCGCGGACGGCGATCGACTGATCGGCGTCGCGCTGACCGACGGCAAGCATGACGTGATGCTGTTCAGCTCGGGCGGCAAGGCGGTGCGCTTCGACGAGAACGACGTGCGGCCGATGGGACGCAACGCGCATGGCGTTCGCGGGATGATGCTCGACAAGGGACAAAAGGTGATCGCCATGCTCGTCGCGGAGGACGAGGATCAATGCGTGCTGGCGGCCACCGAGAACGGCTATGGCAAGCGCACGCCGATCGTCGAATACACGCGCCATGGGCGCGGCACGAAGGGCATGATCGCGATCCAGCAGTCGAGCCGAAACGGTCAGGTCATCGGCGCCGCGCTCGTTCGACCCGACGACGAAGTCGTGCTGATCTCCACCGGCGGCGTGCTGATTCGCATGGGCGTGAAGTCGATTCGCGAGATGGGGCGCTCGACGCAGGGCGTCACGCTGATTCACCTCGACAGAGGCGAGAAGCTCGCGGGGCTCGAGCGCGTCGTCGAGAAGGACGACGAGGAAGTTTGAGTGCTGCGCGCACCCTCGCCCCAACCTCTCCCATGAGCGGGAGAGGGTGCGGCGAAGCCGGGGGTGAGGGCCAATGACCCATCGCGTCTACAACTTCAGCGCGGGCCCTGCCGCGATGCCCGAGCCCGTGCTACAGCGCGCACAGGCCGAGCTCCTCGACTGGAACGGACGCGGCATGTCGGTGATGGAGGTGAGTCACCGCAGCGCCGCGTTCGATGAGGTGCTGACCAAGGCGGAAGCCGACTTTCGCGCGCTCCTCGCGATCCCTTCGCACTATCGCGTGCTGTTCCTTCAAGGCGGCGCGATCGCGCAGAACGCGGCCGTGCCGCTCAATCTTCTCTCGCACGACGGCGTCGCCGATTACATCGACACCGGGCACTGGGCAGGGAAGTCGATCGCCGAAGCGCGCAAGTACGGACGCGTCAACGTGGCTGCATCGAGCGCCGATCGCGACTACACGTATGCGCCGCCGCAGTCGCAATGGCGATTGTCCGACGATGCGAGCTATGTCCACGTCACGACGAACGAGACGATCGGCGGCGTCGAATATTTCTCGATCGTCACGACGGGCCGCGTGCCGATCGTGGCCGACGCATCGTCGCATCTGCTGTCGCGTCCGCTCGACGTGTCGCAGTTCGGCGTCATCTACGCCGGCGCACAGAAGAACATTGGTCCCGCCGGATTGACGATCGTCATCGTCCGCGATGACCTGCTCGGCCGAGCGCGACGCGAGTGCCCGAGCGTGCTCGACTACACGGTGCAGGCAAAGGCGCGCTCGATGTTCAATACGCCCACGACGTTCGCGATCTACCTCGCCGGCCTCACGTTCGAGTGGCTCGAAGCGCAGGGCGGCCTGGCCGCGATCGAGCGCGCGAACATTGCGAAGGCATCGATGCTCTACGCCGAAGTCGACCGCACCGGGTTCTATCGCAACCGCGTGCGACAATCGGACCGTTCGCGCATGAACGTACCCTTCTTCCTTGCCGACGATCGCTTGAACGAGTCGTTTCTCGCGGGTGCCAACGAGCGCGGATTGATGCACCTCAAGGGCCATCGCGCTGTCGGCGGCATGCGCGCATCGATCTACAACGCGATGCCGATCGAAGGCGTCGCGGCGCTCGTCGACTGGATGCGCGAGTTCGGGCGCGCGCATGGCTGACTCGAATACGGCAGCCGACGACGACGCGTCCGACGCGCCGCTGCGCATTCATCGCGATGCCATCGACGCGCTCGATCGCGAGATCCTCGTTCGCCTGTCCGAGCGCGCCATGCATGCGAAAGCGATCGGGGAACTGAAGACCGGCAGCGGTGCGCCCGCATGGCGTCCCGAGCGGGAAGCGCAGGTGCTCGCCCGTCTCTGCGAGCAGAACCCCGGACCGCTTTCCGGCCAGGCCGTCATCGGCGTTTTCCGCGAGGTCATGTCGGCGTGCCTCGCGCTCGAGAAGAAGCTCCGCGTCGCGTATCTCGGTCCCGCCGGCACGTTCAGCCACGCGGCGGTCGCGCGTCGCTTCGGCACGTTCGTCGACGCGGTTCCGTGCGCGACGATCGACGAGATTTTTCGCGCGGGCGAAGGCGGACGCGCCGACTACGCAGTTGCGCCGGTGGAGAATTCGACCGAAGGCACGGTCGGACGCACGCTCGATCTCATGTATGCGACCGATCTTTCGATCTGCGGCGAGATCAAGCTTCGCGTCACCCAGAACCTGCTGTCGAATGCGCCTGGTCTCGATCGCATCGTCAAGGTCTACTCGCATGCGCAGTCGCTGGCGCAATGCGCGCAATGGCTCGCGCGCAATCTTCCCGGCGTCGACCGCGTGCCGGTGTCGAGCAACGCGGAAGCCGCGCGGCTCGCCGCGCTCGAGCCGGGCGCAGCGGCGATTGCCGGCGAAATCGCGGCGACGATCTACGGCGTCGCGGTGCTCGCGCCGCACATCGAGGACGAGCCGAACAACACGACCCGCTTCTGGGTGCTCGGCCGTCAGGCGCCACCGGCATCCGGTTGCGACGAAACGTCGCTCGTCATGTCGACGGCGAATCGTCCCGGCGCGATGCATGCGTTGCTCGAGCCGATCGCGAAGCACGGCGTGTCGATGTCGCGCATCGAGTCGCGGCCGGCGCGAACGGGTCTCTGGGAGTATCTGTTCTTCGTCGACCTGGTCGGTCACCGTGACGACCCGCCGGTCAAGGCCGCGCTCGACGAGCTCGCCGCCAAGGCGCCATTTCTCAAGCTGCTCGGGTCTTATCCGGCGGATCGCACATGACGACGCAGACGAGCCCATCAACGGTCGCCGACAACGCGCACGACACGATTGTCGGCAACGCCGCCAATCACGCAGTCGCAAAGGCGCCCGAATATGTGCGCGCGATCGCCCCCTACGTCGGCGGCAAGCCGATCGAGGAGGTCGCGCGCGAGCTCGATCTCGACCCGGCATCGATCGTCAAGCTCGCATCGAACGAGAACCCGCGCGGCGCAAGCCCGAAGGTCAAGGCCGCCATCGCTCGAGCGCTTGCCGACCTGACGCGCTATCCCGACGGCAACGCTTACGCGCTCAAGGCGGCGCTTGCAGCGCGGCGCAACGTGCGGCCGGAACAGATCGTGCTCGGCAACGGCAGCAACGACGTGCTCGAGCTCGCAACGCAAGCGTTCCTGCGCCCCGGCGACCACGCGGTCCATTCGCAGTACGCGTTCATCGTGTATCCGCTGGCCACGAAGGCGCGCGGTGCGACAGGCATCGAGGTGCCGGCGCGCGACTACGGCCACGATCTCGACGCGATGCTCGCGGCGATTACGCCGAGGACACGGATGGTGTTCGTCGCAAATCCGAACAATCCGACGGGAACCTGGCTTGCAGGTGACGTTGTCGAACGCTTCGTCGCTCGGGTGCCGCGCGACGTGATCGTCGTGATCGACGAGGCCTACGATGAATTCCTCGAACCGTCCGATCACTCGAATGCGATTGCGTGGATTGCGCGGTTTCCGAACCTCATCGTGTCGCACACGTTTTCGAAGGCGCACGGCCTTGCGGCGCTGCGCATTGGCTATGGCGTCATGGACGAAGCAATCGCCGATCTGCTGAACCGCGTGCGCCAGCCATTCAACGTGAATTCGCTCGCACAGGCGGCCGCGCTCGCCGCGCTCGAGGATGCCGACTACGTCGAGGAAAGCCGCAGAATCAACCGCGAAGGCATGCGCCGGATCGAGGCGGGTCTCCGCGCCTTGGGCATTCGCTTCCTGCCTTCGCACGGCAATTTCGTGCTGATCGAAGTCGGCAATGCGCATGCGGTGTTCGACAAGATGCTGCGGCTTGGAGTGATCGTGCGGCCGGTCGCGAACTACAATCTGCCGACGTGGTTGCGCATCACGATTGGAACGCCGCCCGAGAACGAGCGCTTCCTCGACGCGCTCGCCCGCTCGATCTCGCCCTCGAACGACACCGCCCGTGCGCATTGACAAGCTCGTCGTCATCGGCGTCGGCCTGATCGGCGCATCATGTGCGCTCGCGCTTCGCAGCGCGTCGGCGGTTGGCGATATCGTCGGCATCGGCCGCTCCCGCGAGAACCTCGACCGCGCGCTGGCGCGCGGCGTGATCGATCGTGCGGTGATGCTCGGCGACGACTGGGCGCGCGAGGTGCGGAGCGCCGATTTCGTGCTGATCGCCATTCCCGTCGCGCAATATCGCGAAACGCTCGCATCGCTTGCGCCCGCGTTGTCGCGCAATGCGGTAGTCACCGATGCCGGCAGCACGAAGCAGGACGTCGTGCGCGCCGCGCGTGAGCTTCTTGCCGACCGACTGCCGCAATTCGTGCCGGGACATCCGATCGCGGGAAGCGAGCGCTCGGGGGCCGATGCCGGCGACCCGTCGCTTTACGTCGGCCGGCAAGTGATCCTGACGCCGTTGCCCGAAACATCGCAACGCGCGCTGTCGCGCGTCGAGGAATTCTGGACCGCATGCGGCGCACGTGTCGCACGCCTCGATCCCGTGCGTCACGATCGCGTGCTCGCGGCGGTGTCGCATCTGCCGCATCTGCTCGCGTTCGCGCTCGTTGCCGAGCTCGCGTCGCGCAAGGACAGCGCGGAATATTTCAGCAATGCGGGCAGCGGCTTTCGCGATTTCACGCGCATCGCCGGCAGCTCGCCGGAGATGTGGCGCGACGTCGCGCTTGCCAACCGCGACGCGCTGCTTACCGAGCTTGCCGCGTATCGCAGCGCGCTCGATGCGATGATGCTGTCGATCGAGCACGGCGACCGCGCCGCGCTCGACACGATGCTCGCACGCGCCGCGCAGACCCGCCGTCACTGGGGCGAGACGGCGGCGGGCATCGGCATCGAGGGTGCATAGCGGCGACCCGTCGATGACGAGCGTGCAGAGCGTCGCCGGCCTTGCGCAACTCGCGATCGGGCCGATCGCCCGCACGCGAGGCGTCGTCCCGCTGCCAGGCTCGAAGAGCATCTCGAATCGAACGCTGCTCCTCGCAGCGCTCGCAAAAGGCACTACGTCGCTCGCCGGACTGCTCGACGCCGACGACACGGCGCGGATGATCGAGGCGCTGCGCATGCTCGGCGTGCGGCTTGCCGCCAGCGATGGGCAGTGGTGCGTCGATGGCGTCGCGGGCGTCTTTCCGAACCGCAAGGCATCGCTTTATCTGGGCAACGCGGGCACGGCCGTGCGACCGCTGACCGCCGCACTCGCGATGCTGGGTGGCGATTACGAAATTGCCGGCGTGCCTCGGATGCACGCGCGACCGATCGGCGACCTCGTCGACGCGCTTCGCCACGTCGGTTGCGACGTTCGTTATCTCGGCAACCACGGCTATCCGCCGCTTGCGATCGGAGAATCGGGCGGGCGCGCAGGTGGCCGCGTGCCGATCCGCGGCGACGTGTCGAGCCAGTTCCTGTCGGCGTTTTTGATGGCGCTGCCGCTTGCGCGCGATGCGCATTCGCGCGAGACAAGCGTGCAAGTCACGACGCCGCTGATCTCGCGTCCCTACGTCGATATCACGCTTCGCTTGATGCGCCGCTTCGGCGTGGAAGTCGCGACAAGCGATCCTTCGACGTTCGTCGTGCCGGCCGGCACGCGCTATCGCTCCCCGGGCCAAATCGATGTGGAGGGCGACGCGTCGGCAGCATCCTATTTCCTCGCGGCCGGCGTAATCGGCGGCGGACCCGTCCGCGTCGAAGGGGTAGGCCGCGACTCGATCCAGGGCGATGTGGCGTTCGCTGACGTGCTGGCGAGGCAGGGCGGTGACATTCGATTCGGCGAGAACTGGATCGAAGCGCGGCGCGGCGAGAAGCTGCGCGGGGGCACGATCGACTGCGTCGCGATTCCCGATGCGGCGATGACCCTCGCGATCGTTGCGCTCTTTGCACGCGCGCCGACGCGGCTCGTCAATATCGGAAGCTGGCGCGTCAAGGAAACGGACCGGATCGCCGCGATGGCCAACGAGCTCGCGAAGCTCGGCGCGACGATCGCGGCCGGGAGCGACTGGCTCGAGATCTCGCCGCCCGCATCGGTTCGCGAGGCCGCGATCGATACCTACGACGATCATCGCATGGCGATGTGCTTTTCGCTTGCTGCACTCGGTGGCGTGCGCGTCACGATCAACGATCCCGGCTGCGTGCGAAAGACGTTTCCCGGGTACTTCGAGGCGCTTCAGTCGATCGTGCAGTCATGACGGGCAACATCGATTCCCCTCGCCCGCTCGATGCTGCGCATCTCGCTTCCTCTCCCCAAGGGGGAGAAGGCCGAGGTGAGCGGGCGGAAGGGACTATCCCCGTCATCGCCATCGACGGTCCCGCCGCCTCGGGCAAGGGTACGATCGCGTACAACGTCGCGCACGCGCTCGCCTTCCACTATCTCGACAGCGGCGCGCTTTATCGCCTGGTCGCGCTGCGCGCGATCGAGCGTCGGATTTCGTCGGATGACGCGGAGGGGCTCGCGCGACTCGCGACCAGCGTCGACGTGACGTTTCGCGAGGGTCGCGCGATCGTGGACGGCCGCGATGTCGCCGATGCACTCCGCGGCGAGCAGGTCTCGGCGGTGGCTTCGCGGATCGCCGTGCATCGGGGCGTGCGAAACGCGCTTCTCGCACGCCAACGGGCCTTTCGCGCTGCTCCGGGACTCGTCGCCGAGGGGCGCGACATGGGGACGGTCGTCTTTCCTGACGCGCGCCTCAAGCTGTTCCTGACGGCAAGCGCGCAGGCACGGGCGGAGCGACGGTATAAGCAGTTGATCGCAAAAGGAATCTCCGTTACCATTGACGGTCTTTTGCGCGATATCCGGGAACGCGACGCGCGGGACACCACGCGGGCGGCAGCGCCGCTCGTGGCGGCTCCCGACGCCGTGACCCTGGATACGACCGAGATGTCGATTGCCGAAGTGACGGACGCCGTGCTCACGCTCTATCGCGAGCGCAGCGGCGCAGGTTGACGGCATCGGCAACGGTTGCCCGCGAACGCGTGCGCTGCGGCGCCTTCGCGTTCGGCGTACAGGAGTAACGCAAACGGTCGCGGGTGCTCGCTTTCCAAAGCCGGCGCGCACCGCGCGAATTCGATCGACTTGCCCGCCAGGGCCGAGATGACGGGTTCTCGGCTACGGGCGGCAAAGGAAAAGGAACCAACCCTCATGGCTACCGCCACCCAGGCAGCACCGCAGAACCAGGGCGCCGAGAATTTCGCGGCGCTCTTCGAAGAATCGCTCGCGCGCCAGGAAATGCGCCAGGGCGAACTGATCACCGCGGAAGTGATCCGCGTCGATTACAACGTCGTCGTCGTCAACGCGGGACTGAAGTCCGAAAGCTTCATCCCCATCGAGGAATTCCGTAACGACAAGGGCGACGTCGAAGTGAAGCCCGGCGATTTCGTCACCGTCGCCATCGAAAGCCTCGAAAACGGTTACGGCGAAACGCGCCTGTCGCGCGACAAGGCGAAGCGCCTCAAGGCCTGGCACGATCTCGAAGCATCGATGGAGCAGGGCTCGATCGTGCAGGGACTCGTCACGAGCAAGGTCAAGGGCGGGCTTACCGTCATGATCAACGGCATCCGCGCGTTCCTTCCCGGATCGCTCGTCGACATTCGGCCGGTCAAGGACACGTCGCCGTACGAAGGCAAGCAACTCGACTTCAAGGTCATCAAGCTCGACCGCAAGCGCAACAACGTCGTCGTGTCGCGGCGCGCGGTGCTCGAGGAGAGCCTCGGCGAGGAGCGCGAGAAGCTGCTCGCGACGCTGTCGGAAGGCGCAACGGTCAAGGGCATCGTCAAGAACATCACCGATTACGGCGCGTTCGTCGATCTCGGCGGCATCGATGGTCTTCTGCACATCACCGATCTCGCCTGGCGGCGCGTCAAGCATCCGTCGGAAGTGCTGTCGGTCGGTGACGAGGTGACGGCCAAGGTGCTCAAATTCGACCAGGAGAAGAATCGCGTCTCGCTGGGCTTGAAGCAGCTTGGCGACGACCCGTGGATCGGACTGTCGCGCCGCTATCCGCCCGGCACGCGACTCTTCGGCAAAGTCACGAACATCACCGATTACGGTGCATTCGTCGAGATCGAATCCGGCATCGAAGGACTCGTGCACGTGTCCGAGATGGACTGGACGAACAAGAACATCCATCCGACGAAGGTCGTGCAACTGGGCGACGAGGTCGAGGTGATGATCCTCGAGATCGACGAGGATCGCCGGCGCATCTCGCTCGGCATGAAGCAATGCATGCCGAATCCCTGGGACGAGTTCGCGATGAACCACAAGAAGGGCGATCGCGTGTCGGGGCAGATCAAGTCGATCACCGATTTCGGCGTGTTCGTCGGCCTGCCTGGCGGCATCGACGGGCTCGTGCATCTGTCCGACTTGTCGTGGAACACGGCGGGCGAGGTCGCCGTGCGCGACTACAAGAAGGGCCAGGAAGTCGACGCCGTCGTGCTCGCGATCGACGTCGAGCGCGAGCGCATTTCACTCGGCATCAAGCAGCTCGAGGGCGATCCTTTCAGCAACTTCGTCGCGACGCACGACAAGGGCAGCATCGTGTCGGGCACCGTGAAGAGCGCCGACGCGAAGGGCGCGGTGATCTCGCTCGGTGGCGAGATCGAGGGGTACCTGCGCGCCTCGGAAGTGTCGCGCGACCGTGTCGAGGATATCCGCGCGCGTCTCAAGGAAGGCGACAGCGTCAACGCGATGATCATCAACATCGATCGCAAGAATCGCAGCATCAACCTGTCGATCAAGGCCAAGGACAACGCCGACGAGTCCGAAGCAATGCAGCGGATGACCGCCGAGAACGCCGGCGCGAGCACCGGCACGACGAATCTTGGCGCGCTTTTGAAGGCGAAGCTCGACAACAAGTCGGATAACAAATCCGGCGACTGATACGGGACAGACGAGATGGAACGACCCGCACGCTCGCTGGCCCGGTGGCTTGGGGCGGCGTGGCGTCACTGACATGGCCAAATCATGACCAAATCGGAGCTGATCGACCGCCTTGCGGCGCAGTTTCCGCAACTGGTTGCGAAGGATGCCGAGCTCGCGGTGAAGATGGTGCTCGACGCGATGGCGGAAAGCCTCGCGAAGGGCGAACGCATCGAGATCCGCGGCTTCGGCAGCTTCGGTCTCAACTACCGGCCACCGCGCACGGGCCGCAACCCCAAGTCCGGCGAAAAGGTGCAGGTGCCTGAGAAATACGTGCCGCACTTCAAAGCCGGCAAGGAGCTGCGCGAGCGGGTCGACTTCAACGGCGCAGGGCAGGACTGAACACTTCGCGATGAGCAACGAGCAGGCGGCCACGGGAACAACGGGGGCCGCCTTTCTTTTGGGGCAAGGATGATGAGCCTGTTGCGCTTCGTCATCATCGCAATCGTCTTCATCCTGCTGCTCGCGATTTCGCTGCAGAACGCGGATCCGGTCACGGTTCGCCTGTTCACGCTCTATGCATGGCAGGCGCCGCTCGTGTTCGTGATCCTCGTCGCGTTCGCGATCGGCGTCGCGCTCGGCTTGCTCGCAAGCGCAATCAAGGTCGTGCGGCTCAAGCGCCAGATCGCGCGCATGCGTCGCGAGCATCACCGCGCGCAGGCTACGCTCCCGGCCCCACGCGGGCCCGCGCCCGGCACGGCGCCTGCGTCGGGCCCGGGCTTCGAGCCGCCAACGACGCCGTTCTGACGTGAAACGACCCCCACGCTCGCTGCGCTCGCTGCCCCCCGAGGGGGAGCAGTCGGTTGCTCGGGGCGGCCCTTCGCACTGACGCATGGATTTCGAACTGTGGTGGCTCCTGCCGATCCCGGCACTGTTCTTCGCGCTCGGATGGATCGCTGCGCGCATCGACATCAAGCATCTGCTGCACGAGTCGCGTGCGCTTCCGCTGTCGTATTTCCGCGGGCTCAACTTTCTTCTGAACGAGCAACCCGACAAGGCCATCGAGTCGTTCATCGAGGTCGTCAAGGTCGATCCGCAAACGATCGACCTGCATTTCGCGCTCGGCTCGCTGTTTCGTCGCCAGGGCGAAACCGAGCGCGCGATCCGCATGCACCAGAACCTGCTCGATCGCCCGACGTTGCCAGCGGACAAACGCACGATGGCAACCTACGAGCTCGCGCAGGACTTCCATCGTGCAGGACTTCTCGATCGCGCCGAGAATCTCTTTCGCAAGCTCGACGATTCGCCGTTCGAGCATTCGGCGCTGTCGCACCTGATCGAGATCTACGAGACGGAGAAGGACTGGTCGAAGGCCATCGTCGCGATGGAGCGCATGGAAGTCCTCGCGAAGCAGCCGTACTACAAGGAGATCGCGCAATATCATTGCGAGCTCGCGTCGGTGGCGCTGCTCAAGTCGGATACGGCGACGGCGACGGCCGAGATCGAGCGCGCGCTCGCGACGCATCGCGCGTGTACGCGCGCGAACCTGATCGCCGGCGACGTCGCCGCCCAATCGAACGACTGGCTCGCTGCGGTGGAAGCGTGGCAGCGGATCGAATCGCAGAATCCGGCGTTCCTCGCGCTCGCCGCCGATCGTTTCGCGAACGCTTATCGACGCCTGCGCGACGTCGCGACGGGCATCCGCCTGCTCGCGAATTACCAGACGCAGTACCCGTCGCTCGATCTTCTGAATGCGCTCTTCACGCTGACGCTCGAAGCGCACGGCGCCGATGCCGCGGCAACGCTCGTCAAGGACGAGCTGGCGCGAAACCCGACGCTGATCGGCCTCGATCGGCTGCTCGAAGCGCAGTTGCTCGGATCGCCTCCCGATCGCCGTCACGACCTCGAGCTCGTCAAGGGCCTCGTCGGGCAGCACATCAAGCGTCTCGGGCTCTACAAATGCGACAACTGCGGCTTTCGCGCACGGCAATACTATTGGCGCTGCCCCGGTTGCCAGAAGTGGGAGACCTATTCGCCGAAGCGAACCGAATCACCGGACGGCTACGCGTAACGTTCGCGACGAGGATCGACAGGAGCAATTCGATGACCAGCATGTGCACTGCCGCTGCGCAATCGCATCAATGAGCGCCGCAAGGCCCGATCACCCGGCGCCGCGCGTCTTCGTCGCGCTCGATTTCGAGGACCCGGCGCGCGCGCTTGCACTCGCCGATCGCCTCGACCCGCGCGAGTGCGGCGTCAAGGTCGGCAAGGAGCTCTTCGTGGCGGGAGGACCGCCACCGGTGCGCGACCTCGTGGCGCGCGGCTTTCACGTCTTCCTGGATCTCAAGTTTCACGACATTCCGAACACCGTCGCGAAAGCTTGTGCCGCGGCGACGCGTCTTGGTGTGTTCATGCTGAACGTGCATGCCGCAGGCGGGCGCGCGATGATGACTGCGGCGCGCGAAGCCGTCGCAGCGACAGCGAAAGCGGCAAGCGAGCGAGCGCCGCTCTTGATCGCCGTCACCGTGCTGACGAGCCTCGACGAAGACGCGCTGCGCGAGACGGGCATCGATGTCGAACCGGGCGCGCAGGCGTTGCGCCTCGCGCGACTCGCGAAAGATTGCGGTCTGGACGGTGTCGTGTGCTCGGCGCGTGAGGCGAAGGCGACGCGCAGCGCGCTCGGCGGCGAATTCGCGCTGGTGACGCCTGGAATCCGTGCGCAGGGTGACGCAGCCTTCGATCAGGCGCGCACGGCCACACCCGAGGAAGCGATTCGCGACGGTGCGACTTACCTGGTCGTCGGTCGTCCCATTACGGGCGCGAGCGATCCGCTCGCCGTGCTGGCCGCGATCAACCGCTCGCTTCGGAACAACGCATGAAGATCACGATGATCGGTGCCGGCTACGTCGGTCTCGTGACCGGTGCGTGCCTTGCGGAAGTCGGCAACGACGTCGTATGCCTCGATGTCGATGCGCGACGGATCGACATCCTGCAAAGCGGTGGCGTGCCGATCCACGAACCCGGCCTCGAGCCGATGATTCGCCGCAACGCCGCCGCGGGCCGCCTGCGATTTACCACCGACATCGACGTTGCCGTCGGCCACGCGAGCGTGCAGTTCATCGCCGTCGGCACGCCACCCGACGAGGATGGCGGCGCCGACATGCAGTACGTGTTGCAGGCCGCGCGCAACATCGGTCGGCGGATGACGCAGTGGACGCTGATCGTCGACAAGTCGACCGTGCCGGTCGGCACCGCCGATCGCGTGCACTCGGTGATCGCCGACGAACTCGGCGCGCGGGGCGTCAGCGTGCCGTACGCGGTCGCATCCAATCCGGAATTCCTGAAGGAAGGCGCGGCGGTCGAGGACTTCATGAAGCCGGATCGGATCGTCATCGGCGCGGATGACGAGCGCGCGATCGGGATCCTGCGCGGCATCTACCTGCCGTTTCAACGCAATCGCGAGCGCCTGCTCGTCATGGACGTGCGCTCGGCGGAGCTCACGAAATACGCGGCGAACGCGATGCTCGCAACGCGCATCTCGTTCATGAACGAGCTTGCGAATCTCGCCGAAAAGCTGGGCGCCGACATCGAATCGGTGCGCCAGGGCATAGGCTCCGATCCGCGCATCGGTTGGCATTTCCTCTACCCCGGTGTCGGTTACGGCGGAAGCTGCTTTCCCAAGGACGTTCGCGCCCTTCGCCATACGGCGCAACGCGCGGGCGCGCCGCTTCGCGTCCTCGAGGCAGTCGAGGCGGCCAACGATGCGCAGCGCCGCGTTCTCGTCGAGAAAATCGTGGCGCGCTTCGGCAGCGACCTCTCGCAGCGGCGCTTCGCGCTCTGGGGGCTCGCGTTCAAGGCCAACACCGACGACATGCGCGAGGCGCCGTCGCGCGTCATCATCGACGGACTGATCGCGCGCGGCGCCGCGATCTCGGCGTACGATCCGATCGCGATGGAAGAGGCAAGGCGCGTGCTCGGTGGAGTGCCGCGGCTCGGGTTTGCCGCGAACCCGCTCGCTGCGTGTGACGGCGCGGACGCGCTCGTCGTCGTCACCGAGTGGAAGGAATTCCGAAGCCCGGATTTCGATGCGCTGTCGAGGCGAATGAAGCAGCCGCTGATCTTCGATGGGCGCAATCTCTATGAGCCCGATATCGTGCGCGGCGCGGGGTTCGAGCACGTGTCGATCGGAAGACGATGAAGGCAAGACGCGCTCCCGCTCACCCCGCTCGCGGGGAGACGACGCCCAGCGAGGCAGATCAAGGATCGCGCGCGCATTTTTCCGCATGGCGTGCACGCGTCGCCGACGCGAAGGTGCTGATCGTCGGCGACGTGATGCTCGACCGCTATTGGTTCGGCGACGTCGACCGCATCTCGCCCGAAGCGCCGGTCCCCGTCGTCAAGATCGCGCGCTCCGAGGAGCGTCCCGGTGGCGCCGCGAATGTCGCACGCAACGTCGCGGCGCTCGGCGCGCGCGCGATGCTGCTTTCGGCCACCGGACGCGACGAGCCGGCCGATGCGTTGATGCGCCTACTCGATGACGATCGCATCGAGACGTCGTTCCTGCGCGACGAAACGTTGCGAACGACCGTCAAGCTTCGCGTGATCGGCCGGCAGCAGCAGCTCTTGCGCATCGACTTCGAGACGCCGCCGCCGCACGAATTGCTCGCGTCTCACCTCGTCGAATTCGACCGCTTCCTTGCGGCCGCCGACGCGCTCGTGCTCTCCGATTACGGCAAGGGCGGCTTGGCGCATATCGCGACGATGATCGAGCGCGGCCGCGCCGCGGGAAAGCCGGTGCTCGTCGATCCGAAGGGCGACGATTGGGACCGTTATCGGGGCGCGACGTTGATTACGCCCAATCGCAGCGAGTTTCGGCAGGTGGCGGGGCGCGCGCGCGACGAGGACGATCTCGCGCGTCGTGCACAAGGTCTGCGGCGCGATTTGAACGTCGATGCCTTGCTCGTCACGCGCTCGGAGGAAGGAATGTCGCTGTTCTCGCAGGCGGGCGCGCTGACGATACCGACGCAGGCGCGCGAAGTGTTCGACGTGTCCGGCGCGGGCGATACCGTTATCGCAACGCTCGGGACGCTGCTCGCGGCGGGCGCGTCGCTCGCCGACGCGACGGCCATCGCCAACGAGGCCGCGGGCGTTGTCGTCGGCAAGCTTGGCACGGCGGTGGCGGAGCCGGACGAGTTGAGTTGAGTGGCCAAATCCAAAACGCTCTACGCGTGCACCGAGTGCGGCGGGCAGTCGCCCAAATGGCAGGGTCAGTGTCCGCATTGCAATGCTTGGAATACGCTCGTCGAAACGATCGCCGCGCCGACTGCGCAGCGATTCGCGAACGTCGCCGGTGGGCGATCATCGGTAACGCCGCTTGCGTCGGTTACGCCGCGCGCGGTATCGCGCATCGCCAGTGGCGTCGACGAATTCGACCGCGTTCTCGGC
>DATFCW010000317.1:0-6731 GCA_035252665.1 Casimicrobiaceae bacterium | reverse complement strand
ATCCTTGTACTGGCTGAATCGCAGCCTAAGTGGCCAACCGGCACCACAAAGGCAGAAGAACCTTCGCATGACTAAAGTCCTATAGGGACTTTTCAAATAAGACGTGCGGTTCGTAAGCACGAGCACGAACTATTGGTAAATGAATACGCGCAATACGTCTTCGACTTTATAGGCACTTGTAGTGCTGTAAACCGCGCCGGCACGATATGCACTACAACCAATTCAATCCCTCCTTCGCGCGACGATAAAGGTTGACGATTTCTAGTTTCGTCGGTTGCCTGATGGTCGTCGCATACAGAGGATTTTCGAGCGTGCGATCGGCCCAGTCGCCGAAGCTCGCTGAATCGACGACTTCGGGAAGCCGTGTCGGCAAGCCCAGCCGCCGATACAACCGGCTAATCGCACTCAGAAAGGCCTCCGGCGCATCCGCTTCGTCAACACGGTGCTCGCCCGTGGCATGGGCGAGCTCGGCGAATTTGTCGGTCACGACGGGCAGGTTGTACTCCATCACCGCCGGCAGCATCAGTGCGTTGCTCATCCCATGCGAAACGTGATGGAACGCGCAAATCTGGTCGGACATCGCGTGCACGAGACCGAGACGCGCGTTGCCCGACGCCTGCACGGCCATGATGCTCGCCACCAGCATCTGGCCTCGGCTCTCCATGCTGTTCACCGAGAAAGCGGCGGGTGCGATGTTTTCCCACAACACCTTGAGCGAGCGAATCGCAAGTGCGTCCGTGATGATCGAGTCGCGGTTCGACAGGAACGACTCGAGCGAATGCGTGATGGCGTCCATTCCCGTGGCAAGCACCTGCTCGGGAGGCAGCGATTTCAGCATCGCCGGATCGAGAATGGACACGGTTGCCTGCGCGCCTCGACCACCGATATTCATCTTCACCATTCGCTCGGGGTCGGTGATGATGAACACGGGGGAAACTTCGCTGCCCGAGCCGGTCGTCGTCGTCACGAGCACCGTGGGCTTTGGCGCGACCTCGAACCTGTTCATCCCCTCCATCGCACGCAGGTTCTTCTGGCGATTCGTCGCCCTCAGCGCCACCGCGCGGCCGAGGCAGATCGGCGAGCCACCGCCGATGACGACGACCACATCGCAACCTTCCCCGAGATAGCGCTCGAGCGCCCTCTCAACGACGTCGACGGCCGGGTCCGGTTCGCAATCGGCGAACAGCACGACCTCGAGGCCGGCACCGGCCAACGAATCGAGCGGCGCTTTCGTCAGGCCGGACCCGTGCACGCGTTGGTCGGTGACGACGAATACACGATGGCCCCCCAGCCGTTTTGCTTCCCCGCCCGTGCGCCCGGCGGCGCCCAAGCCGAAGATCAGATGCGTCGGCGAATAGAACTCCCGGATCCCTTGATTGGTCACGCTATCAGCCCGTATGTCGTTATTCGGTCACTCGTCGTTCAACGCGTGCTCGGCACCCCGCACGGGCGCGCGATGCTCGCTTCGCGATGTCGCGTCTTTCCGCGGCGTTGCGGTCGCGCGCTCCATCAGAACGGACGTGATGGCGGCGATGATTCCCATGTAGCCGGTGCACCGGCAGATGTTGCCGCTCAGTTCCTGCCGAATGCGGCGCTCGTCGGCATCGGGTATACGGGTCACGATGTCGCGCGCCGTCAGCATCATCCCCGGCGTGCAGAAGCCGCACTGCAAGCCGTGATGACGCGACATTGCGGCACGCAGCTCGATCATCGTCTCGTCGTGATCGAGTCCTTCGATCGTCTCCACTTCGCGTCCATCGCATGCGACCGCGTACACGATGCATGCGCGAACCGGATCGCCATCGAGCAGGACCGTGCATGCACCGCACGCGCCCTGCTCGCACCCCAGGTGCGTGCCGGTAAGCAGGAGCTTCTCGCGCAGGAAATCGGCAAGATGCAATCGTGGCTCGACATCGTGCGAGACAGGGGTCCCGTTCACGTTCACGGTGACTTTCATTGCAGCCTCGCCTCGGAGAGCGCGCGCCTGAGCGCCACGAAATGCAGGTGGACGAAGTAGGTGTCACCCATCAAACCAGCGCGCTCCAGCAGTTGTGCACCGACGACTTCATCGCCCGATGACGCCGCGCGGGCAAGATCGCTCGTCCTCGCGGGATCGCCGAGGCCCTCGATGACGAGCGGCCGCGACTCGGTGGCGCCGATGACCATGCGATGGATGTTCGCCTTGCGATCGAATAGGACGGCCGCCATCGCGTCGGCGAACTTGCCAGCCTTGCGGGCGATCTTGCAGTATCCGAAGCGCGCGTCGCGCGCAATCTTCGCAATGCGAATCGCCTCGATAATTTCGCCGGCCGCGAGCGCGGTCTCGAACGGTCCGACGACGAGTTCCGATATCGTGAGCGTGCGCCGCGCCCGCGTGCTGGCAACGAGGACCTTCGCGTCGAGCGCCGCGAGGGTGACCACCCAGTCGGCCGCGGGATCGGCATGCGCGAGGCTGCCGCCAATCGTTCCTCGATTACGGACGGCACGGTATGCGATCCCCGCCGCGACTCGACGCATGATTCCATGCGTGGGATCAGGCACGCGGCCGTCCTCGATCGACGCGTGGGTCACGCATGCGCCAAGCACGACCGCGTCATCGTCGTCTTCCGCGCGCGTCAATTCCTTCACGCGCGTGACGTCGACCAGCATATCGGGCGTCGCAAGCCTCAGGTTCAGCATGGGCGCGAGCGATTGGCCTCCGGCAAGGACGCGCGTGATGCGCTCATCGGCATCGAGCAGCGCCAGGGCCTGAGGGAGACTGTCAGGACGCTCGTACAGGAATCGCGCCGCCTTCATTGCACGGCTTCCAGAACATCCGCAGGCTTGGACCGATTCGTCGCCGCCGCGATTGCGGCCGCGATCCTGCGCGGTGTAACCGGGCACTCCATTACGCGCGCGCCGAGCGAACGCAGCGCGTCGTTCACGGCGTTGAGAATCGCGGCCGGCGGGCCGATCGCGCCCCCTTCGCCGATGCCTTTGATGCCGAACCGCGTGTTCGGGGAGGGCGTTTCCATGTGGATGATGCGAATCGGCGGAATCTCCAGCGCGCCGGGAAGGACGTAATCGAGCAGCGTCGATGCGAGCGGCTGCGCCTGGTCGTTGAACGGCATCTCTTCGTACAGGCCGGTGCCGATTCCTTGCGCCGTGCCACCGTACACCTGTCCTTCGACAATCAGCGGGTTGACGAGCGTGCCGCCGTCCTCGACAACCACATAGTCGAGGATCTCGACGTGTCCCGTTTCCGCATCGACGGCAACGTGTGCGGCATGCGCGGCATAACTGAACGTCCCCGAGTCGCGAAGCGGCTTGTAGCCCGCAGTCACTTCGAGCCCGGCCGTGTTCATGTCGGGCGGCAGATCCTGCGGTGTGGCATACCAAAGGTGCGCGGCATCGGCGATCGTCATGCTACGCCCGCGCCCCACAACGGCGCCGCGCTCGACGGCTACGTCATCGCGTCTGCAATGCATTGCGTGCGCGCCAATCGCAATGAGCCGTTGTGCCAGCTCCTCGCATGCCGCGGCCACGGCGCCCCCCGCCATGACCATGCTGCGCGAACCCCATGTGCCAGTCGAAAACGGCGTAAGCGCGGTGTCGCCATGGACGATCTTGACGTCGCGCACGTCGATTCCGAGCACCTGATACGCGATCTGTGCAAGCGATGTCTCGAGTCCCTGGCCATGTGATTGAATGCCGACGCGTACTTCCAGCAGGCCGTCGGGCGACAGGCGCACGTTCGCCTGCTCGAATCCCGGCGTGAACGGCATTCCCCATTTCGCGTACACGGCAGTGCCGACAGCGCCCTGCTCGTTGAAGAATGCGAAGCCCACGCCGTGAAGGCGGCCATCATCGTCGCGCGGCGGCCGCGCGCGAACCTTGTCGACGCCGATCGCCTCGGCGGCGCGCCTGATGCATGTGGTGTAATCACCCGCGTCGAAATGCTTGCCGATCAGGTTGTCGTAGGGCATGGCCCCAGGCGGAACCGCGTTTTCGAGCCGCACTTCGTGCGCCTCGCGCCCGACGTTCTCGGCCACCGCGTCGACGACCATCTCGAGCGCAAGGCACGCACCCGGCCTGGCGACGCCTCGATAGGGAACGATCGGCGGCTTGTTGGTGGCAACGCCATACGACACGGCATCCAACGCCTCCAATCGATACGGACCCGGCATCATGCCGGGAAGCTGTCCGCACTCGAGGCACGCGCTGAACGGATAGAGCGAATAGGCCCCGCAATCCACCGACGCTTCGACCTGGAGGCCGAGGATGCGTCCGTGCGCGTCCGCGTGTGCGGTGATGCGATAGTGATGCTCTCGGCAGTTCGCGCCGCCGCTCAATTGCTCGCGCCGGTCCTCCACCCAGCGCACTGGATGCCGCAGATGAAGCGCGAGCCACGCGAGACACACTTCCTCGGGCACGAGCACGCACTTGTAGCCGAATCCGCCACCGACGTCCGGGGCGATCACGCGAATCCTGCCCTGAGGGAGTCCGAGCGACTCGGACAGTCCGACGCGTATCAGGTGAGGCACCTGCGTCGAGGTCCACACAACGAGCTGGTCCTCGCGGCTGTCGAAGTACGCAACGGCACCGCGGCCCTCCAGCGGCGAGATGCACTGGCGCGCCGTACGGATCTCCCGCGATACGTGCACGGTTGCGCGCGCCGCGGCCCGCCGCATGTCGCCGGCGACGATCCGCGTTTCGACGAAAACGTTGTCCGCCCAATGCTCGTGCACGCGCGGCGATCCGGGCAGGCGGGCCTCCAACATGTCGTGGACGACCGAAAGCTCGTCGAGATCCGCGACGACCGACTCGGCGATGTCTTCGGCCTCGGCACGGGAATCGGCAACGCACGCGGCGATCGGTTCTCCCACATGCCGGAGCTTGCCTGATGCCAAGATGGGCTGCAGCGAGCGCTTGTAGCCTGGCAGCCCCACGATCGCCTCGATCGCCTTGATGTCGCCAAGATCGGCCGCTGCGAAGACCTGACGACGGTGCTGATCCGGGATGGCGAGGCCGCGCAGCGCCGCGTGGGCGAGAGGGCTGCGGACGAACGCCACGTCGCGCATTCCCGGCAGCTTGATGTCACCGACGTATCGTCCGCGTCCCCTGAGAAACCGATCGTCCTCCTTGCGCGGCAGACGTGCGCCCACACCGCACCCCGAAGCGCCATTTGCTGCTGCGTGCGTTGGCGAAGAGCGATGCGTGACCGGGCGATCCTCGGATCGCGGCGCATCGCTCGCGAACGCACGTTCCGAAATGTCGAAGCTATCCGTCATGTACTTCGTCGTTTCGATGAATCGTAGTCGAGGCGTCCGGAGTCTTTCATACCAACGAGAGCATCATTCATGTCGTGCATGCTGTTAATGCCTACCGGCGTTCCACGCGGATCGCCGGTGCGCCAGGCGCCTCCACGCTCGCTCGTGCGGCGAGTCATTCGGTGAATCATTTCCTGTTCCCACGGACTCAAGTAGTGCGCTCACCCACGCGATGGCACACAGACCGGAAGCTGACGAAGGCTGCTGACGAGATATTGGCGAGCATTCGAGCGCTCTGGTCGGCGAACTTCCGACTCAGTACGCTCAGAGGTCCTCACGCGCGAGCCCCGTGTCGCCAAGATCGGCGGTGCGTACATGCCTGAATCCGTCCTGTGCCGAATACACCCAATTGGTGTCGGTGCTCGTTGCGAGGTAGGCATCGCTGTATCCCGACGTGATCTCCGCCTGCGGGTAGTGACCGAGCACCCACAGCTTCATCAGCAGTGTGTAAAGGACGAAGCCCACGACGAATCCGACGACGAACGCCCAGGCACCCGAGTAGAACGCGAGGGTTCCGCCGACGAGCCATGTCAGCACCCCGGCGGGATTGACACCACCCGCGAAGCGGAACTGGCCGCGTGGTTCGTAGAGATCCGGCACGTTCAGCCGTCGCTTCCGCAGCAGATAGTAGTCGGCGATCATGATGCCGCCAATCGTCGACAGAAACGACCCGTAGGAAAAGAGGAAGCTGAAAAGATTGTCGAGGATCAGCCAGGGCACCGACAACGTGCCGATAATTCCCGCGAGCACCACACCCATTCTGTAGCCGACCCGCGGTGCTCCCGCATTGACAAACGTGAGCGCCGCCGGAATGAGATTGGCGGCGTTGTTCGTCGACCATTGCGCGAGGACGACCATCGCGAGCAGAAGGAGCAAGGCGAGTCCCGTCGAATGCCCCTGGATCACCTCGATGGGATTCCAGTTTCCGGCCGCGATGAATGACGCCGCCCCGATGATCGCCACCCATGTCTGCGTCAGCGGAAGCGCGACAAGCTGCGCCCAGAACACGTGACGGTTGCGCCGAACGAAGCTCTTCGTTCCCGCGTCGGCCTTGAGAAAGCGCGTGATGTTCGGAATGTCGATCGCAAGCGTCGACCAGAACGCCATGTTCGCGAGGAAGAGCGTGAGAATCGTCGTGTCCTTGGAACCCGCCCAGGTCCAGATGTTGACGCCCTTCGCGGTGGCAACGTCGCCGAGCACGAAATACATCCAGATCGAGATTGCGATGATCGCGGGCGCTGCAACGTCCGCGACCTTCTCGACGGCCTTGATGCCATAGGCGGTGTTCCAGACCTGAACGATGGCGAACGCGGCATACCAGAATGCCCAGCTCGAGAAGCCGGTGAGATATTCGACGATGCCATTGATCGCCAGCGCGCCGAGGTAGGTCTGGATGCCGAACCAGATCGCCGCAACGATTCC
>DATFCW010000316.1:0-8327 GCA_035252665.1 Casimicrobiaceae bacterium | reverse complement strand
CGATGACCAAGTTCGTGTTCGTGACGGGGGGCGTCGTTTCCTCATTGGGGAAGGGCATCGCCGCCGCGTCGCTCGCCGCGATCCTCACCTCCCGCGGCGTCCGCGTCACCAATCTCAAGCTCGATCCGTACATCAACGTCGATCCCGGGACGATGTCGCCGTTCCAGCACGGCGAAGTGTTCGTCACCGACGACGGCGCCGAGACCGATCTCGATCTCGGCAACTACGAGCGCTTCACCGACGTGCGGATGACGAAGCGCAACAACTTCACCACCGGTCAGATCTACGAAAGCGTGATTCGCAAGGAGCGGCGCGGGGACTACCTCGGCGGCACCGTGCAGGTGATTCCGCACATCACCGACGAGATCAAGGGCTGGATCCAGAGCGGCGCCGGACAGGCGGAAGTGGCGGTCGTCGAAGTTGGCGGCACCGTCGGTGACATTGAATCGTTGCCGTTCCTCGAAGCGATTCGGCAGATGGGCATTACGCTCGGTCGCGACAACGTCTGCTACATCCACCTGACGCTGGTGCCGTACATCCCGACGGCCGGCGAGATGAAGACCAAGCCGACGCAGCACTCGGTCAAGGAGTTGCGCGAGATCGGGATTCAGCCCGACATCGTGCTGTGCCGCGCCGATCGGCCGATTCCTGAAGGCGACCGGCGCAAGATCGCGCTCTTCACCAACGTCACGCCCGAAGCGGTGATCCCGGCGCTCGACACCGATTCGATCTACAAGATTCCGCTCGCGCTATCGCGCGAAGGCCTCGACGTTATCGTATGCCGGAAGCTGGCGATCGATCCGCCACCCGCGAACCTGGCGACGTGGGAGCGGCTGGTCGATGCGCTCGAGCACCCGGAACGCGTCGTCAACATCGCAATGGTCGGCAAATACGTCGACCTCACCGAGTCGTATAAATCGCTGTCCGAAGCGCTGACGCACGCCGGCATCCACACGCGCTCGCGCGTGCAGATTCATTACGTCGATTCCGAAGCCATCGAGCGCGATGGCACGGCGGCGCTCGAAAAGGTCGATGCGATCCTCGTGCCGGGCGGCTTCGGCAAGCGCGGCGTCGAAGGCAAGATTGCCGCGATTCGCTTCGCTCGCGAGCGCCGAGTGCCGTATCTCGGCATCTGCCTCGGCATGCAACTCGCCGTGATCGAGTTCGCGCGTCACGAAGCGCACCTCGCGGATGCGAATAGCACCGAGTTCGAGCCGACGACGCCGCATCCGGTCGTCGCGCTGATCACCGAATGGCAGAACCGTGACGGCACCATCGAGAAGCGCGATGCGAGCTCCGATTTGGGCGGCACGATGCGCCTGGGCGCGCAGCCGTGCGAAGTCGTTCCGGGATCGCTTGCCCATCGGATCTATGGCGCAACGCGCGTGTCGGAGCGACATCGACATCGCTACGAGGACAACAACCATTACCTGCCGCGGATCGAGGCCGCTGGACTTAGCGTCGGCGCCTGGGCGAAGAGCGAACGGGCCGGCGATCTGTGCGAGATGATCGAGTTGCCGCATCATCCGTGGTTCTTCGGATGCCAGTTTCACCCGGAGTTCACGTCGAATCCGCGGCGCGGTCATCCGCTGTTCGTGAGCTTCGTGCGCGCGGCGATCGAGCAGCAGAAGCGCGCAACGCAAAGTGCCGCCGGCGCGATGCCGCGGCTCGTCGCCGCATCCGCATGAATCTCTGCGGCTATGAGGTCGGCCTCGACAAGCCGCTGTTCCTGATCGCCGGGCCCTGCGTCGTCGAGTCGCGGCAACTCCAGATGGACGTTGCCGGCGAGCTCAAGACCATCTGCGCCGATCTCGGCATCCCGTTCGTCTTCAAGTCGTCGTACGACAAGGCGAACCGCAGCTCGCACGCGTCGTATCGCGGTCCGGGAATGGAAGCTGGCCTTCGCATCCTCGAAGACGTGCGCAGGCACGTCGAGGTCCCGGTGCTGACCGACGTGCACGCGGAGGACGAGGTCGCGGAAGTGGCGAGCGTGGTCGACGTGCTGCAGACGCCGGCGTTCCTGTGCCGCCAGACCGATTTCATCCAGGCGGTCGCGCGCGCCGGCAAGCCCGTCAACATCAAGAAGGGGCAGTTCCTGGCGCCCGACGACATGCGGCAGGTTGTCGCGAAGGCGAAGGCGGCGAGCCATGCCGACAACATTCTCGTGTGCGAGCGCGGCGCATCGTTCGGTTATCACAATCTCGTTTCCGACATGCGCGCGCTCGCGATCATGCGCGATACGCAGTGTCCGGTCGTGTTCGACGCGACGCATTCGGTGCAGTTGCCGGGTGGGAAGGGCACCTCATCGGGCGGCGAGCGTCAATTCGTTCCGCTGCTCGCGCGCGCGGCGGCAGCCGCCGGCGTGTCGGGACTGTTCATGGAAACGCATCCGAATCCCGACGAAGCGCTGTCCGATGGCCCCAATGCATGGCCACTCGGACGAATGCGCGAACTGCTGGAAACGATCAAGGAGCTCGATGCGGTGGTGAAGGCGCGTCGCTTCGCGGAAGTCTGATACCCGATACCTGATACCTGACAATGACCGCCATCGTCGACGTCATCGCGCGCGAAATCCTCGATTCGCGCGGCAATCCCACCATCGAAGCCGACGTCGTCCTCGAATCGGGCGTGTCGGGTCGCGCGGCGGTGCCGTCGGGCGCGTCGACCGGGTCGAAGGAAGCGATCGAGTTGCGCGACGGCGACAAGGCGCGCTACTTCGGCAAGGGCGTCACGAAGGCGGTCGAGAACGTCAACACCGAGATCTGCGAAGCCGTGCTCGGGCTCGACGCGACCGAGCAGGGATTGATTGATCGCACGCTGATCGACCTCGACGGCACCGACAACAAGTCGCGGCTCGGCGCCAACGCGTTGCTTGCCGTATCGTGCGCGGTCGCGAAGGCCGCGGCCGAGGAGTGCTCGCTGCCGCTCTATCGATACCTCGGCGGTGCGGGGGAGATGCAGCTACCCGTTCCCTTGATGAACGTGATCAACGGCGGCGCGCACGCGAACAATCGTATCGACCTGCAGGAATTCATGCTGGTGCCGTATGGCGCGCCGACGTTTCGTGAGGCCCTACGTTACGGCGCCGAAGTCTTTCATACGCTCAAGAAGCTGATCGACGAGCGCGGCATGCCGACGACGGTCGGCGACGAAGGTGGATTCGCGCCGGACCTCGCCTCGAACGAGGCCGCGTTGCAACTTCTGGTCGAAGCGATCGACAAGGCCGGTTATACGCCGGGTACCGACATCTCGCTGGCGCTCGATTGCGCGGCGAGCGAGTTCCATCGCGAAGGCCGCTACCAGCTCGAGTCCGAGAATCGGACGCTCACTTCCCGCGAATTCGCCGATGTGCTCGCGACATGGTGCGACAGGTATCCGATCATCAGCATCGAAGACGGCATGGCCGAGGACGACTGGGACGGCTGGAAGTACCTGACCGAGCGTCTCGGCAAGCGCGTGCAACTCGTCGGCGACGATATCTTCGTCACGAACACCAAGATCCTGAAGGAAGGCATCGCGAAGGGCATCGCGAACTCGATCCTGATCAAGATCAACCAAATCGGGTCGCTATCCGAGACCTTTGCCGCGATCACGATGGCCAACCGCGCGAGCTACACGGCGATCGTCTCGCATCGTTCCGGCGAGACCGAGGATTCGATCATCGCCGACATCGCCGTCGGCACCAACGCGGGGCAGATCAAGACCGGTTCGCTGTCGCGCTCGGATCGCATCGCCAAGTACAACCAGCTCCTGCGCATCGAGGAAGATTTAGGCGATGCGGCGTCGTGGCCCGGCCGCGACGCGTTCTTCAACCTGCGCTGAGTCGGCGAGCCGTTCCGTGGACACCGCCGACGGAACGAGACGTTAAATGCGCTGGCTCGCGCTCGCTTTCGTCGCGCTGATCCTCGCGCTGCAATACCCGATGTGGCTCGGCAAGGGCGGGTGGCTGCAGGTGCGCGAATACGATCGCGAGCTCGCCGCACAGCGCGCGACGAACGCAAAGCTCGATGCGCGCAACAAGGCGCTCGATGCGGACGTTCGCGATCTCAAGACGGGCTTCGAGGCGATCGAGGAGCGCGCGCGCGCCGAGCTCGGCATGATTCGCCACGATGAGGTGCTGTTCCAGATTCAAAGCGGTGGCGCCGGCGCCAAAGCTGCGTCGACTGAGCCCGCGCACACGAGCCTAGCGCCGCATTGAGGCGCATCACCAGTCGCCATAACGAGCGCCTGCGCGACGTCGCGCGCCTGATCGCCTCGTCGCGCGAGCGCCGCAAGAGCGGACGCTGCGTGCTCGAAGGCGCGCACCTGATCGACGTCTACATTGCGCGCATCGGCACGCCGCAGATGATGGTGGTGGCCGAAGACGCGCTCGTTCGCGCCGACGTCGCGGCGCTCGTCGGACAAGTGCCGCCAGGACGGACGATCATCGTGTCGCGCAAGCTGTTCGACCAGGTCGCGTCGCTTCCGGCGGACATCGGCGTGCTGGCCGTTATCCCGACACCGCGAATGGAACCGCGGAAGGAGGCGGATTTGTGTCTGTTGCTCGACGACGTGCAGGATCCCGGCAATGTCGGATCGATGATTCGAACGGCCGCAGCGGCTGGCGTGGCGCAGGTGATCCTGTCGCCCCGGTGCGCATTCGCATGGGCGCCGAAGGTGCTCCGCGCAGCGCAGGGTGCGCACTTCTTGACGAGCATCGTCGAGGACGCCGACCTCGTCGCCTGGGCCGGCGCATTCAAGGCGATGCGAGGCCGCGTGTTCGCGACCGTGGTCGCCGGCGCAACGCCGCTATACGAAGCCGACCTGTGCGGCCGCATCGCGATCGCGATTGGCAGCGAGGGCCGAGGCGTTTCCGACGCGCTGCTTGCCGCCGCCGATCGCCGGATCGTGATTCCCATGGCAAGCGGCAGCGAATCGCTCAACGCTGCGGCTGCCGCCGCCGTCACGCTCTTCGAGGCCGTCCGACAGCGCGCGATGCGGGCATCGCGTCCCGACGAACGCGCTTGACACCATTCACGGCGCAGCGTCGACTGGCGCCGGTCGCGCCCCCTACAACGAGTCAAAGGAGCTTCGCATGCACAAAGCTCGGGTTCTTTTCGTCGTGACGCTCGGTGCACTGGCAATTGGCGCCACCTCCGTTTCGAAGGCAGCGCTGTTCCGCGCGTATCTGTCTTCGACCGGCAGCGACAGCAACCCGTGCACGGTGGTCGCGCCGTGCCGGCTGCTGCCAAAGGCACTCAGCGTCACGAGCGAGGGCGGCGAAATCTGGATGCTCGACTCTGCGAACTACAACACCGCCCAGGTCGACGTCTCGAAGTCGGTCACGCTCCTTGCCGTGCCGGGCGCGACAGGCAGCCTCGTGGCGACCGGCGGCGGCGATGCGATCTTCATCAGCGGCGTCGGCATCCACGTGGTCTTGCGGAATCTCGTGATCGTGTCGCTCGGACCGAGCACGAACGGCATCGAATTCGCCCAGGGCGACACGCTGCTGGTCGAGGACTGCGAGATCTCCAACATGTCGGGAGGCGCGATCGAGGCGTCCGCGGGAGCGGTCAGTGTCCGGCACGCCGTTCTGCGAGACAGCGGAACGGGTTTCGATGCGACAGGCGCGGTCGTTGCCGTGCTGGACGGCGTGCACGCGGAACGCAATTCGATCGGCGTGAGAGCCAACAGCGGCGCGCGGCTGACCGTGACGAATAGCGTCCTCGCATGGAACGCCACCGGCGGTCACGCGTTCGCCGCAGGAGGCGCCATCACGCGGCTTACCGTCTCGCATTCCACGATCCAGGGACGAAATGGTGAAGCCTCGAACATCCAGGGTCTCCGAGCCGAGGCGACTGCGACTTCGGGCGTGACGATCATCGTCGATGCGAACGTCATCATGGGCTCGGGCAACTCGCTCGTGTTTGCAAATGCCGGCGGGGAGGAGGTCATGTTCACGCGCCAGAACAACGTGATATTCGACACGACCGAGGCCGTGCGCGACGGCACGCTCCTCAATCTTGGCGCCTTCTGAGGCGTCAGAGGCGCGTCGACGAGTGCACGAAGGGCGCCGGCGCTTCAGTAGATATGCCGCTCCAGCTTCGCGCGATGCAGGATCGTCGTCGCGATCTCCTCGATCGACTTCGACGTCGTGTCGAGCATCGGAATCGCATGCTGCTGCATCAGGTGCTCGGCTTCGCGCACCTCATAGCGACAGTTCTCGAGCTGCGCGTAGTGGCTGCGCGGCCGGCGCTCCTCGCGGATCTCGCGCAGCCGCTCCGGCTGGATCGTCAGGCCGAACAGCCGCTCGCGAAACGGCATCACCGACGCGGGCAGCCGGCGGTCGGCGAAGTCGTCCGGCGTGAGCGGAAAGTTGGCGGCGCGAATGCCGAATTGCAGCGCGAGATAGAGCGACGTCGGCGTCTTGCCGCAACGCGACACGCCTACCAGGATCACCTGTGCCTTGTCGAGATCGCGCGTCGCTGCGCCGTCGTCGTACGCCTGCGTGAAGTTGATTGCCTCCATCCGCGCGAAGTACTCGTGGCTGTTCGCGATGCCGTGCGAGCGTCCCGCGGCGTGCGAGCTCTTCGCGCCGAGCTCGGACTCGAGCGGCTGGATGAAGATCTGGAACATGTCGAGCGTCAGGCCGTTGGTGTCGCGGCGAATCGCCTCGCTCATCGTCTCGTCGACGACCGAGCTCACGACGATCGGCCGCCGTCCTTCCGCCGCGGCGGTCGCATTCACCTGGCGGACCGCATCGGCGACTTTCTCCATCGAATCGACGAACGGAATCGTGACTCGATGGAAGTTGATGTCCTCGAACTGCGTTAGCAGGCTGTTGCCGAGCATTTCCGCGGTGATGCCGGTGCGGTCGGAAATGAAGAACACCGTGCGCCGCTCGGACATCGTGCGGGTCCCGCGTTACCAGTCGCGCCAGACGGGTTCGATGCCGACGGGCAGCGGCGGCAACTCGCCGAAATCGAAGCGACTTTCGCCGGGTCCGTGAAAATCGCTGCCGCAGGAGCCCTTGAGACCGAAGGTTCGTGCGAGGCCCGCGAACGTGTCGTAATGCGCGGCGGTATGCGACGGGGAGACGATTTCGACGCCATCGCCTGCGAGGTCACGAAACTCGCCGAGCAGATCGCGTATGTCCCCGCTCCCGATCTTGTAGCGGCCCGGATGGGCGATCACTGCCTGGCCGCCGGCGCCATGAATCCAGCCGATCGCTTGTGTCAGCGTCGGCCACGCATGAGCGACGTGCCCGGGCTTGCCCTTGGTCAGAAAGCGTTTGAACGCGTCGTTCATGTCGCGGGCATGGCCGGTGTCGATGAGATGCCGCGCGAAATGCGTCCGCGAGATCAGCCGTTCGCTTGTGACATAGGCGAGCGCTCCCGCGAAGGCCTCCGGGATGCCAGCCTGGGCCAGCGACTCGCCGATCCTGCGTGCGCGGGCGTCGCGGCCGGTCCTTACTTCGTCGAGGCCGGTCGCAAGCGCGGCGTTTTCAGGATCGATGCCGAGCGCGACGACGTGCAGCGTCGTGTCATGCCAAGTGACCGACAGCTCGGACCCTTCGATGAACCGCATGCCGCACTCGTGCGCCGCATCGCGGGCCTCGTCGAGGCCGGCAAGCTCGTCGTGGTCGGTCAGGGCGATCACGTCCACGCCCCGATCGGCGGCGCGCTTCATCACCTCGCCGGGCGATAAAAGGCCGTCGGATTTGGTCGAATGGCAGTGGAGGTCGTAACGCGGCATGCGGCTTCCAGGTGGACGGCGGACCAGGGTGGCGTCCTGATTCCTCATTTTGCCCCAATCGAGGCTCGATTCGAACGGGCAGGGTTGTTGCATCCATGCCGACGGAATGACCGCCGGTCGGCCCCGGACGACCTTGACGCTAAAGCGCGGCAATATGCCAATGGTATAGTAAGAATGCTTTCCAACTCTTTGACCGACGCGGAGTTTGCGTGAAATTTCTCGATCGTGTGCTGAACCCTCGCGAGATTCGTCGCCGACTCGGCATGAATCAGGAGCAGTTCTGGACGCAGATCGGCGTCACGCAAAGCGGCGGCTCGCGTTACGAAAGCGGTCGCGAAATGCCGCGCCCCGTGAAGGAGTTGCTGCGACTCGTGCACGTCGAGCAGATCGATCTTTCGCAGGTGAAGCGCATCGATTTCGAAATCATCAGCTATTTGAAGGAAGCGCATCCGGATCTCTATCGCAGCCTTCGGCGCGCCGCGCGCAATCGTGCCGGTGGACATGAGCCTGCAGGGCTCGCCGACCTCGCAGTTCCGCAAGGCGGCGAAGATTTCGCGCCGGCAACCGGATCGCCGCAGGCCCAAAGCAGCGAA
>DATFCW010000315.1:0-12041 GCA_035252665.1 Casimicrobiaceae bacterium | reverse complement strand
AAAGTCGCACTGGTGGCCGCAATGCGCAAGCTGCTCACCGTGCTCAACGCGATCGTCAGGACTGGCCTGCATTGGAACGAAGCACTTCATCTCGCTTGACACGGAAGACGGTTGCTCCGCGCTGCGCGCTTCGGGGCTAATCCGCGCTTGGGCGGCCCTGCGCGCTCATGCGATGACAAGCGGGTTCGATGCCAGACGGGGTTACGCCGCCTCACGGCGCCGGCTTCGGCGGAAAGATTGCCCGCCGGCGTTCGAGGCTTTCGGGAGGCCAGTGCTGCCGGCTGTCGTAGTACTCGGGCACGGCAGGCTTGTCGGGCGGGAGCGTGACCCACGGCTGCTTCGTCGACGTGAAGATGTGAATGTCCGGCGGGAGGCGATCGGGATTGTCGAGCGTGCCGACGCGGACGAACTTGAGCGCCTCGCCGGCGCCCGCGTAATGGCTCCAAAGCGCCACATGGCACTCGGGGCAGCGAACGATCTTCTGGCCGCGGCCGCTGTTCGATGGCGTATGAATCGTCACCGGCTCGCCTTGCAGCAGCAAGACGCGGTCGGATTCGATCAGCGCGTTGATCGCGAACGCGCTTCCCGTCTCGCGCTGGCACCAGCGGCAATGACAGCCATGGACGAAGAGCGGCTTCGTCATCATCCGGTAGCGAATGCGCCGACAGGTGCAACCGCCTTCGATCGGAAAGCCGTCACCGGCCCTTTCGTCTTCCATGCGATTCTTGCCCTCGCGATTATGAAGCCCGCGTGCCCGGGATCGACGGCGGCCCCTTGAGCTCCACCGTATTCCCGTCGGGATCACGGATGTAGATCGACGGGCCTTCGCCCTCGGCGCCGTAGCGTGCCGCCGTCTCGCCGACCGCGACGCCCGCGGCGTGCAACTCGCGCCGTAGCGACGCTTCGTCGAAGGGGTCGATCCGAAGGCAGAAGTGATCGAGATTGCGCGCGTTCGGGTCGGGTTTGCCGCCGCCTTCGCGGCCGAGCCTTCCCTCGATCGGCACGAGATCGATCATCGAGCGGCCGGCGCGCAACTGGATCAAGCCCAGGTCGTCGCGGTCGCGCTCGACGCGGCAGCCGAGCACATCGCGATAGAACGCGAGCATTGCCCGCGCGTCGACGACGCGGAGCACGAGATGATCGATTTCGCGAACGCGGATCATCGTTCCATGATCATGCCGATCGCGATCACGCTTCGTCGTACGTCGACACTTCGATCAGGTTCGAGTCGGGATCGCGAAAGTACACCGATCGGATGGGCCCGGTCGCGCCGACCTTCGCGATCGGTCCTTCGATGATCGGGACGTTGCACGCGCGAAGCCCCGCGATCGCCTCGTCGAGCGTGCCCCTCGTGACCAGGCACAAATCGACGGCCCCCGGCGTCGGACGCGCGGCCTTCGGCTCGTATTCGTGTCCGGCGAGATGCAGATTGATCTTCTGGCGTCCGAAGGCGAGCGCCTTGCGGCCGCCGGCGAAGATCACGACGCGCATGCCGAGCACGCGCGAATAGAAGTCGCAGGTCGCATCGACGTCGCGAACCGTCATCACGACATGGTCGATGCGGTCGATGTTCATATGTGCGCCTGGCGTTGCATCACGCGTGGGCTCGCGCTTCGCGCAGGTCGGTAGCACGCTCGTCGGAAAGCGCATGAAGCGCGGCCGCCTGCGCGTGGAGCAGCGCTGTATCGAAGACGGGTACGTCGACGTCGCCGCTGCCGATCAGCATCTCGATCTCGGTGCAGCCGAGGATCACGCCTTCGGCGCCCTCCGCGACGAGGCCGGCGATTATCGTGCACAGGCGATCGCGCGATGCGTCAACGACGATCCCTCTGCACAGTTCCTCGTAGATCACGCGATGCAGGAACGCGCGTCCGGGCTCGTCGGGAATGACAGTGTCGATTCCGCGTGCACGAAGACGCGCGCGATAGAAATCCTGCTCCATCGTGAATCGGGTTCCGATAAGCGCAACTCGGCCAAGGCCGCGCGCCAGGATCGCATCGGCGGTGGGATCGGCGATATGAAGCAGGGGGATCGTGATCGCGCGCTCGATCGCGGCGGCGACCTTGTGCATCGTGTTCGTGCACAGGACGAGAAAATCCGCGCCCGCGGCTTCGACCGAGCATGCAGCCTCGGCGAGCAGTGCGCCGGCCGCGGGCCAGTCGCCCGCGCGCTGCATGATCTCGACGTCGTGAAAATCGACGCTCACGAGCGCGATCTTCGCCGAGTGGAGTCCGCCGAGCCGCTCGCGGATCGTTTCATTGACGATCCGGTAATAGGGCAGCGTCGACTCGAAGCTCATGCCTCCGAGCATTCCGATCGTGCGCATCGCAGGTCCTCTTCCAATGCGCATTGTCGCATCAGTTGGCTTTGGCAGCGCTCGGCTCGGTGGCGATCGCGCGTTTCCTGCGCTCGCTGTCGCCATAGAACGCTTCGATCGTTCGCAGCGCCGCTTCGACGTGCGGCGGCACGACTCGCCGCTCGCGCAGCACCCAGGCGACTCCGCGCAGCGCATCGAGCGAATCGCGCAGCAGCATTCCGTCGCGGCGCGCGCATCGCCACCATGAACACGTGGCATCAATCGCACTCGAAAGCGGCCGACGCAGCCACGCGCACCAGAGCGCGTTGCGGATTGCGAGCCGTTGCCGCGCACGCGCATCGCGCAATGCCGAAGGATGGTGATGGACGACCGCGTCCGGCAGATACGCCATTCGCCATCCGGCGGTCCGCAGGTGGATCGCGAGCAACGCTTCCTCGCCGCCTAGGAAGAGGCGCGGGTGGTAACCACCGACGGCAAGGAACGCGTCGCGGCGCACCATGCATGCGCCGCCGAGCAGGCCGACGAGCTCGCTGCCGCGAATGCCGAGGGTGTTCGGCAACGGGCTTGCGGCCATGCGCGCATTCGTCGGGTCCTCGCGGCCGTCCTCGCCGACGAGCACGCGCGCCGTGACCGCCGCGAGCGACGGATGTGTGTCAAGTGCCGCGGCCGCGCATTCGATCGACTCGGGCCGCCACCAGGTGTCGTCGTCGCAAAACGCGATGTAGCGTCGCTCGCACGCGCGTGCGCCGGCATTGCGCCCGGCGGCGCCCATATTCTTCGACAGCATGACGACACGCACGCGAGGATGATCGCGGGCGATCGCTTCGGCCGTGCCATCGGTCGACGCATTGTCGACGACGACGATCGGCACGTCGTCGATCGCTTCGAGCTTGGAGAGCGTTCGCGAAAGTTCGTCCCGGCGATTGAACGTCAGAACGACGATGCCGACACGATGGCCAATCATCGACGATGCTCGCGGTAGACGACCCAGTGCGCCTCGGGCGCGAAGACATCGTCGTTCGCAGCTCGCGTCGCGAGCGCGCGAAGCTGCGAGGCGTAACACGCGACCGCTTCGCGCTTGCTCGTGCCGGCACCGGCATCGAAAGCGGGTGAGTCGCGCTCGAACCGAAAGCCGCGCTCGCGAAGCCCATCGAGGCGCGCCTCGACCGCTCCCGGAATGCGGCGATAGATCGCATCCTCATACAGGCGCCATTCGAGCGACGCGAAGCGATCGACGAGCGCGAGCGATGCATCGCTCGCGCGATAGTGGTCGGAATGGAACAGTCCGAGCGGGCTATGAACGATGTCGGGCTTTTCGTGCTCGATGACGCGCGCGAGCGCATCGGCAATCACATCGACAGGTGCCGATTCGCCGTACTGATCGTCGCGGAAATCGAGCCATACGGGTCGTGCGGCGAGCAGCGCGAGTGCGCATCGATCCTCGTCGCGACGACGCGTGACGACGTCGTCGCCTTCGTCGAAGCCGCATTCGCGGTCCCAGCGTGTCGGCGAAACGCCCTTCGGCGCATCGCCCGCGAACAGCGTGACGACGAGCGCGCCTGGTGAAGATGCAATCAACTGTCCGCACCCGAATACCGCGTCGTCGAGGTGCGGAGAAACGAACAGTCGCGCGCCCGTATTTTTCATCGGGCCTGCTTCAAGTCTCGACGCGATGTCCGGCAGGCGCGTGGATGCCTTGTCGATGTTCGACATCGAGTGAGAAGAGCTGGACGCTCACGCGACCGGCGTCGATCGCAAGCGTTCCCATCGATACGGGCAGCCGGAAGCGGCGAGGGCCCGCGCTGCCGGGATTGACATACAGCACACCGTCGCGTCGCTCGCACCGCGGTCGATGCGAATGGCCCGATACCACGACGTCGAATCTGTTTCTCGCCGTATCGAGGCCGCAAGTCGCGAGGTCGTGAACCACGAAGATCCGCACGCCGCCGACGTCGAGACGCTCGGTTTCGCACAACCGCGCCGCCCATGGGCCGCGATCGTTGTTGCCGCGCACGGCGGTCACAGGCGCGATCGTCGAAAGCTCGGCCAGGATCGACGGCTCGCAGATGTCGCCCGCGTGGACGATGAAATCGCTGCCTTCGAGCATCCCCATTGCCTCGGGGCGCAGCAGACCATGCGTGTCGGAGATGAGCCCTACACGGATTGTCGGGCTTGCGTCGTGTCGAGACGAATGGGGACTGGAAATCACCGAGCGCAAAGGATTCGGGACACGCATCAGGTCTGATGCGAAACGGAACCGGCGGTTCCCCGGCTCCGCGCGTAGTCGGGTGTTCTCGGCGCGCGACGTCGTCGCCGCGTCCGCCACAGCGCCAGGTAGATCACCGCGTTGACGACGATGACGATCGCGGCAACTGCGAATTGCACATCGCGCGTCAATCCGGCCGGGTAGATCGCGCCGAGCAGATAGTGCTCGACGAAGTCATTCGAATAGCCCGATGCACCCGCAGCCGCGCGAAACGCATTCTCGACATACGTCAGGGGGCAAATCGTGCCGGTTGCTTCGACGAAAATCGCCCATGCGACGGCGGGGACGTGCGCCGCGAGCACGGCACGCCAGCGGAAGGCGAGAAGGGCGCCCGCCATGACGAACGCGATGAACGCCAGGTGCGCGATCAATACGGCGTCGGCGGCAAACCGCGCAAGCATTCGTTACGTGCCTCGCTCGACCGGTTCGCCGAAGATTTCGCGCGCCATGGCATACGCGGCTTCGCTGACGAGCGGTCGCATTCGCGCGAAAAGCTCGGCAAGCCGGCGCGCATGGCGGGCTGCGAACCGCGAATTCGCGTGTGCGAGCTCGACCTCGTTCGCGACCGTGATCTCGCAAAACGCGCACAGCTGCACGTCGTCGATCCAGTAATTCGCGTTCGAGAATCGGTCCGCGAAGAGGTGCTGGGATGGCGTGCCGATGCGTGGATGAAATCGCTCGCGATCGCAGGCGCCATACAGCCAGGCAAGCGACTCGGCTTCATCGCCGATGAGCGCCGCGATCGAGCGCCGTTCCTCGTCAGCCGGCGCCAGCAGCGTACCGGTGATGCCGTCCGTGCCGTAGACCGCATGGTAGAGGCCCGCAAGGCAGACCGCTTCGTCGTTGCGAAAGCCGCGCAACAGGCGCTCGGTGCCAAGGAGATGCGCTTCGAGCGTACCGTTGACGTGCGCGAACGCGCCCGCGCCCAGCGCATGCAATCGCACGCGCGCATTCGCGGCATCGACCGATCGCGGAAACGAAGATGCAGCCATCTCGTGCTAGAGCTTCAGCAGGGGACGGGCCGCGACGCGCACCCACGGGACACCGTGGACGATCGCGAGCGGCCGATCGCGGCGGCGCAAGCGATGCTGAAGAGGCATGGGAAAGCGGCTCTCAGTCGTTGCAAGGCAACGGTGCCCTGTCACCTCGTCATGTTACGCGCCGGCGCATTCAGCCGCCGGTGCCCGTCGTGCCGAACAGCGCGCCGATCCCCGCGGTGACCGCCATCGCGAGCGCGCCCCAGAACGTGACGCGTGCAGCGCCGATCGCGATCTTCGCGCCGCCGGCACGCGCAGCGATGCCGCCGAGAATCGCGAGAAAGGCGAGCGACGTCGCGCAAACGATCGGAATCACGCGATTGGCGGGCGAGAGCGCGGTCACGACCAGCGGCAGGGCGGCGCCGACCGAGAAGCTCGCCGCGGACGCGAGCGCCGCCTGAATCGGGCGCGGCCTCACGGTGTCGGAAATGCCGAGCTCGTCGCGCGCGTGCGCGCCGAGCGCGTCGTGCGCCATCAGTTGGTCGGCGACCTGGCGCGCGAGCGATGCGTCGAGTCCGCGGCGAATGTAGATCGCCGTCAATTCGTTGCGCTCGCCCTGAATGTCGGCGTGAAGCTCGCGACGCTCGCGCTCGAGGTCGGCGCGCTCGGTGTCGGCCTGCGAGTGCACGGATACATATTCGCCGGCGGCCATTGACATCGCGCCGGCGACGAGCGCTGCGGTTGCTGCGATGACCACGTCGGAGTGGCTCGCGTTCGCGGCTGCGACGCCGGCGACGAGGCTTGCCGTCGATACGATGCCGTCGTTCGCACCGAGCACGGCCGCGCGCAGCCATCCGATCCTGCTCGTGCGGTGTCGTTCGCCGTGGCGTCGCATGCGTCAGCGCTCGTGCGCCGGAATCGTTTCGATCGCCGACGCGAAGCGCGCATGCGTTGCCGCATCTACCGGCCTGTGGCGAGTCGTCGCGCTGGCCGGGTATTGGCCGAGAAAGTTGTTGCCCTTCCAGTTGCGGGACGGTCGAATCGGCCTCGGTACGAAGCCGCCGCCGCAATTCGGACATACGTCGCGCAGGACATCATTCACGCATGCAGCGCAGAACGTGCACTCGAAGCTGCAGATGCGCGCGTCCGTCGCATCGGGAGGCAGCGCTCTGCCGCAGTTCTCGCAGTTCGGTCGCAGCTCGAGCATGTACGCGTCTATCGTTCGTCGACGATGCGAACATCGCCGATCCAGTTTCGCGCCCGGCGCGCAAGCCGTGCATCGACGTCCTCGCCTTCGAAATTCGCCGACGATTTGCGAACCCGTGACGCTTCGATTTCCAGTGTGTTGACGTTCACGACGGCATGCAACTTTCCGTCGATCTCGCTCGTGACGAACGGGACGGCGCCGCAACGCGCGCAGACGTGGAAGGTGGCCGTGCGCGTGCCGAACGCATATTGCGAAACCCACGCTCCGCGGCGCAGCGTGGCGACGAGCTTCCCGCCAGGATTCGATGTCCAGAGGCCGCCGTGCTTGACGCAGAACGAGCAGCCGCAGGCGCGCGCGGGGATCTCCGCCGCATCGCCATGCCATTCGAGCGTGAGCGCGATGTCGCCGCAGTGGCAGCTGCCTTCGATCATCATCGCTTGTCGCCCCAGCGCCATCGCGGCGGCTCGCCCTTGGTCCAGCAGATGGCAATCAGCACCAGCGTCAGCACGACCATCCACGCGACGAACGCGCCGGGCGTTTCGCGAGGATGCATGAAGACAATGCCCGCGACGACCAGCGCGAAGTAGATCCCGAGCACGATCCATCCCTGCCAGGTGAGAGGCAGGCCCCAGCCCCAGCCGTATCGTTTCGCGGGAAACCAGTAGCGTGGCGATTCCGATGTCGGCTGCATACGTTCGTCGTCATCCGACGCGCTCGAGATTCTGCGGAAGATGCACCCAAGGGTGCCGCCGGTTCTCGTACACGGATCGCGTCGGCGGCGGGAAGCTGGGATCGGTGAAGGCGCCGACGGGAATCGCGATGATGTCCGGCTGATCCTCGATTATGTAGTACACGGTGGCGCCGCACTCGGGACAGAAGTGAAACGTCGCTCGGCCGCCGGAGTCGCCGATGCGGACATACGCGGTCGATGGGCCGGCGAGCATGACGCTGCCTCGGTCGAAACGCGCCGACGTGCCGAAAACGCTCCCCGTACGTTTCTGGCAGGCGAAGCAATGGCATACGGAGACGCGTATCGGCGTCGTCGGGGTAGTCGCCGTCAACTTTCCGCAACTGCATGATGCCGTTCGCATCGACATCGCAACCTCTTCTTCGGTACGAGCAATCAGCGATTCACGACAACGATATGCGCCTGAATCTTTCCATCGACAACGCCGTCGCCGAAGCGCGCGGCGATCGCCCTGGCGGCGACATCGGTGGCCTCGATCAGGCGCGCCGCGGCGCGCGCCTCGATTTCGCCGCGAAGCGGCGTGCCCTGGCAATACGCGATCGCGGGAATCCGCGGCGCTTCGGCGCGACTTCGCGCCGTGACCGTCGAAAACATTGGCGTGGACGAAAAGCCGCCACGCGCGAGATCGGATGCAATCTGCGCCTGCGAGTGATACCCATGCGGCGTGCGTGCGAGAAAGCGCGGCGGATCGTCGGGAAACATTCCGGCAAGGGCGTTGGTGGTGACGTCCGCGAATTCGTTGTCTTCGATCCGATCCCAGATGCCGAGCACATACGAGCCGCCATCGCGCAGCACGCGCCTTGCCTCGGAATACGCCTTCGCCTTGTCGGGAAAAAACATGGCGCCGAACTGACAGACGACGACATCGAACGCGCCATCGCCGAACGGCAGGCGCATCGCATCCGCCTCGCGCCAAGTGACGTTCCTGCTCGTGCCGATCTCCATCGCCTGGGCGAGCATCGCAGCGTTCAGATCGGTGGCGACGATCGACGTCTCGGCTGGGAGCGCGCTCGCGAGATGCCGGGTGACGACGCCGGTCCCGGCCGCGATTTCCAGCACGCGCGCCGGACGAAGCGCTGCTACCCGTACGGCGACTTCGCGCGCGTACGGCTCGAAGATCATCGGCACGAGATGCGTCTGATAGAGCTTCGGAATCGAGCCGGCGAAGACCGTATCGACGTTGCTCATCCTACGTTCCTCCCAGCGTGTCGAATGCGTCCTTGATCCGCCTGGCGAGGCGAGCGGCCTCCTCCGGCGGAAGCGGCTTCGCGCGCGACGGCTCGAGCTCGTCGCGCGCATGAAGCGGCACCAGATGCACGTGCGCATGCGGCACGCCGAAGCCTTCGACGGCGACGCCGATGCGCGCCGCGGACGTGACGCTTCGAAGCGCGGGCGCGAGCTTTGCCGCCGTGCGCCAGAGCGCGACGTAACGTGCGTCGTCGAGGTCGAAGAGGTAATCGACGTGCACCTTCGGTATCAGGAGCACGTGTCCCGGGTTGATGTGCTCGATCGGAAAGAACGCGAGATGGCCTTCGTCCTCGTAGAGAATTCGATCGGGCGCGCGTCCGGCGACGATGCGGCAGAAGATGCACCAGGAAGAAGCGGCGCTCTGCACGTCATGCGTTCTCGGCGTGGACGTCGTCGAACAGCGGCAGCGACTCTTCTTCGGGTGCCACTGGCACGGGCTCGCGAAGCGTCGCGTCGTCGTTGGCCACGGCATTGACGCGCATCGACACCGCATGCATGCGAAGCGGTTCGCCCGACCATGGCGAAAGCAGATCGCCGACGTCGGCCTGCGTGCAATCGAGCCACCGCGCGTACTCGCCCTCGGGGACGATCACCGGCATCCGATCATGGAGCGCGCGCACGGTGCTGTTCGCGGACGTCGTGACGATCGTGCAACTGTCGATCACTTCGCCGTCCTCGCTGCGCCAGCGCTCGTAGAGTCCCGCGAACGCGAACGGCCGATCGTCGCGCATCGCGATGTGATGCGGAATTCTGCCGCGCGCTGTCTTCTGCCATTCATAGAAGCCGCTCGCCGGGACGAGACAGCGCCGATGCAAAAACGCGAAGCGGAATGCGCCGTTCGTAGCCACCGTTTCCGCGCGTGCGTTGATCATCCGCGCGCCGATCGACGGGTCCTTCGCGAAGCGCGGCACGAGTCCCCAGCGTACCTGCACGAGCTGGCGATGGCCATCGCGAACGCGAACGATCGGCACCGGCTGCGTCGGCGCGATGTTGTAGCGCGGCAGGATGTCCGGCGTGAACCGCAGGCCGAACGCGAGCGCGATCGCGGCAGGATGGCTCGAAAGCTCGTAGCGCCCGCACATCGCGTCACGCGACCGTGGCGGCTGATTCCATCGAGCCCAGAAGGCGCGTCGCGGTGTTCGCGACCTGCATCGTGTCGAAATACGCGTACGCGCCGACCGCGGCGGCCCCGACCATCGGGATCCAGCGCCCGGTCGCATTGCCCGCGAGCCGCTTCGATACCGAAATGCCCACGCCGCCGAGCGCGTTTCGAAGCGCGCTGCCGGAAAGCTGGCGGATGACGAGGCGCTCGGCGCCGCGCACGGCGATGTCGCGGACGAACTGGCTCGCCGCATGGCGGAACAGGCAGTAGAGCATGTGCGTCGGCGTGAGCTCGGCGCTCTTGCCGTAGACGCCGAAGATGTCGGACACCATCTGCCGCTGCGTCTGCCAGATGAGGTAGAGGTCGGGCAGGAGCGTCACGAAGCCGAGCGGCCCCGGCGGCAGCGCGAGCGAGCCCGACAGCATCGCCGCGCGCTTCGCGGCCTTGCGCGCGATCGCCTTCGCCGCCTGCTCGGGCATGTCGGCGCGTCCCTGCGCGGGCGGTGGAACCTCGGCGAGCACGCGCTCGAGGGTCTCGATGATCGCGCCGTGGCTTTCGTCGTTGCTTCGATGCGGCCGCGGAATAAGCGAGTGATTCATGTACGCCATATGGGGACGATCGCGCCCAGTCTACATCGCCGCCGCGAGCCGGCAGGGGCGAAGCCGGTGCGCAATACAATCTGCCCCATGCGTGTATTCGGATTCGCCGGATGGTCGGGAAGCGGCAAGACGACGCTGATCGAATCGCTTGTCCCGCGTCTTGCCGCGCGCGGCTTGCGCGTCTCGCTCGTCAAGCACGCGCATCACGATTTCGACATCGACGTTCCCGGCAAGGACTCGCATCGTCACCGGATGGCGGGGTGCACGGAAGTGCTCGTCACGTCGGACGCGCGGTGGGCGCTCGTGCACGAATTGCGTGGGACCGCCGAACTGACGCTTGGGCAGGCGCTTGCGCGCCTTTCTTCATGCGATCTTGCGCTCGTAGAAGGCTGGAAACGGGCGCCGATTCCAAAGCTCGAGATCTGGCGCGAGGCGATGGGAAAACCGGCGCTCCATCCGGGCGACCCGCACGTTCTGGGAATCGCGACCGACGCGCCGGCCGGAATGCCGACGGCACTTCCGGTGTTCGACTTGCGGGACGCGGATGCGATCGCCACATTCGTCGTCGAGAACGCCGCCGCCTGGCGGTCCGCCGATTGACGGACGTGCGGTGTCGGCGTACGTTGAACCCGCCGACGGACGTGCTGCCAAAAGCGGAATTTCGCCGGCAGCGAGTGAGGGGACTGCGCGTCGTAAGCAACTGAAAATGGCTTCCAAACAATTCTTTGCCGCCGTTGCTTTAAGTGCTTTCTCAGTTGCGTCCACGGCCGTCGCGGAAGCGCCCAAGACGCCTCCGACCGGGCTCGCAGGATTCTATGGCGGCGTCTCGCTCCGCGACGCGGGCACCGAATCGCAAGGCCTCGATGTCGGTCAGGTGGCGTCGACCTGGGGCCGCTACGCTTCCCCGGTCAGCGACGACAGCGCTCGGCGCGCGCTCGTGTTCGGCGGCTATCGGTTTGCGAACGACATTGCCGTCGAGGGCTCGATCACGAGCGCCGAAAGCTACGCGCTGCGGCCGTTCGATTCGACCATGCGACGCGGCGTCGGGCTCTCGCTTGCGAACAATACCGATCTTGCGACGCACGCGTGGAACGCGGACGTTTATACGAGCTGGTCGCTGCGCAAAAGCTTTTCACTCTATGGCCGTTTGGGCTATGCGCAAAGCGACGCCATCCCCGCGTATGCGCTCGCCGCGCTGCCGATGGGCGACCCGCGACGGCTTCGCGAGGGCGTGAACTATGGCGTCGGTTTGCGTTACGACGTGACGCCGGCGCTTGGCCTGCGCCTCGAATACGCGCGCTTTCCGCGTTTTGCCGGCGAGGCGGCGCCCGGGCCGCTGCCGGATTCCGACCAGGTGCAGTTCGGCTTGCAACTGCGCTTCTAACGAGCCCGTATCTCCGACCGACTCGCGCGACCTGGCGCCGACGTGTCGAGCGTGAGCGGCCGCGCGCCGCTTCGCGTCGTACAATAGAAGTATCCGACTCCGACATTTCGTCTCTCGTTGGCGGTTCCCCGTGCGCGATTCCACCTCGACCCTCGTCACGCTTCGTCTCGTCTATCTTGCGCGGTTGCGCGAG
>DATFCW010000314.1:0-4207 GCA_035252665.1 Casimicrobiaceae bacterium | reverse complement strand
TCGTGACGAAGGAAGTCGCCGAGCGTCATGCGGTGCTCGACTTCGCGTGTCTGCCTGGTACCGTTGACGGTCACTGAAACCGTACGCTTCGGAGACGGATCAGCCATGAGCGAAAGTGGCGCGTTTTGCCGCCGTCGCGAGCACGCGCTCGGCGAGGACTGGCGCGAGCTTGCGGCGATACCATGGAGGAACGAACGCATCCTCGAGCGGCTCGATCGCATTGCACGGCTCGGCCGCGCGGGTGAAAAGCGATGCCTCGGGAAACGCGCCCGTGAGCACGGCCTCGGCTTCCGGCACTCGCATCGGGACCGGCCCAACGCCGCCCAGCGCGAGCGAGGCCCGCGCGACGCGGCCATCGCTTCCGAGCGCGATCATCGCAGCCACCGACACGATCGCAAAATCGCCCTTGCGCCGCGCATATTCATCGAATGCATAGCCATGACCCGCTGGCCAGGGCCTAAAGTCGACCTCGCTCACGATGTCGTCGGCTTCGATCGCGGGGGTCATGTAGCCGGCCGCGAACTCGACCATCGGCAGCTCGCGTGTGCCATCAGCGTTCGCGATCCCGATCGTGGCGTCGAACGCGAGCGCTACGAGCGGCAGTTCGGCCGCCGGATCCAGGTTGCAGAGACTGCCGCCGATCGTGCCGCGATTCCGCGTTTGCCGATGACCGACGCTCAGCACGGCCTCGGACATCAGTGGAAGCCTGCGCCGAACGATCTCCGAGAACTCGATATCCCGCTGCGTCGTCATCGCCCCGATGCGCACCACGTCGGCAGACTCGCGGATATAGGCGAGATCGGCGATGCCGCCGAGATCGACGAGGTGGTCCGGATAGGCGACGCGCAGATTGAGCATCGGCATCAGCGACTGACCGCCCGCGATCACGCGCGCATTCTCGAGCGAGCGCAAGGTAGCGACGGCCTCCCCGAGGCTATGCGGTAGGTGATGCTCGAACGGCGGCGGCTTCAAGCTCGGCCCCCCGCAGCACGCCAGGATTCCGCCGTCGCGGCGGCGAAGTCGATCGACGCCGTGGCTCTGTCCGGCAGCTCCTCGAGATAATGAAGCGTTTCTGCAAGCGTGACGACGTCGGCGTACTTCATGTGCATGTCGAAGAGATTCACCTTGTGCGCAACGCTGCTTCGGTCGAACGTTGCTTCTTCCACGACACATACGCGGAAGTTGTACGCGTGGCCGTCGACGACGCTCGCGCGCACGCATCCGCTCGTGCTGACGCCCGTGACCAGAAGCGTGTCCACGCCGAGATCGATCAGGTAGCTCGCGAGCGGCGTGCCGAAGAAAGCGCTCGCCTTCTTCTTGCTGATCACGATGTCCTCGGGCACTGGCGCGATCTCGACGGGAATCTCCGGCCCCTTGCCGCCCGTGATGCTTGTCGCTTCGCCGGTCCGGAAGTTCTTGTCCCGGTCGCGCCCGTAGTCGAGCGCATCGGACCGATGGTCCACGGTCGTATAGAAAATTCGGGCGCCTTTTGCCCGCGCTGCGGTGAGCAGCCTTGCGATCGCGTGAACGCCGCGCCAGCCGGTGTCGCCGCAGCTGTAACGCCAGCGCTTTATCGACTCCAGGATCGGCTTGGGCTCGTCGCCGACGAAGTCATAGTTGACGTCCACGACGAGAACGGCCGGGTTCCTGCCAAACCCCATCCGCTTGCCCCAACCGCCGATCTCGTAGATCCTGCGCTCATCCGCCGGAATCACGTCATCCCAGATGGCCATCGCCCTCCCCGCAGCGCGCATGCGATCGTTGCACCGAGCTCAGACCTTTACGACGTGCGAACGCTGCCAGCGAAGCAACCGGCGGCGGATGAATTCGAGCGTGCCGGAGATCGCGGTCGTCGCGAGCGCCAGCAACATCAGCGTCGCGAAATAGTCATCCATCTGGAACAGTGCCGCCTGGCGCGTCAGGAGCACGCCGAGCCCGTGCTCCCCCGCGAGCATCTCGCTCGCGACGGTGCCGAGCATGCCGTAGACGAACCCGAGCTGGAGTCCGTTGAAGATCGACGGAACGGCGGAGGGAACGACGAACTTCAGGAACACCTGAAGTCGGGACGCGCCCATCGCGCGCGCGAGCAGCAGATGGTCGCGGTCGACCGAATCGACGCCAACCATCGTATTGTAGAACGTCACGAAGAACGTGATGCTCGCCGCGAGCATGATCTTTGACATCAGGCCGATGCCGAACCAGAGCAAAAACAAGGGTGCAAGGGCGACGCGAGGCAATCCGTTCAATACCGTGAAGTAGGGATCGAATATGCGCCGCCATACGTCGCTTTGCGCGAGGATGAATGCGCTGGCGATTCCGATGACCGATGCGACGCCCGCGCCGATGAGCGCAGCTATCACCGTCGCCCTTGCATCGACGTTCAGCGCCGGCCCGGTGACCGCTTCGATGAACTTCTCACCGATCCGCGTCGGCATGCCGGTGAAGACCGGATTGATCACGCCATGCATTGCGGCAAGTTGCCAGGCCCCGGCGACGACGACGAACACACCGATCCATCCTGCGATAACGAGAAGCAATCTGCGCAGCGAGAGGGCTGCCGCGGAGCTGCGGGCCGATGTCCTGCCGGCCGCGACGGTGGTGCTCGTGCGTCGCTGGTTGCCGGCGTTCGCGACCGGACGCGCGATCGATGCCTCCTTCTCCATGAGCATCATTTCGAAACCTTCGATTCCCAGTCGTCATGGCCCTGGACGAGTTCTTCCTCGAGAATCGTCCAGATCTCGCGAAACAGGTCATGGTAATGCGCGTTCGCCTGCAGATCCGCGACGCGGCGAGGACGCGGGATGTCCACCTTGTACGAGCCCTTGATCCGGCCCGGACGGCGTGAAAAGACGATGACGCGATCGGCGAGCGTGATCGCCTCTCCGAGGTCGTGCGTGATGAGCAGCACGGTGCTCTTGTGCTGCTCCCAGATCTTGAGGAAATGGAGATGCATCAGCAGACGCGTTTGAGCGTCGAGTGCGGAAAACGGCTCGTCCATGAGCAGCGTCGTCGGCTCCGTCACGAGCATCCGTGCGAGCGCGACGCGTTGGCGCATCCCCTGCGACAGTTGCGCCGGATGCGAATCGGCGAAATCGCTCAGGCCCACGACGCGAAGCGTCGCCTGCACGCGTGCATCGCGCTCACTGCGATCGACGTTTCGGATTTCGAGCGGCAGTGCCACGTTGCCCGCGGCCGTGCGCCACGGCAGAAGGCCGTCGCGCGCGAAGAGGTAGCCGAGGTCCGGTGCGCCAACCTGCGGCACACGCGCGCCGATCAGGACCTCGCCCGATGTCGGCTGGACGAGGCCGCCCACGAGGCTCAGTAGCGTCGTCTTGCCGCAGCCGCTCGGACCGACGATTGCCACGAACTCGCCGGGCTCGACGATCAGCGTGGTCGGCAGCAATGCCTGGACGACGCCTTGCTCCGATTCGTAGACATGCTCGACGTCCCGAACCGTGATACCAGCGCCTTCCGTTTCACCGGCAACCTTTCGCGCAGGCGCGACCGCGTCATTCTGCGTGTGCGACTTGTGCAGTAGCGCGACCGCTCCGTTCATCGTCTCCCCGTTCTCCACACGCGTCCTGCGCACGGGTCCGCTTCGTCGCATGGATGAGGACCACCAAGATAGTGTTCCGACCTTCGATCCAAAGCGCCGTTCCGGACCTTGATCGTCAACTCCGCGTTTCGCTCATCGAGTCAGTTCTCGCGCGTCCCAACGCCAGCCATCACCGTCGAAGTCTGCGCAACGCGCTCGTTGGCTGGCTGCCTGCGCTTCGCGCGCGCTCCGGACGTGGGCTTGCCGCCCTTCGCCCGCTTGCTCTTCGCCGCGCGCAGCTTGCGCGTTTCGTCAGCATCGATCGTCATCGAGTCGCGGTCGATCGCCACGCCGAACGCTTCCCGAACCGTCTCGAGGTCGGCGTAACCGTCAAGGACATCGTCGAGCACCGCCTGCGGATCGCGCTCGTACGGCGAGTAATAGCCGCCGCCGTTCGGCGTTACGATCCGGATCACGTCGCCCTTGCTGACGCTCGCCCCCGAGATTTTCGATGGCCACGAGATCTCGTCCGGCGTGCCGGGATTCTTGATGATCGCGCCCGCCTTGCCGTCGACGCCGTCGTAGAATCCGAGCGGCGCCTCGAGATGACGATCGCCTTCGCAGGTGAACTGGCCGTCGGTGAGGTAGCGCGTTTCCCGCACGATGCCGAGT
>DATFCW010000313.1:0-5394 GCA_035252665.1 Casimicrobiaceae bacterium | reverse complement strand
CCCGAGCAACGCCATCGCGAGCTTCGCGCTGCGCGAGCCGCGTTGCGCCCGGTGCTTCAGGCGATAGCGGTTGACGGCCATCATCGCCGTCTCGGCGATCGAGAAGAAGCCCGAGCTCACGAGCAGGACGACCAGCGCGAGCGCGAGCGTCCCTAAGGGGATGTCGTTCAAGTCGTTGTCATCGGCCGAGAACGACCTCGCGCATGAACTTGCTGCCGAGGTAACCCAGCACGAGCAGCAGCGTTCCGGCGAGAATCCATTTTAGCGCCGTGCGCCCGCGCCAGCCATAACGCCAGCGTCCGAACAGCAGCACCGCGAATGCAAGCCAGCCGGCGACCGAGAACACGATCTTGTCGGTGAGCATCATCGGCTTGCCGAAAATCTCCTCCGAAAAGAGCATGCCGGTGGCGAGCGTCAGCGTCAGCAGCGCGAAGCCGACGCTCAAAAGCCGGAACATGTAGCGCTCGAGGGAAAGAAGCGGCCTGCTGCTCGCATGCGCGTCCGGTTGCCCTCGATGCAGCCGCTTCTCGAGTCCCGTCATCACCAGCGCCTGCATCGCGACGACGACGAAAAGCGCATACGCGACGAGTGCAACGGCGATGTGCGCCGCGGCCCACGGCGCACCGGCAAGCGCGAACGGATGCGGCGAGCCCGCGAGCGGCAGCAATGCGCACACGGCGGTTACGGGCAGAACGACGCTCGCGACGCCCGGAAGGCGCTGCAACACGCCGCCGAGCCATGCGGCGAGCACGGCGAGCCCGGCGACGAGCGAGAGCGCATTCTCGAACGAGAGATCGAGCCCGTCGGGACGCGCGATCGAGCGCCACGCCGCGATCGCGTGCAGCACGAGCGCCACTGCAAGCAGCCCCGGCGCGAGCGTTCGGCGTTGCCCGTCCGCCGTGCCGCGCGGCCAACCGACCCACGCCGTGATCGCGTACATCGCCGCGACGAGCACGTGCAGTAGAATGATCACCGGCGAAGTTTAGCGCGCCAAAGAACGTCGATCCCCCGGCGCGGCCCATCCCATGCTCGAAACGCTGACCGAACGCCTGTCGCGCGTCGTCAAGACGCTGCGCGGCGAAGCGCGCCTCACCGACGCGAACATCCAGGACGCCATGCGCGAAGTGCGCCTCGCGCTGCTCGAAGCCGACGTCGCGCTTCCCGTCGTGCGGACGTTCATCGCCGATTTGCGCGAGAAGGCGATCGGCGCGGAAGTGACCGGATCCCTCACGCCCGGGCAGGCATTGATCGGTGTCGTCGCGCGCGAGTTGACCTTGTTGATGGGCGGCACCGCGCAGCCGCTCGATCTCGCGACGCGGCCGCCAGCGGTCATCCTGCTCGCGGGGTTGCAAGGCTCGGGCAAGACTACGACGGCCGCGAAGCTCGCGCGACTCCTGTCGGGCGAGAAGAAGAAAGTGCTGGTCGTGTCGACCGACGTGTATCGGCCCGCGGCGATCGAGCAATTGAAAACGCTCGCCGTTCAGGTCGGCGTCGATTTTCTCCCGTCGACGACGAGCGAGCAGCCCGTTGCCATCGCGAATGCCGCGCTCGACTGGGCGCGCCGTCATTATCACGACGTGCTGATCGTCGACACCGCGGGCCGCCTTTCGATCGACGAGGCGATGATGCGCGAGATCGCCGACTTGCACAAAGCCGTGCAGCCGATCGAGACGCTTTTCATCGTCGACGCGATGCAGGGCCAGGACGCGGTCAACACGGCGCGCGCATTCCACGACGCGCTGCCGCTTACGGGCGTCGTGCTCACGAAGCTCGACGGCGATGCGCGCGGCGGCGCGGCGCTTTCGGTGCGGCAGGTGACCGGCGCACCGATCAAGTTCGCTGGCGTGTCGGAGAAGCTCGACGGTCTCGAGGTGTTCCATCCCGAACGCATGGCGTCGCGCATTCTCGGCATGGGCGACGTGCTTTCGCTGATCGAGGATGCGCAGCGCAACGTCGACGTCGAGCAGGCGAAGAAGCTCGCGCGGAAGGTCAAGAGCGGGAAGGGTTTCGACCTCGACGATTTCAAGGCGCAGTTCGCGCAGATGCGCAAGATGGGCGGGCTTGCCGCGCTCGTCGAAAAGCTGCCGGCGGAAGTTGCACGGGCCGCGCAGGGCGCGACGCTCGACGAGCGACGCATTGCGCGCATCGAAGGCATCATCAACTCGATGACGCGGCAGGAGCGGGCGAAGCCGGAATTGCTCAAGGCGTCGCGCAAGCGCCGCGTGGCCGCGGGCGCAGGCGTCAGCGTCCAGGAAGTGAATCAGCTTCTCGCGCAGTTCGAGCAGACGCAGAAGATGATGAAGCTGGTCTCGAAAGGCCCGCAGAAGATGATGCGGGGCTTGCGTAACCTGATGGCCGGACGCTAAGCGCGACAGGGTCGATTCGCTGGCAGGGTCCGCGCGCGCTTGGCGTTTGCTTCGCGTTCGCGTTTCGCCGTATAATCGTCGACTTTTCGTTTCTCGCCGGTGGGCCTCAAGCAAGGCCCATGCGGCCCGAACTGGACACTCGCATGGTAGTGATCAGACTCGCCCGGGGCGGCGCGAAAAAGCGCCCGTTCTACAACGTCGTCGTGACCGATTCGCGAAGCCGCCGCGACGGGCGCTTCATCGAGCGCGTCGGCTTCTACAATCCAATGGCAGCCGCGAACGAGGAAGGCCTTCGCATCGCGCAAGACCGCGTCGCGTACTGGAAGCAGAACGGGGCCAAGCTGTCGGACACCGTGCGGACGCTCGTCGCGCGGGCGGCAATGGCGGGCGGTGCGGCCGCAACGCCGGCGAGCGCGCCGGTTGCGGCACAGCCGCCAGCCGCGCCCGCAGCCTGAGCGGGGGCCTCTCGGGACACATTGTCGTCATGGGGCGCATCGGCGCCCCCCACGGCGTGCGCGGCGCGTTTCGCGTGCGGTCCGAGTCCGACGACCCGACCGCGCTCGCTGGACATCGCGAGTGGTGGTTGCGGGCGCGAGGCGGCGAATGGGGGACATTCGGGTTGAAGAGCGTGCGCGTGCAGGGCGACATGCTGGTCGCTGAAGTCGCGGGCATCGAAACGCGGGAAGCGGCAGCGGCGCTTCGCGGCGGCGAGGTGGGCGTTCCGCGCGAGCGTCTTCCGGCGCCTGGTGAAAACGAGTTCTACGAAGCGGATCTGGTCGGCATGGCGGTCGTCAATCGTGAACGCGTTCCGCTCGGAGTGCTTCGTGAATTCATCGCGAGCAGCGCGCATCCGATTGCGCGCGTCGTCGCGGACGATGGTGCCGAGCGGCTGATCCCGTGGGTTGGCGCGTACATCGATCGCGTCGACGAATTAGCGCGGAGGATCGACGTCGATTGGTCGGCCGACGCATGATCGCTGATACCTGACCTCTGATACCTGATTTCCGACATGCGTATCGACGTCGTCACGCTGTTCCCCGACATGGTCGCGCACGCGAGCGCGTACGGGATCACGGGACGCGCGCTCGAGCGTGGCCTTTGGCGGCTCGGCCTCTTCAATCCGCGCGACTTCGCGACCGATGCGTATCGGACGATCGACGATCGGCCTTACGGCGGCGGGCCCGGCATGGTCATGATGGCGGCGCCGCTGTCACGCGCGCTCGCTGCATCACGCGATGCCCACGAAGCCGCCGGCGCGAGCGGCACGAGGACCATTTACCTGTCGCCCGCGGGCGTGCCGCTTTCGCACGATATCGTCGTCGATTTCGCGTCGCATGCCGACGTGGCGTTGACGCTCGTCGCGGGACGCTACGAAGGTATCGATCAACGGTTCATCGATCGCGAGGTGGACGACGAGTTGTCGATCGGCGATTTCGTCGTCTCCGGTGGTGAGTTGCCGGCGCTCCTTCTGATCGATGCGATCGTGCGCCAGTTGCCCGGCGCGCTGAACGACGCGCAGTCCGCGGCGCAGGAATCCTTCGCCGACGGCTTGCTCGACTGCCCGCATTACACGCGTCCCGAGGAATTCGACGACGCGCGCGTTCCGGCCGTGCTGCTATCGGGAGATCATGCGGCAATCCGACGCTGGCGTTTGAAGCAATCGCTGGGACGAACGTCGCGAAAGCGCCCCGACCTCATCGCACGTCGCACGCTTACCGCGCACGAGCGGGCGCTGCTCGCCGAATACGAGGTCGAAACGACGCATAATTGACGCACTTCGCGCGGGGCTTTCTCGCCTCGTCCGAAGCAGGCGAAAGGCCTACCCCGAGAGGAACCATCATGAACATCATCGAAACGCTCGAGCGCGAGGAGATCGCGCGGCTCAGCAAGACGATCCCCGACTTCGCGCCGGGCGACACGGTCGTCGTCAACGTCAACGTGGTCGAAGGCGAACGCAAGCGCGTGCAGGCCTACGAGGGCGTCGTGATCGCGAAACGCAATCGCGGCCTCAACTCGGCGTTCACCGTACGCAAGATCTCGAGCGGCGAAGGCGTGGAGCGGACATTCCAGACGTATTCACCCCTGATCGCGTCCATCGAGGTGAAGCGCAAGGGTGACGTGCGTCGCGCGAAACTTTACTATTTGCGCGGTCGCTCCGGAAAATCGGCCCGAATTCGCGAAAAACTCGCAGCGCGCGACACGTCGAAGCCGGGCGACGCCGCCTGACCTGCGGGTAAGCGGCGGCCGGCGCACTTGCGCCGCCCACGGCAAGCACCAAGCGGCCCTTCGCGGGCCGCTTTTTTTACGGCGCAAGGGCTTGCCAGAGGCCTTCGTGTTGCTGCGCCGCATGGCCCGGAACTTGCACAACTGCTCGCCGCACCATGGACGCGATGCCCTCCCGTTGCGCATCCCGCTGTTTTCGCGGACTATTCCGTTGTCATAATATTTGCGCGGCTGACCAATAGAATGAAGGCCACGCTCTACGATGCGTTGGGCATTCTTCCCACGTCGAGCGACGAGGAGGTGCGGGCCGCGCTTCGCGGTCTCATTCGCAAATATTACGCAAAAACCCGCGACGGTCAGGGGAACGTCGAGGAAGCGCTGCGTTTCATCAATCATGCCAGTCGCATACTGAGCGACGGCGAGCGCCGGCAGCGCTATGACAAGGAGCTCCTGCACTCCGCCGAGGACGACGACGCGCCGGGCGCGGTGGGGAGCGCTGCGCTCGCCGTCGAAGTCGACAGCGCGGTCGCCGGGCCGACGCATCCGGCCGGAGACGCGATCGAGGACCCGCTCGACAGCGAAATGCCGGGCGCCGAGGAAGACGTGCCGGCCACGCATCATCCGGGTCTCACCGAACGGGTCGCGTCGTTTCGCCGCTCGCGCTTCGTCTCGTATGGTCTTTGCGCGATCTTCGTCGCGTTCATTGCGACGGCGATCGTCATCGTCACGCCGTCCGATTTCGTCGTCGTCGCGCGATCGGTGCTGGGCTCGCTCGCAGTCGCCTTCCTGCTTCTTGCCGGCGTCT
>DATFCW010000312.1:0-4430 GCA_035252665.1 Casimicrobiaceae bacterium | reverse complement strand
GATGTCGAGCAGGACGCGCTGCTCTTCCTTTGCTACACGTCCGGGTCGACCGGTCAGCCCAAGGGCGTGAGCCAGACGCATCGCAACCGGCTTCTCGCGCTCGATGCTTACGTCAAGTCGCTTTGCATCGACGAGCGCGATCGCTTGTCGCTCGTCTATACGCTGAGCTTCAACGCGGCCGACCTCGACATCCATGCCGCGGTTTTGACCGGCGCGGCCCTATGCGCGTACGACCCGCGCCGCGACGGCGTGCGCGAGCTTGCCGACTGGCTCGATCGCAATCGCGTCACGGTGCTGCATGCGGTGCCGACGCTGTTCCGCGAGATCGCGAAGCGGCTGCCGCCGGCGCGCGTGCTTCCGCATCTTCGCGCGATCGTCCTGGGCGGCGAAGCCGTGTTTCCAAGCGATGTCGCACTTTTCCGCGCGCATACACGCCCCGACTGCGTGCTCGTCAATCAGCTCGCGGCAACCGAGGTCGGCGTGATCGCGCAACACGTCATCGATCACGCGACTCCGTTGTCGAGCGACGCGATCGTGCCCGTTGGATCATGCCCCGGCGGCGTCGTCGTCACCATTCGTCGCGAAGATGGCAACACGGCCGGCCGCGAAGAAGCCGGCGAGATGGTCGTCGGCAGTCGCTACCTGAGCCCCGGCTACTGGCGGCGACCGGAGCTCGATGCCGTGACGTTCGGCGCCGATCGAACGCACGCAGGCTGGCGCGAGTATCGGAGCGGCGACGTCGGTCGCATCGACGCCTTGGGCAACCTGCATTTTCTCGGCCGCAAGGGAAGCCGCGTCAAGATTCGCGGCCATTCCGTCGAACTCCCCGAGATCGAAGGCGCGCTTTCGAGCTATCCGGGACTTGCCAAGGCCGCGGTAATCGCCACGAGCGAAGCGCCGCACGCGCCTGATGCACGCCTCGTCGCATACGTCGCGATGGATGAAGGTCAGTCGCGCGACGGCGCGCTTCTGCGGCGTCATCTAGCATCGCGACTTCCGTCGTACATGGTGCCGCACGACGTCGTGTTCGTCGACGCGCTGCCTCTCACGTCGAGCGGCAAGGTCGATCGCGCAGCGCTTCCGCCCGTCGCCTCCGAAAATGCGTCGCGCGAACGAGCAATCGAAGCAGCGCGCGACGACATCGAACGCGAAGTCGTGCGTATCGCCGAAGATCTGCTCGGTTTCTCGCCGATCGGCCGCGACGATGATTTCTTCCTGCTCGGCGGCGACTCGCTGATGGCCGTCGAGCTGCAATCGCGTCTTCGGAATGCTTTCGACGTCCACGTCGGCAACTTCCACGAGGACGCGACGATCGCGCGCATCGCGCGAAACGTTCGCGACGCGCGTTCTGCCGCAACTGCACATGCGCATCTGCCGGTGATGATTCCGCTGTGGCGGGAAGGGAGCGCACCGCCGCTCTTCCTCGTGCACGGCCGGCATGGACAGGCGTTCGTAAGTCCTCATTTCATGCGCCTGCTCGGCAACGACCAGCCGGTATGGGCGTTCCAGGCGCGTGGCCTCGATGGCGTGCAGCTGCCTTACGCGAGCGTCGAGGAAATGGCGTCCGATTACGTTGCGCACGTTCGCACGCAACGGGCCCGCGGACCTTATTTCATCGGCGCGCTTTGCGCTGGCGCATTCGTCGCGGCCGCGATGGCGCGCACATTGCGCGACGCGGGCGAAACGGTGCTTCCCCTCTTGCTGCTCGATCCTCCCGATCGGCTGCTCGGCGGCTATTCGCAGATAGGCGAGGCGCGTTTCGTCGACAAGATGAAGACGCGCCGTGCGATGGGCGGCACGATCGGTCCCTCCGACGATGCCGCCTACATGCAATCGGTGGTGCAGGTTGCGCGAGCATTCGAGCACGCGCTCGCGCATCACGATCCTCGACCGTGGGACGGCCCCGTGTTCATGCTGTCGAGCCGCCAGCGAATGCGCTCGAACGCGCTGCTCGCGCGCGTTTTCACGGGACCGGTCGAGCGCTTCGAGATCGGCGGCACGCACGCCGAGGCGCTCGATCCGCGCAACCCGCATTTCGCGAGCTGCCTTTTGCGTTGCGTCGACCGGGTGCGCGAAGCAGCGCGCAACGCCGTTGGCGAGGATCGCCTCGCAACCGCCACGCCCGCGATCGAGCGCGCGCGCGATCCGATGCCGATCGGCTAATGGTCATCTCCGATCGCAATCGCTGCATCTTCGTCCACATCCAGAAAACCGGCGGCGCGTCGATCGAGACGCTGCTCCTTGCCGCCGATCCGGCCGCGGCGGCGAACCAGCATCACGGGCGCCGGCACCTTTTCGCGCGTGCGATCCGGCCGATCGCCGGACCGGAGCGCTGGAATCGCTACTTCAAGTTCTCGTTCGTCCGAAATCCGTGGGACCGGCTGGTCTCGTGGTACCACATGTGCATGCAGGTATCGTCGCCGAACGCGTTCTCGCACCACGTTCGCGAGCATGCGCCGACGTTCGACGCGTTCGTGACCACGATGACCACCGGAATCGCGCAACGCACGACCTGGAACCAGCTCGATTACGTCGTCGACGAACACGACGCGCCGATGCTCGATTTCGTCGGACGCTACGAGACCCTGCGCGATGACGTCGCCCGCGTGTGCGAACGGATCGGGGTTGCCTTCGACCTGCCGCACATGAATCGCTCGCAGCATCTCCACTATCGCGACTACTATTCGGCGGCAACGCGACGGATCGTCGCCGAGCGTTTCGCCCGCGACATCGCGCACTTCGGCTACGAGTTCTGACGGACGCTTTCGATCAGCGCCCGATGATGCCGCGCCGTAACAGCTCGTCGACGATGCGATCGGCGGCCGCCTGCGGTTCGACGCGCGCGCCGTCGATGGTGATCTCGGCGTCGTGCGGCGCCTCGTAGGGCGAATCGATGCCGGTGAAGTTGGCGAGCTCGCCGCGCCGCGCCTTTCTGTAGAGACCTTTCGCGTCGCGCCGCTCGGCCACTTCGAGCGGCGTATCGACGAAGATCTCGAGGAATTCGCCGTCGGCCATGAGCGCGCGCGCCATCCTGCGCTCGTTGCGAAACGGCGAAATGAAGGCGGTGATGACGATGAGGCCCGCGTCGGCCATCAGCGCGGCCACTTCGGCGACACGGCGAATGTTCTCGACGCGATCCTCGGCGGTGAATCCCAGGTCTTTGTTGAGACCCTTGCGCACGTTGTCGCCGTCGAGCAGATAGGTGTGGCGGCCAAGCGCATGCAGCGTCGTCTCGAGGCGGTTCGCGATCGTCGACTTGCCGGCACCCGACAATCCGGTGAACCACAGCACGCAGGGCCGCTGCGACTTGATCGAGGCACGCGAGCGGCGATCGACGTCGATCACCTGCGGATGGATGTTGTGCGAGCGACGAAGCGCGAAGCGAAGCTGGCCGATGCCCACCGTTTCGCCGGACATCGGGTCAATCAGCGCGAAGCCGCCGAGCGCGCGATCGATCGCGTAGGGCTTGAACGCAAGCGGCCGATCGGTCGCGAGATCGACCACGCCGATTTCGTCGTGCGCCAAGATGTCCGCCGCGACGTGCTCGAGCGAATCGACGTTGATCCGATACTTGATCGGCGTAATCGTCGCTTCGGCTGTCGTGTTGCCGAGCTCGATCCGATAGCTTCGCCCGCGCAGTAGCGGCGCCTTGTCGAGCCAGGCGATCGAAGCCTCGAACTGATCGGCGACTTCGACGGGCGCGTCGTCGGATGCTCGAACGTCGACCCGATCGATGGCTGCGGCGAGCGTCGGACCGCGGTACCGCTCGGCCGCTGCGCTCGGGGCGATGACGTTGTCGCCTCGCGCAATCGAGATCGGAACGGCGAGAGCGTTGCGGATGCCGATCTTCTGCGCGAACGCGCGATATTCGGCTTCGATAGCGGTGAACGCCGAAAGACTGGCCTCCTCGATGCCGTCGACGGCCAACACGATGCGCGGCACACCGAACAGCGCGACCAGAAACGCCTGCCGGCGCGTTTCACCGACGAAGCCTTCGCGCGCGTCGGCGACGACGATCGCGACATCGGCGGAAATCGCCGCGTGCGCGATCGCTCGGGTCGTCGGCTCGGCAATGATGAGCTCGCGCCCTTGAAGGGTCGCGATCAGCGGCGCTCGCGTAACGCCTGTATCGCGGCCGCAGACGAAAATGCGACGCGCGCTTTCCGCGCGTGTATTCGTTGGATTGACCGCGACGTCTTTCACGTTCGCATCAACGCTTCGTCACAACAGGTGTCCCAGCATGGGCGCAAACAGCCGCTCGGCCGCGAACCAGAGCAGGATGGCAAGCAGCAGAATCAGCGTGAACTCGAGCGTCAGGACGATGAAGCGGAGATAGCGTCGGTTCCGCGTAACGAACCATAGAAGCACCGCCATGCCGATCGCGGCCAGTGCGACAAACAGCAGCAGCCGGACAAGAATCAAGCCGCGCC
>DATFCW010000311.1:0-6279 GCA_035252665.1 Casimicrobiaceae bacterium | reverse complement strand
GGCGTATAACCGCGCCGGCGCGCAGCCACCAACGTCGGCATGCGCGGATCGTCCCAGCCGTCGACGTGGCGTTCCTCGACGAGCCGGATCAGCCGACGCTTGGAGAGCACTGTGTACGTGAGGTTGAGCCGGGCGAACTCGTACTGATGCGGAAGCGGGCGCGCGAGCTTGCCGCCTTCAGCGAGGCGCTCGATGATCCAGTCGTAGAGTGGGCGGTGATCCTGGAACTCGAGCGTGCAGATCGAGTGCGTGACGCGCTCGAGCGCATCCGAGATGCAATGCGTGTAGTCGTAGAGCGGATAGATGCACCATCGATCGGCAGTCCGATGGTGGCGCGCGTGCCGGATCCGGTAGATCACCGGATCGCGAAGGTTCATGTTCGGACTCGCCATGTCGATCTTGAGGCGCAACACGTGCGCGCCATCGCGAAACTCGCCGGCGCGCATCCGGCGCAGCAGATCGAGGTTTTCCGCGACGCTTCGATCGCGCCACGGACCGGGAACGCCGGGTTGGGTCAGCGTGCCGCGCGTTTGCCGCAACTCCTCGTTCGACTGGCTGTCGACGTACGCCAGGTCCTGCTCGACGAACCATTCGGCGAACGCGTAGAGCGTGTCGTAGTAATCGGAGGCATGGTAGCGATGCGTGCCCCAGTCGTAGCCGAGCCAGCGCACCGAATCCGCGATCGAATCCTCGTATTCGACGTCTTCCTTGAGCGGGTTGGTATCGTCGAAGCGGAGATGGCAGGTGCCGCCGTTTTCCGCCGCAAGGCCGAAATTCAGGACGATCGACTTCGCGTGGCCGAAGTGAAGATACCCGTTGGGCTCGGGTGGAAAGCGGGTGACGACACGGCCACCGTACGTCCCGTTGGCGTTGTCCTCCGCGATAATCGTCCGGATGAAATTCGAGCCCGCGACCGCGGATGGCCGAGCGTCGCCCTCGCCTTTCCGGCGCACGCCACGTGGCGCCGGCGAATGCGAAGGGGAGACCGCGTCATCTCGCGGTGCAGCATGGACCGTTTTGTTCATGAACAACCACCCGGAACAGGGAATTCTAACCGGCGGGCGCTATCGCGTCACCGTCCGCGGCACTGGGGGAAGCAGGTGCCGCCCCGGAAAACCACGTCCCGCAACGGTTTGCGCGATGACACCCGCCGGTGGTCAGGCCGCTTGTCCACAAAACCTGTGGATAGCAGTGTGCATATCTTGTAAATTCGATCGCTAAGTCCCCCGGCGGGCAGGAAAATCAGCCCCGTGACAAAATTCGCGCCGAAAAAAAACAACGTCAATTCAAGGCCCTGCATCGGCCCTTCGGCACGCGCAAACGGCTTCGCACGGGGATCGTATCGCTGCGCGGGACGGTCGGCAGCCCACAATTTGCACATTTGGACATCCGGCCTGTCCTGGACAGAACCGTTGTTCTGTCCACCACAACGTCCAAGGTTCGACGCTTGGCGACGCAAGGCGATCCCATGAACGATGATGCATTGCGCAACGTGAACGAGACGCAAGCACCGGGGAGTGACCGCGCTCGCCCGCCGGTGCTCACGGTCTCGCATTTCGTGTCGTCGGCGCGGCTCCTGCTCGAGCGCCAGATTGGGCTGCTGTGGATCGGCGGCGAGATCTCGGCGTGCACGCGCGCGGCGTCGGGCCACCTCTATTTCACGCTGAAGGACGAGAGCGCGCAGGTCCGCTGCGTGTTCTACCGCCAAAAGGCCCAGGGACTCGCGTTCGCGCTTCGGGAAGGCCTGGCCGTCGAGGTGCGCGCGGTCCCGTCGATTTACGAGCCGCGCGGGGAATTCCAGCTCAATGTCGAAACCATCCGCCTCGCGGGCCAGGGGCTGCTCTACGAGCGCTTCCTCGCCCGCAAGCGCGCGCTCGAAGCCGCCGGACTCTTCGACAACGGGCGAAAGCGCCCCCTGCCGGCGCTTCCTCGTTGCATCGGCATCGTCACGTCGCGCCGCGCGGCAGCATTGCGCGACGTGCTGACGACGCTCGCGCGACGCTTTCCGGGCCTGCCGGTGATCCTTTATCCAGCATCGGTGCAGGGCGCGGGCGCCGCTTCCGAGATTGCCGCCGCGATCCGACGCGCGAACGAGCACGCGTGCGCGGACGTGCTCATCGTCTGTCGCGGCGGCGGTTCGCTCGAGGACCTCTGGGCGTTCAATGAAGAGATCGTCGCGCGCGCGGTGTACGCGTCGCGGCTGCCGATCGTGTCGGGCGTGGGTCACGAGAGCGACTTCACGATCTGCGATTTTGTCGCGGACGTGCGCGCGCCAACGCCCACCGCCGCCGCGGCGCTCGTGGTCCCCGATCGCGACGCGCTGCGCGCAACGCTTCGCGGATTGCATCGGCGCCTCGTGCGCTCTTACGAGCATCGGGCCGGGACGTGCGCACAGCGCCTCGACGCCGCAGCGCGAAGGCTCGTGCACCCCGCAGCGCGGCTCGCGAGACAGGCGGAGCACGCGCGCATGCTCGGCGCGCGGCTTACACGCGCGTTCGCGCACCGTCGCGCGCGTTACGCGCACCGCGTGGACACGGTTGCGGCACGGCTACTTCGCGAGCTGCGCATGCCGAGGGCGCACGCGGCGCGCGTGGATGGTGCATCGCGCGCGCTCGTCCGCGCCGGTCGCGATCGCCTGTCGCGTGCGCTGCGCGACATCGATCGCCTTTCGTCCGCGCTGATGCTGCTCAACCCCAAAGCCGTTCTCGAACGCGGCTACGCGATCGTCACCGCGGACGATGGGCGCATCGTCGGCGATGCGCGCGATCTTGCGATCGGCGACGACGTGCGCTTGACGCTCGCCAAGGGGGCGGCGCGGGCGACCGTGAACGCGACGCACGCGTCCGACGACGAGCGCACCGAATCCGCTACGTCGAGGGAATCGGCCGCGCCTTCAACCCGGTAACGAGCGACAGCGCCCACGGCCGCATCGCGAGCAGCACACCGATCGTTTCGCGGCGCTTCGACGGCAACACGGCATCGAGCTCGGCGAGCTCCAGGAATTCGGCGGCAAGCCGATCGAGCCGCCGTTGCATAAGCGCGTACGAGGCCTTCGACAGCTCCCGGTATTCGAAGCGGAAGAAGCCGCCGATGCGGTCGAATTCGGCGGCGATGAATTCGTCGACGACCCGCTTGCCGTGCGCGCGGTGGATGGGACCGCCGGGCCGTAGCTGCAGGAGCTTCGGCGTGCGAAGACGCACGCGGTTCTTCGGCAGAAGCTCGATCAGTTGCAGGCGATCGAGGCGAACGAGCAGCCGCACGAGCGCGGGCTCGGAGACCTCGTACGCGGCGAGAATCTCGTCGGCGGTCCAGTCGGATAGCAGCAAGTAGAACACGCCGAGTAGCTTCGCGTCCTGTGCGAGCGCGGCCTCCTGCCGCTCGCTCATCTCGCGCGTCGATTCGCTGCGTCCGCGCGCGAGTCGCGCGAGATCGAAGAAGTCGATCTCCAGCACGCCGCACACTTGCGCGAGCCTCGCCAGCGTGAACGTCCGCGCGGAGAAAAGCCGCTTCACGCTCGCGTGCGAAAGCCCGAGGCGACGCGCGAGCTCCGCGTAGGTGAGTCCTCGCGTCTTCAGGAGCTGCTTCAGAACGTCCACGAGCTGGTGCGTTTCGGTCATGGCGGCCGATCCCGACGGTATCGACAAACGATACCATAGCATTCAGGTATTGACCGGCGCTACCTGCGGCGCAGACTTCGGTCCGCGGGCTACCACGCCGCATCCATCCACCACCGGAGAACGTCATGAAATCCAAGCGCACCCTCATCGCCGTCGCCATCGCCACCGCCACGTTTCTCGCATTCGCGTCGATGCCGTCGCGGGCGCAGGACAGCACCGCCGCATCGTCGGAAGCCTCGCAGGCCGCCATCGACGGCTCCGGCATGATCGTCGACGGCAGCGCGAAGCTGATTCGAGCGGGCGCCATGTTCGTCGTCGCCGGCGTCACGAGCACCGCCGACGCGAGCGTCATCGTGCTGCGCGACGTCGCGACCGGTTCGGAAGCGTCGGTGCGCGTCGGCGTCGACGTCCTGCGCGGTGGTTCGATCGCCGTCGGTCAAACGGTCGCGGTCGTCGCCGAAGCGGCCGGCTTCTCGCTCGTAACTGGCGCCCGGCTCGTCGCGTTCATCCCGAACGAGGTCGCTCGTGCGCTCGTCTTTTCCGCGCGCTCGACGCAGATGTGAGGAGGCGACGATGCTGCGCAAAGCCCTGGTCGCTGCGTTGGCGTTCATCACGCTCGCCGCCCACGCCGGGCAGACGTGCACGGAGAAACGCCTGTCTGCCGAGGAAGTGCGAAACGCGTTGACGCTCGCGCTGGACGTGCGCAAGGCGCTCGACCGTGCCGATGCGCGCGTGGCGATCGTCGCGCGCGTCGGTCGCAATCTGTCGCGTTACCACCTGCGCTACTCGCATGTCGCCTTCGCCTGGCGGGATCACCCGCGTGGCGACTGGACGATGGTCGAGGAGCTCAATGCCTGCGGCACCGCGACGTCGGCCTTGTTCGACGACGGATTCGGCGATTTCTTCCTCGACGACATGTTCGCGTACGAGGCGGCGATCGTCGTTCCGTCGCCCGACGTTCAGCGCCGGATCGGCGCGCTGCTCGCCGCGCATGGCGCCGGACGCTTTCACGAAGCGCGCTACAACCTCGTCGCCTATCCGTGGAGCACGCGCTACCAGAACTCGAACCAGTGGGCGCTCGAAACGTTCGCCGGCGCGCTCTCCAAAGATGTGCGCGACCGCGCGCAGGCGCAGGCGTGGCTCCGCGCGAAGGCGTTTCGTCCCGCGACGATCCGCATCGGCGCGTTCGAACGTCTCGGCGGCGAGCTCGGACGCGCGAACATCGCCTTCGACGACCATCCGCTCGATCGTCGGATGGCGGGCGATATCGATGTTGTCTCCGCTGAATCCGTGCTCGACTTCGTCCAGCGGATCGATCCAGATGCTGCGAGGATCGTCGTATCGGTGACGCCGCCGACGGCACGGCCCGCAGCGTACGATCTTCCCGCTCGGCCGCGACAAGACGAACAAGGGAGGACCCGATGAAAGTCACGCTCGATCTCGACGTGCTGCTTGCCGAGGGTCACATCGACCGCGGCGAATACGACAAGCTCAGCGCGCTCTCGAAGGCGGCCACAGGCACGCTCGCGTTCAACATTCTCGTCGCGTTCGGCATGATCGCGGTGGCCGGCGCCACGCTCGCGCTGCTGCCGACGGCGGCGACGGCGATCGCGCTCGGCATCGCCGTTTGCGCGGCAGGGCTTGGGCTCGTCATGCGCTACGACGAGCAATGGCGGCTGCTCGCGGTCATCTGCGTCGTCGCCGGCGCGCTTCTCGCTGGCGGCGGGATCGTCAAGCTCGGCGAAGGATCGGTCGCCTCGTTCCTGCTCGTCGCGACGCTCTTCGCTGCCGTCTCCATCTCGACGCGCAGCGCGGTCATGGCGGTCCTCGCCGTGCTTGCGCTGTCGTCGTGCCTTGGCGCGCGGACCGGTTACATGCACGCGATGTATTTCTTAGGCATCGAGGCGCCGTTGCTCACGATCATCGTGTTCGCTGCGCTCGCCGCGTTGCTGCAGTGGAGCATGAACAGCGTCCCACTCGACCGTCGCGGCATCGCGACGGCGGCGGCGCGCGCGTCGGTGTTCCTCGTCAACTTCGGATTCTGGATCGGCTCGCTGTGGGGCGATCGCGGCTTCGCGGCACGGGTAGGCGACTACGCTTCGATCGGCGGGACGCGGATGCTTCTTCGTCCGGGCGCCTTCGCGCTGGCGTGGGCAATCGTTCTTGTTGCAGGCGGCGTCTGGGCCTTCAGGCACGATCGCCGCTGGCTCGTGACCGTCGTCGCGGTATTCGGCGCGATCGACCTCTATACGCAGTGGTTCGAGCGTCTCGGCGCGTCACCGACGAGTGTCCTTGTCGCCGGGCTTTTCGCGCTGGCCTTTGCGCTGGTCCTCAAGTCATACCACGCAAAAGACGTAAGAGCGGCGTGACGCGCCAGACGCCCGCGGACCGGACGTTACAAACGGAAATCGCCGCGATGCGGCCGGTCGCCTCGCCCGTAATTCGCTACATCGACACTGCGGGTGAAGGCAGCGGTAACCGAGTTTTACGAGCTCCGCGTCGGCATCGCAACCTCTCACGCCTCGTCCGGATCCGGATCGTCGACGATATTGCCACGCAGGCGTGCGCGCACTTCGGGCGGCGCTTGTGCCGCAAGTCGCGGCGTTGCGACGACCACATCGGCGTTTTGCGCGCGATGGCGAAGCGCGTGATCCATGAGCAC
>DATFCW010000310.1:0-9361 GCA_035252665.1 Casimicrobiaceae bacterium | reverse complement strand
AATCGGCGACGATCGGCCCGCGCTCGATCGCCCTGAAAATACGGCGATGCGGGATCGGCGCGCCTCGCCGCGAGTAGCCGCTCCTCGGTTGCCAACCGCTCGTCGATCGACGAATCGACGCGTTGCTCCGTCGTTTGCGGACGTCTCATGAAAACGCGATCCCTCCTCTCGTCGTTGTGCCCGCGAGCGGCGCCCGCCGCCTAAGCCGGGCGCCCATTGTCCGCCGATCGACTTTCAATGCGCAAGGCGGAGACGTCGGCCGCCGGATAGAGCGTCGCAAGAACGTCGAGCGCGATCGCTTCCAGCTTGTCGGCGAGCGCCCGTTGGATCGCCTGCGAGTCGCATGGCCTGGCGCCGCGAAGGGCGACGATGTCGGCAATTCCGCCCTGACGCTCGACGGCCGCGTTGACCGCATCGCGCCAGAACGCTGGATGCTCGCTCGCCGCGAAATCCCCACGACCGCGACCGTAGTGCGCGACCATCAGATAGCGAAGCACCGCTCCCGGCATGAGCGAAACGAGCAATTCGTCGCTCCATCGCGCGACCGATTCCTTCCTGCCCCGCACCAGATTGACACCGCGCGCGATGCCAGCGCCGCCCATTGCGCCGACGATGCCGCCGGCGAGCAAGCCGGCGCCGAACGTGAGGCCGCCCACTGCAAGGTCGGCCGCGAGCCCGGTCAATGCGCCCGACACGAAGCCGCCGACCATCGCGGCCTTGCGCTCGCTCCACGGCGCATCAGTCGTGACGTCGTCGGCAAGGCGTGCGAGCACTTCGTCGGCGGCGCGCCCGCCCAAATGATGAATCTCGATGAGGCGATCGGTGCTTCCGCGAATCGCATCGTCGAGGTGCCGTGACAACTCGCGCACCGCGCGCGTTCTTGCACGGCTCGGACGCGAGCGAGTAACGCCAATGAGTCTGCCGAGATCGACCGCGGCGCCGCGAAAACCTTCGTCGGGGAGCGTCACCCGGTCGCATGCCGCTTGCGCGATCGGCGCGGCGATCGCGCTCATCGATTGCGTGAAGCGCGCGTTGCGCTCGGCCTGCCAAGCCGCCGCGAGGCGCGCGAACGCCGGCAGCTTCTCCTGTGGCAGCACGTGCGCCACTTCGCGCAGCAGCACGCCTTCCTGCACCCAGCAGCGCGCGAATGCGTCGAGCGACAGCACGCCCTTGATGCACGCATGCTCGCGCAATGCATTCTGCCAGCGCGCAATGTCCGCTGCTTCGATTTCTCCTGTGCGCGGCGGACCCGTCTGGTTGAGAAGCGCGATGACGGGCTTGCCGATCCATTCGAGGATGCGCAACTCGGGCTCGACGTAGCCGGCGTCGCCGGGCGATTCGGATGCGTTGACGAGATACAGCACGACGTCGGCTTCTTCGCGAACGTTGGCCACCGCCTGCTGGCTCGACCACAGCGCGCGATCGCGAAAGCGGTCCCACGTCATCGCGAGAAGGCCCGCGATCGGACGATCCATGGACGCGAGCCTCCGTGCAAGCCGGGCGCTGTCGCCAAAGCCCGGGGTGTCCCACAACTCGAGGACGTCGCCCTGCGCGGTCTCGATCATCGTGTAGCGCTCGGCGCTGCCGGTCACGTGCGGCTCGTCGCGCACTTCGCCGACGTCGCGATCGAGGAGCGTGCGTGCGAGCGTCGTCTTGCCGACGTTGGTGTGTGCGATGAGCGACAGCGCGATGGTTTGCCCCTCACCCCGACCCTCTCCCCCCTGGGGAGAGGGAGCCGAGCGATCGCGAGGCGGGTGAGGCGTTTCACCGCTCACTGCGGCATCTCCTCGAGCCGCATTGCCAGCGTGTCGCCCGCCTCGCGCAGATCCGGATCGGCGAGGCGAACGAAGAGCGGCTCGATGCGCTGCGCGGCAAACAGCCGCCGCCACGCTTCCTCGCGTTCCGCGATGCGCCGCGGCGCATCGACGAAGCGATCGGCGAAATCGGTCGTGTCGACGATCGCGATCAGCGGTGCGTGGGGCGCGCGCGCGCGAAGCGCTTCGACGAATGCCCCGTGGTTCTCGCGCTCCGGTGTCGCCGCGAGATTGAAGATTGTGACGAGCGCACCCGGCGACGCATGCGAAGCGTGCGGAATAGCATCGTCGCCATAAGGCGTCGACGGATGCCAGGCGAGCGTCGCCCCGGCATCGAACACCCGGGTCATCACATGGGCGAGCGCGTCGCGTCGATCGGGTGCAACATCGAAGCTGTAGGGGAAGATCTCGATCTGTGCATTGCCTTCGCGCCAGCGACGCACGAGACGCCGGTAATACGCGTGCTCGAGGGGCAGTGGAAAACTCCGCGCAAGGCGTCGCTCGCCGAGCCAGGCGAACGCGGCAAGCACGAGCCTCGGCAGAATGACGACGATCGCGATCGTCGCTGCGTAAAGATGTATCCACGACGCGGCATTCTCGCCGGCGCCTTGGCCTCCGATGGCCGCGACGTGCGCCTCGTCGGGCAGCGGAAGGCGCGTAACCCATGCGCCGGGCGCGAGCACGACGTCGAGGATTCGCGTGACCGCGGCCGCATCGAGAAACGTGCTTTGCCAGCCGGCGCGAAACTCGAACGCGATTCCGCGCGCGTAAAGCCCGACGATTGCGCCGAGCGCGAGCATCGCCGCACCAGCATGCAGGAGACGCGTCGCACGCCTTCGCCAGATCGGCAGCGCGAGCGCCGACCAATCCGTCGCGAAACGCGCAAGCGCGACAGCGAGGGGACGCGGTGTCGATCCGCGGATCGGATGCATCGCTTCACGCCAGCCGCCCACGATCGCGCGACGAAGCGGTCCGAGCACGTTGCCGCGATGCCGCGATGCGAGCATCTCGACGAAAAGCGCAATGTAGACGGCGAGGTTCCACGCGAGCAAGCCCAGGAGCGGCGGCGCGAGCAGGTTGATGCGCTTCGCCGGACCGACGTCGACGCCGAGCGCGCCGATGACGAACGCTGCGATCGCAAGCGTCAAGGCGACAACGCCGCGCGTGGTTGGCGGAGAAGCAAGCACGCGCATGCGCGGGTAGCGCTCGCGAAGGCGTTCGAGCAGCAACGACGCGCGACGTGCGAGGAAGGTTTCGTCGCTCGCCTGCTCGCCGACGATCTCGGCGCTCGCGCGCGAGGCCCAGCCGCGATCGTCGTCGCTTGCGACCTCGCGCGCGCCATCGGCGGTCTCGATCGCCCGCAAGAGCACGACTTCGCGTGCGCTCCGCTCGTCCATTCGCTTCGTAAGCCCTTCGTCTTTCCAGCCGATTATCGGTCGGCTGGACAGCATCGCCGTGATACCGTATATTCATACGGTACCTGACTCGCCATGGCGTCCCACGACCCACCGTCGCCGCCCGTCAAGGGCCGCGGCGCGACCTTCAATCCGGCAAATCGCTTTCGCACGGACACGCGCGAAGCGTGCGACGACGGCTGGACGACGCCCATCGAGGAGGATGACGCGCCGCCTGTGCTAAAAACCACGGTCACGATACAGCCCGCGCGCACGATCATCGCGCACAACGAGTCGCCCGACATTCCATTCTCGCAGTCGATCAATCCGTACCAGGGCTGCGAGCACGGCTGCATCTACTGCTACGCGCGACCTACGCATGCGTTCCTCGATCTGTCGCCCGGCATCGATTTCGAGACGAAGCTTTTCGCGAAGCCGGATGCCGCGCAGCTTCTCCGCGAGGAGCTAGCAAAACCCGGCTATCGCTGCGATCCAATCGCGCTCGGGACCAACACCGATCCGTATCAGCCGATCGAGCGGGAATGGAAAATCACGCGCTCGATCCTCGAACTCCTCGCCGAGCACGAGCATCCATTCACGATCGTCACGAAATCGGCCCTCGTCGAGCGCGACATCGACCTGATCGCGCCCATGGCGGCCAAGCGGATGGCACGCGTCTACTTTTCGATCACCACGCTCGATCGCGAGCTTGCGCGAAAGATGGAGCCGCGTGCGGCGGCGCCGCATCGGCGTCTTCAGGCGTTGAAGACGCTCGCGGATGCCGGAATTCCGGTCGGCGTCATGGTCGCGCCGATCATTCCGCAGTTGAACGATCGCGACCTGGAGACAATCCTCGACGCGGCCGCCGCGAACGGCGCGCATGCCGCGGGCTACATCCTATTGCGGCTGCCGCTCGAAGTCGCGCCGCTGTTTCGCGAATGGCTCGACGCGCACTACCCGCTTCGCGCCGGGCACATCATGAGCCTCGTACGCAACATGCGCGGCGGCCGCGACTACGATTCGACGTTCGGCGTGCGCATGCGCGGCACCGGCGAATTCGCGACGCTCCTCGAAAAGCGCTTCTCGATCGCGTGCCGGCGCCTCGGACTCAATCGCGGTCGCGACCACACGGCACTCGAGGTGTCGCGCTTTCGTCCACCGGCCCGCGATGGCGGCCGGCAGGCATCGCTCTTTCCGCCCGCGTGATGCGGACTCGATCCATCGTGATTGCTGTGGTGAAATACGAAAGACGCCACGATGGAGAATGCGATGAGCGCGGGAAGGCACCTGGCAGTGTGGATTTCGACGATCGTGTTCTTCGTGCTCGGCGCGATCTGGTACACGATCATGGCAACGCCGTGGCTTGCCGCGATCGGCAAGACGATGAACGATCTCGCGCGCGACTCGCCGCTCCCTTACGTCGTCGGCTTTCTCGCGATCCTCGTCATGTGCTACACGCTCGCGTGGCTGATGCAGCGGCTCGACGCCACGACGCTCGTCGCGGGACTTCGTCTCGGCACGATCGTGGCCGTGGGCTTCATCGCCGCGACGCTTGCGCTCAACTACGGCTTCGAGGCGCGCTCGATTACGCTGTGGCTCATCAATTCGGCCTACGTCGTCGTCGGGCTCGCGCTCGCGGGTGCGATCATCGGCGGCTGGAAGCGCGCGGCATGAACCGAGGCACGTAGCCGGTCACGAGCGCCGTGCCGGCGATCACGGTCACCGACCCGACGATCGTGTACCAGCCGACGTGCTCGTTCAGGAACAGCGTCCCCCACAGCACGCCGAACACCGGAATCAGGAACGTCACGGTCAGCGCCGACGCCGCACCGAGATCGGCGATCAGGCGGAAATAAAGCAGATACGCGACGCCGCTGCACAAGACGCCGAGGGCCACCACGGCGAGGGCGACGGACGTCGTCGGCATGGCCGCCGCCGGAAAGAACGGCACTGTCGGTGCGAGCAGAAGGGTGGCCGCCCACATGCTTCCGTGCGCATTCGCGAACGGATCGACGCTCGGCGCCGATTTCGCGTAGTTCGAAGCGATCGCATACGAGAACGCGGCACCGAGCGCGGCGAACAGTGCAATCGTTGCGCCCGGCACGAGCATCACCGTGTCGAAGCCGGCGAGCAGCGCGACACCGATCACACCGAGCGCCAGGCCCGCGATGATCGACGGGGCGGGAAGCGTTCGGCGAAGAAGCGACGCGATCAGGGCGGCAAACAACGGCGCAGTCGCATTGAGGATCGCGAGCAGCGACGCGGACAGTGTCTGTGCGGCGAACGCGAACAGCAGGAACGGGATCGCCGAGTTGCACGCACCCATGAAGAGGTAATGGCGATAGTGGCGGCGCACATCGAGGCGACGATTTCCCGCCAATGCGACGCCAAGGAGGAACAGCGCCGCGAGCCCGACACGCAACGCGATCAGAAGCGCCGGTCCGAGCACAGGCACCGCCATCCGCATGAAGAGGAACGAGCTGCCCCAGATGGCAGCAAGCGAGACGAGCCTGGCGAGGCTTGCGGTGTCCATGGTGGCAAGATTCGCGCGCGGCGCGCGACGCGCGCGATCCGCTTCTTGCGCACGAATCGCGGTGTCGTTCGGCGAGTTCGGGGGCAGAGACGAAACTCGAACCCGCTGTACGGACGACGACGCGCTTACCCGGGTTTCGTCGCTGGCCCCGAACTCACACGCCGAGATAGCGCTGCAGGAGCTCCGGCCGCGCCTTGATCTCCTCGGCCGGCCCTTCGTGCGCGATGTGGCCGTTGTTGATGATGTAGACGCGCTGCGCGAGCGCGAGCGTCGCCGCGAGGTTCTGCTCGACGAGAACGATCGTCTGGCCGGCGGCGGCAAGGTCGCGGCACGCGGCCATCAGCGCCTGCACGATCACCGGCGCAAGTCCCTCGAACGGCTCGTCGAGCAGGATGATCTTCGGGTCGCGAATCAGCGCGCGCGCGATCGCGAGCATCTGCTGCTCGCCGCCGGAAAGATCGGTCCCGCGGCTTCCGCGACGCTGCTTCAACCGCGGGAACATTTCGTAGATGCGATCGAGGGGCCAGCGACTTCTCGCCGTCAGGCCGGCGAGAATCAGGTTCTCCTCGACGTCGAGGCTGCCGAAGATACGGCGATCCTCGTGGACGAGCTGCATGCCTTGCTTCGCGATCGCATGGCTCTTCCTGCCTGCGATCTCGATGCCGTCGAGGACGACCGATCCCGTTCGCGGCGTCACAACGCCCATCAGGCTCTTGAGCGTCGTGCTCTTGCCGGCGCCGTTGCGGCCGAGAAGCGCGACGACTTCGTTGCGCTCGACGCGAAGCGACACGTCGAAAAGAATGTGCGAGTCGCCGTAGAAGCTGTTGAGGTTCGTCACCTCGAGCAGGCTCTCGCGGCCACCGCCTCCGGATGCCGGCGTCCTGCGTATGTCGATGTACGCGGGCGACTTCGGCGGAGCGACCGTAGCAGGGCTCATGCGTTGATCACCCCGTGCACGCCGCCGAGATACGCTTCCTGCACCTTCGCGTTGCTCTTGATCTCGTCCGGCGTCCCCTCGACCAACACGCGGCCTTCCTGCAGCACGGTAATCCGCTCGGCGAGCTCGAAGAGCGCATCCATGTCGTGATCGATGACGATCGTCGTGCGTCCCTGCGCGATGGACTTCAGTAGCCTCACCGTCTCGACGCGCTCGGCCGGGCTCATGCCCGCGAGCGGCTCGTCGAGCAGAAGCAGCGCCGGCGACGATGCAAGCGCAAGCCCCACTTCGAGACGGCGCTTCTCGCCGTACGCAAGCTGCGCGACCGGCGTGTGCCGCCGCGCGGTGAGATTCACGAGCGCAAGCGTGCGGTCGACCTGCTCGCCGAGCCCCGGAACCTTGCGCAAACTCTTCAGCATGTCGAGCCGGAACTTGCCGCGAATCTCGGCAAGCGCGGCGATCGTTACGTTCTCCTCGACCGTCAGGCGATTAAAGAGCTGGTTGACCTGGTAGCTCTTCGTGAGGCCAAGTTGGCAGACGTCGGTGACGCTCTTGCCCGCGATGTCGCGACCCTCGAAGACGATCCGACCCGACGTTGGCGGCACCTCGCACGTCAGCATCTTGAAGAACGTCGTCTTGCCCGCGCCGTTCGGCCCGATGATGCCGCGCAACTCGCCGCGGTTGACCGAGAAGTCTATGTCGGCGTTCGCGATCACCCCGCCGTAGTGCTTCGTGAGTCCGGTGGCCCGGAGAATGGGTCCCGAGTAATCGGGAGATGCGCGGCGCTGCGGCTGTGGCGCGGCGTGCGAGGGCGCGCGATCCTGCTCTTCCTCGGCGAGGTTCGGCATGTACGCTTCCTCGGGCTCCTCGACCGGAGGTTCAACGGACAGAGATTTGCGCGACAGAAAATGCGCGAGATCCTTGATGCCGCCGATGATGCCGTGACGCAGGAAGCAGACAAGAAGCACGAATACGAGACCGAGCACGAGCTTCCACGATGCGCCGAGCTGAAACACGGACTGCAACAAGTCCTGGAGGCCGAGCCACACCGTCGCACCGAGCAACGGACCGAACAGCGTGCCGCGGCCGCCGATCGCGGTCTGCATCACGAGCTGTCCCGACGTGTCGAACGTGAACGCTTCGGGCGGCATGAAGCCCTGCATCATGCCGAGCAGTCCGCCCGCAAATCCCGCGTAGGCCGCGGCGATGACGAACGCCGTGAGCTTGTAGGCATGGACGTTATGGCCGACGGCAGCTGCGCGTAACGGATTCTCGCGGATCGCGCGCAGGATTACGCCGACCGGCGAGCGCACGATGCGAAGCGCGATGACAATGCCGACGAAATAGCAGAACGCGAGGAACGGATACAGCGACCAGCCGGTGGTGAAGTTGAGCGTGGTGAATCCGAGGTGCAGCGTCGGCGTGGGAACGCCGGGCAGGCCGTTCTCGCCGCCCGTCCATGCGGCGAGCGGATTGAATTCTACGAAGTAGAAGACCTCGGCGATCGCCACGGTGATCATCGCGAAATAGATGCCGGTGCGTCGCAATGCGACGAGCCCCACGACGCCGCCGACGACCGCGGCAGCGATCATCCCGATGAAAAGCGCCGCGACGACGTTGGGAAAGCCTGCGCGGGTCAACAAATACGCGGCGACCATTCCGCCGGTGCCGTAGAACGCCGACTGTCCGAACGATAGCAGGCCCGTGTAGCCGAACAGGATGTCGAAGCCCAGCCCGAACAGGCCCCATACGAGGATGCGATTGACGGTATTCGGCGCAAAGCCGAGATAAGGCAAGACGAACGGCGCAACGACGAGGCCGATCGCAGTGAATACCTCAACGGTAAGCACGCCGCGCGCGCGCATCCTAGCGGCTCGCCTCGCCCATCATGCTCATTCCCGCCCCCGCAATCCGAGCAACCCCTGCGGCCGAACCATCAGCACGAGCGTCATCGCCGCGAACAGCATCACGTACGCGTAACCCGGGTCGACCATCGACGTCAGGCTGATGATTTCGCCGGCGATCAGGCCGCCGATGACCGCGCCGGGAAACGATCCAACGCCGCCGATCACGACGACGACGAACGTCTGCACGAGGATCGCTTCGCCGACATCGGGCGTGAGCGAGACGATCGGGGCGTTGATGATGCCGGCGAACCCTGCTGCCATTGCGCCGAGCCCGAACACGATCATGAACACTCGATCGACGTTGATGCCGAGCGAGTCGACCATTGTCGAATCCTCGATGCCCGCGCGGACGATCATGCCGAGCCGCGTGCGGTAGAGCACGATGAACATCACGAACAACGCGACGGCAACGATGCCGACGACCGCGAGCCGATACGTCGGGTAGAACATGAAGCCGAGCGACGTGATGCCCGACAGGAGCTTCGGCGCAGGAACGGTCTTGGTGAGGCTCGAGAAGAAGAAGCGGATCAACTCGACGAAGACGATGCCGAGGCCGAACGTGACGAGGATCTGGTCCTCGTGCGGCCTCGCGTAGAAGTGGCGGATGACGATCCGCTCCGTCAGTACGCCCACTATCGCGAGGAACAGCGTGCCGACGATGACTGCGACGACGAACGACCCGCTCCACTGGAACGCCATGTAGCCGGCGTAGCCACCCAGCATGAACATCGCGCCGTGCGCGAGGTTCAGCACGCCGAGCGTGCCGTAGATGATCG
>DATFCW010000309.1:0-8009 GCA_035252665.1 Casimicrobiaceae bacterium | reverse complement strand
GTAAGACCATAACGCGAGTCGCCTCGCAGAAGTTTCGTCTCTGACCCTAAATTGGTCCTAAATTGGTATCGCCATGCCGCTTTCGCGCATCACCGTCCTGATCTCCGGGCGCGGCTCGAACCTCGCCGCGCTGATCGACGCCGCGAACGCGGGCGAAATCGACGGCGCGATCACGCACGTGATCAGCAATCGTCCCGAGGCCGCCGGACTTGCGCATGCGCAACGCAATGGCATCGCGACGACGATCGTCGATCACCGACGATTTGCTTCCCGCGACGATTTCGACGATGCGCTCGCGCATGCTATCGACCAGGGCGAGCCCGACCTCGTCGTGCTCGCCGGCTTCATGCGCATTCTCGGATCCCGCTTCATCGCGCGGTACGCGGGCCGCATGCTCAACATCCACCCGTCGCTTCTGCCCGCTTTTCCGGGCACGAACACGCACGCGCGCGCACTTGCCGACGGCGCGACAGCGCACGGCTGCACCGTTCATTTCGTGACGCGTGACGTCGATGGCGGACCGATCATCGCTCGATCCGAGGTGCGGATCATGCCGGACGATGACAGCGACACGCTCGCCGCGCGCGTCCTCGAGGCCGAGCACCGACTGCTGCCCCGAGTCGTCGCCTGGTACTGCGCCGGCCGCATCGTTCTCGAGAACGATCGCGTGCGCCTCGTCGACGTCCCCGCCACCGCTTCGCCATAACCGTGTGCGCGGCCGAACTCGCCGCGCGTGGCCCGGTCCTTCCCGGCATGGCCACGTTCGCCAAGTCGCTCGATCCGCGCAGCACGCAACCTTCGCAATGGCGCGTGCGACCGGCGCTGATCGTCGCGCTTCTGCTCTCGCTCGTGCTGCATCTCGTCTGGTCGCTGTGGCCCGTCGAACCGGCACCTGTGCGCGAAGAACCGGTGTTGACCGCGACGCTTCGCGAAATGCCGCCTCCGCCCACGCCATTGCCCGCGATGGCGACGCCGTTACCTTCACCAACACTCGAGCAAATGCCGTCCGTACCGGTTCGTCGCTTGCAGAAAGCGGGCAAAGCAGCGCATGTGATCGCCGCGCCGGTCCCATCCGACATCAGCGCAGCTGCCGACTCAAGCGCGCAAACAATAGCGACCGTGCCCGCGCAAAGCGAAGCTGTATCGCCTCCCAACGTCGTCATCGGTCCGCCTGCGAGCGACGCGAAGCCTCCCGTCGAATTGCCGCCGCGCGTCGATCTTGCCTACAAAGTGTTTTTCGGCACGCAGGGCTTCATGATCGGCGATGCGACGTATCGCTTCGAGCATGACGGCAATCGTTACCGCATCTCGACCGTCGCACAGGCGCGCGGTCTCGCGGCGCTCTTCGTCCACGGCAAGGGTCGCGTCGAAAGCCGAGGCACCATCACGCCGCAAGGCCTCAAGCCGTACGAATTCGTCGTCGAGCGCGGCAACGCCGATCGGCGTGAAGTCGCGTATTTCGACTGGGATGCAGGCAACGTCGTGTTGAACGGCGGCAACCTCACGACGCTCGAGCCGCCCGCGTTCGATCCGCTCACGATCCTGTGGCAACCGTATTTCTCGCCGCCTTCGCGCGACGACCAGACGTTCACGCTCGCGACGACGCGACGTGTCGCGCGCTATACGTTGTCGCTCGAAGGCGAAGAAGCGCTTCCCTGGCGCGAAGGCGACATCGCGACGCAACGCTGGCACGAGCGCAGCGACGACGGCCGCACCGAAGGCTGGTTCTGGCTCGCGCCGTCGCTGCATTACATCCCGATCAAGATGCGCGTGACGCGCACCTCGCGCGGCACGCTCGAAGCACGACTCGATGCGATTCGCACCGACGCGAACGGCGCCGAGATCGCCGAGCCACAAGCCAACGAACAGCGCGAGGTCCAGCCAGCGAATCCGATGCTGCCCGAACCCGGCGGTCCCGAATCGCACGGACAATGACGCTGCGGCGAAGCGAGCTCGCGATGCTCGCTGGCGCGATCGAGCGCGTCGCGCGCCTCGACATGCCCGCCGATGCGGCGCTGTCGGCGTTCTTCCGCGAGCATGCGCAAATGGGCGCGCGCGACCGCGCGTTCGTCTCCGACGGCGCGTTCGCGTATCTGCGACGCAAGTCGTCGCTGGAAGCCATCGCGCAGACGACCGATCCGCGCCTGCTTTCGTACGCGACGGTCATGCGCGAATTCGGTCATTCGGTACGCGACCTCGAGCCCGCATTGAATGCCGCCGATGCGCGCTGGCTCGCCGGTTTCAAGGCACGCGTTTCCGAGCCGCTCGCCGCCGCCGTCGCTGCCGACGTTCCCGACTGGTTGTGGCACCGACTGGGCGAAGCCTACGACGACAAAACGCGCGCTGCACTGACGCGCGCGTGGCAACAGCCGGCGCCGCTCGACCTTCGCGTCAACTCCATGAAAGCGACGCGCGACGACGCGCTTGCCGCATTGTCGTCGGAAGGCTTGCGCGTTTCGCCGACCCCGTATTCGCCCTACGGCCTGCGCATCGCCGGGCGACCTTCGCTTGCGCGCCATCCGTGGCTGTCGGACGGACGTCTCGAAGTGCAGGACGAAGGCAGCCAGCTCGTCGCGATGCTGGTGCAGCCGAGGCGCAGCGACATGGTCGTCGACTTCTGCGCCGGCGCGGGCGGTAAAACGCTGCTGCTCGGCGCGATGATGCGCTCGCAAGGCAGGCTCTACGCCTTCGACGTGTCGCCGAAGCGCCTCGAACGCATTGCGCCAAGGCTCGCGCGCTCGGGGCTCTCCAACGTGCACACGCAACCGATCGCGAGCGAGCGCGATGCGCGCGTGAGGCGTCTCGCCGGCAAGATCGAGCGCGTGCTGATCGATGCGCCGTGCACGGGATTCGGCACGCTTCGGCGCAATCCCGACCTCAAGTGGCGCCAGACGCCCGACGATCTCGCGGAGCTGACGGCAAAGCAGACTGCGATCATCGACGCCGCTTCAAGTTTGCTGAAGCCTGGAGGACGACTCGTCTACGCAACGTGCAGTGTGCTGCCCGAGGAGAACGACGCCATCGTCGATGCGTTCCTCTCCTCGCATCGCGACTTCGTCGAGCGCGACGCAGCCGCGATCCTCGCCGAGCTCCGCGTGCCGCTCGACACCGGTCCGCGGCTGCGTCTGCGAACCGACGTGCATGGCTGCGATGGATTCTTCGCGACGGTCCTGGAGCGCACGAAGTAACAGTCGTTACGGCGCCGATGCGGTGCAGGGTGTAAACCGGTCATAATTCGGCGCCGGATTTTCGGTCATCGATTCGATCGCCCGAATGATCGCTCCCATCGACTTCACCCGGTTGCAGCTCGCGCTCTCGCAGCCGCGTGGATGGCTCGAGCTCGTCCTCGCGCTCGCATGCATGGGGGTTGGCTGGCTCGTCGATCGCGGCGTGCGCCGCAAGCGCCAGGCGCCTCATGCGGCGCTCCCCGGCAGCTTCGTCGACATTCGATTTCCGCTTCTCGCGGTGATCCTCGTTTATGTCGCGTCGTTCGCGTGGCGCCGACTCGTCGCGCCGCCGTTCTTTCTCGATATCGCGACGCCGATCCTGCTCGCGCTCCTCGTGATCAGGATGCTCGCCTACGCGCTGAATCGCCTCTTCCCGGCGCAGTCGTGGCTGCCGGCGTCGGAGCTTGCGATCGGCACCGCGATCTGGGGCATCGCGATCCTCTACTTCCTCGGCGTGCTGCCGGAAATCCGATCGACGCTCGATCAGCTCGTCATTCCGATTGGCAAGACGCAGGTGTCGCTGTGGACGATCTTCACCGGCATCGCGGTCGTTGTCGTCACGCTCGTCGTGACGCTGTGGATCTCCGGAATGATCGAGCAGCGGCTCGCGCTCGCGACGCAGCTCGACGCGAACGTGCGCGTCGTCCTCGCCAAGTTCATCCGCGCAATCCTGATCGTCGTCGCGGTGCTGGTTGCGCTCGAGCAGATCGGCTTCGACCTGACGCTCCTCACCGTGTTCGGCGGCGCGCTCGGCGTCGGCATCGGTCTTGGCCTGCAGAAGCTCGCGTCGAACTACATTGCCGGCTTCACGATCCTGCTCGATCGTTCGATTCGCATCGGCGACCTCGTCACCGTCGACAATCGAACCGGCGTGGTATCGAAGGCGACGTCGCGCTACATCGTGGTCCGAAGCGGGGATGGCATCGAGGCCATCGTTCCCAACGAGACGGTCGTGACGACGACCGTCCTCAACCATTCGTACACGACGCCGCAGGTGCGCATCGCCGTGCAGGTTCAGGTGTCGTACGAAAGCGACGTCGAGAAGGCGCTCGCGCTGCTCATCGAGATTGCGCTGCGCGAGCCGCGCGTGTTGCGCGATGCGCAGGCGCCGAAGGCTTTGCTGGTCAACTTTGCCGACAGTGGCATCACGCTGGAGCTCGGCGTATGGATTACCGATCCGCACATCGGGCAGCTCGACCTCAAGAGCTCACTTAACCGAGGAATTCTCAAGGAGTTTTCCGCGCACGGAATCGCAATTCCCTACCCGCAGCGCGACGTCCGGATCGTGGGCGCGATTCCTGCATCACCACCGGCGACGGATCGCGCATCGGCTTGAAACCCGACCTCGCTTCGCCCGGCCGATGGACGGAACGGTATTGCATGGCCGAGCAAATTCTTCCCACCAATTTCCGGCCAACCCCTTGTCGAATTGCCCCGCCATGACCATTTTGTGTCGCACGTCGCTCGCGTACAATGGGCGCCGCGGCCCGCCCGCCGACGACGCCGTCGTTGCGCCCAGGGCCGCACTTCATCGGTTTGGCAATGAGCATTGATTTGCTGGGCTTCGCCGCGCACGGTCTTGTCGATCTTCCGTGGTGGGGCTACATCGTCGTCGCGTTCGCGCTCACGCACGTCACGATCGCGTCGGTGACGATTTATCTTCATCGCAGCCAGGCGCATCGCGCGCTCGACCTGCATCCGCTCATCTCGCACGCTTTCCGCTTCTGGCTGTGGCTCACCACCGGCATGGTGACGCGCGAGTGGGTCGCCGTGCATCGCAAGCATCACGCGAAGGTCGAGTCCGACGAGGACCCGCACAGCCCGCAAACGCGCGGCATCGAAACGGTGCTCCTGCGCGGCGCCGAGCTCTATCGCGATGAAGCGCGCAAAGAGGAAACGCTCGACAAATACGGACGCGGCACACCGGAGGACTGGGTCGAGCGCAACGTGTACACACGCCATTCGACGATCGGCGTCGCGCTGATGCTCGTGATCGATGTCGCGCTGTTCGGCGCCTTGGGGCTCACGGTATGGGCGGTGCAGATGGTGTGGATCCCCATCACGGCCGCCGGCATCATCAATGGCATGGGGCACTACTGGGGTTATCGCAATTTCGCGTGCGCCGACGCGTCGACGAACATCGTGCCGTGGGGCATCATCATCGGCGGCGAAGAGCTGCACAACAATCACCACGCCTACGGCTCGTCGGCAAAGCTGTCGTCGCGCTGGTACGAGTTCGACATCGGCTGGGTCTACATTCGCATTCTCGAGTCGCTGAAGCTCGCGACCGTGCGCAAGATCGCGCCGCAAATCAAATTCGACGCATCGAAGGCGGTGGTCGATCTCGCGACGCTGCAGGCGGTGATCACGCATCGCTACGCGATCGCGATGAGCTATGCGAAGTCGGTGCGCGTCGCGTACGCGGCCGAGGTCGCTGCGCTTCGCGCGCGTCACGCTCACATCGATCTGCCCAGCCTTCGCCGGATCAAGCGCTGGCTGGCGTCCGATCCGGTGGCATTGCCGGAACGCGACCGGGCGCGGCTCGAGCAAACGCTCGAAAAGAGCAGCGTGCTCGCGCAGATCTACCACATGCGGCAGGAGCTCGCCGCACTGTGGACGCGCTCGACCGACTCGTCGGAGCAGTTACTCGCGCGGCTTCAGGACTGGTGCCATCGCGCCGAGGCGTCGGGCATCCCTCCGCTCGCGCAGTTCTCGATGCAGCTCAGGCAGTACGCGTAGCGCCATAGCGGCGCACTGTTCGCGGTCCCGGAAACAACTCGATCGAACGGCTGATTGCTCACTCGTTGTCAGCGGCGTAGTATGTGTACGTTAACCTTGTTTTATACACATCGCCATGCGCACGAACATCGAGATCGATGACAAGCTGATGGCCGACACGCTGCGAGCGACCGGCCTGCGAACCAAGCGAGAAGTCGTCGAGCTCGGCTTGCGCACACTCCTTCGCCTTCGACAGCAGGCGGGTCTCAAGCGCCTCCGCGGAAAGGCCGACTGGCGGGGCGATCTCGACGCCATGCGGCTCGACCGGTGATCCTGGTCGATTCGAGCGTCTGGATCGACTACTTTCGAGGCGGCTCCACCGATCAGACGGACAAGCTCGACGCGCTTCTGGGCATCGACTTGATATCGGTCGGAGATCTCATTCTGACCGAAGTCTTGCAGGGCTTTGATGACGAGCCGACGTTCGATCGTGTGCGAAGACTGATGGCGACTCTCGACTTCGTGGTAATCGGCGGAGCGGACGTCGCAGTCGAGGCTGCGAGGAACCATCGTCGCTTGCGCTCGTTGGGAATTACGACCCGCAAGACGATTGACACGCTGATCGCCACGCGTTGCATCGTGAGCGGTCATTCGCTGCTGCACGACGATCGCGATTTCGAGGTCTTCGAGAAACACCTCGGCTTGAGGTGCGTTTAGCTCGGATCGGTGACTGCCGGTGAGAGTCTCAATTCCGCCCTCGGTCCCCGCAACCACCGACGGGCAGGAAATGCCAGCCGGCGTACCGACTATTCGTCGCCCTTGGGCTTCGAGGGATCGTCCTTGATGGCAATCCAGATTCCCCAAAAACCGAATGCGAAGAGAAGCACGAAGACGATGACAACCCCCATGTCACTCCCCTTTGCTTAGCAAAGCGCCTCCGATGAAGAGTACCACCGCGGCGACAAACAGGGGCAAGCTGTACTGCGGGCCAAACGGCGAATTGGGGGTAAAGATCATTGACGTATCGGCTATCACCGCCGCGGCCGCCAGAGTGTGCCAAAACCGTCCATAGAGCTCCTTCTGCTTTGGAGTAGGCGTCAGAAACGCGGTTCGCAAAGCGGCCAGGAAGCGCTTGATCAGCGTCTTGGCAAGCCGCCGAACGCGAACAGTCCGGCGAACCATGGCGTTTCCTCCGCGGGCCGTTGCTCTTATGGGCAAAATGATGCGGCACGCCTTCCCCGCGCGTCACTCCGACGTTTGGCCGAATGCGACCCAGCGATTTGAGCCGGGGCGCCCTGCCGCGCGCACCCACAAAAAAGGCCGCCACGCCAAAGACGTGGCGGCCCTTCCGAAGAAACTCGAGTCGGTGCTTAGCCGATGACCTTATCGGCGATGCTTTGCCAGGCGGACGCCGTGCGCGTCACTTGAGCTTCGTTTCCTTGTAGAGCACGTGCTTGCGGGCGACGGGATCGAATTTCTTGATCTCCATCTTGTCCGGCATGTTCTTCTTGTTCTTCGACGTGGTGTAGAAGTGGCCGGTGCCGGCCGACGACTCGAGCTTGATCTTGTCGCGAGGCATGATCGATTACTCCGTAGATTCAGATACGCTCGCCGCGCGCGCGGAGGTCGGCGAGAACGACGTCGATGCCGTTCTTGTCGATCGTGCGAAGCGCGGCGTTCGTGAGTCGCAGGCTCACGAAGCGATTCTCGCTTTCCACCCAGAACCGGCGCCGCTGCAGGTTGGGCATGAAACGGCGCTTGGTCTTGTTGTTGGCGTGCGAAACGTTGTTGCCCACCATCGGGGCTTTTCCAGTGACCTGGCAGACTCGAGCCATGGTTCGCTCTCCTGACGAAAAGATGCTACGGCCCGCCGTAGCAAAGCCAAGTATTATGCACTGAAAACCGATCCGGATCAAGCGCTTGGTGACCCCGGACAATGGAATTCAACGCGACATTTGCATCAATAGCCGCTCGAATGCCGACTGAATGCGAAACACGTGATCGTTCTTGTGCGCGATTGGCCCGCAGATATCCTCGGGATGCACGAACATCATGGGATTTGCC
>DATFCW010000308.1:0-8262 GCA_035252665.1 Casimicrobiaceae bacterium | reverse complement strand
CCGAAAACGAAGTTGGTATGCGACCCCTACGGCTTCATCAACACCTTGATCGAATCGAGCGAGTTCGCGACCTCGATCGCCTCGTCCCAGCGCTCGAGCGGATAGTCGTGCGTGACGATGCCCTTCGACGTGACGAGCCCGCGCGACAACAGATCGATCGCGATCGGATAGCAATATGGGCCGAGATGCGCGCCGCGCACGTCGAGCTCCTTGCGGTCGCCGATGATCGACCAGTCGACGGTCGTGTCGTGGCCGAACACCGAGAATTCGACGAAGCGGCCGAGCTTGCGGATGAGGTCGAGTCCCTGCACGGCGCCGCTCGGGCTGCCGGTCGCCTCGACGTAGACATCGCAGCCGTAACCATTCGTGAGGCCCTTGACGATCGCGAGCGCATTGTCGGTCTTCGGATTGATCGTCACGTCGGCGCCGTAGCGGCGCGCGAGCGCAAGACGCTCGTCCACCATGTCGATCACGACGAGCTTGCGCGGCGTCTTGAGCTTGGCGACCTGCACCATCATCAGGCCGATCGGGCCCGCGCCGGCGATGACGACGACGTCGTCCAACTGGATGTCGCCGCGCGTGACTGCGTGAATTGCGCATGAGAGCGGCTCGATGATCGCGGCGTCGTCGAGCGGCATCTCCGGAGGAATCTTGTGCACGATCGCCGTCGGTGGAATGCGCATGTACTGCGCCATGCCGCCTTCGGCGACTTCGCGCTGGAACCCGAAGATGTTGTGCACCTCGCACATCCAGTACTTGCCCGAGCGGCAGTAGCGGCAGCGCTCGCACGGCACGATCTGCTCGGCGATGACGCGATCGCCGAGCTTGACGTCGAAGTGCTCGGCAGCGCCGTCGCCCAATGCCTCGACGTAGCCGAAAAATTCGTGACCGGGCACCACCGGCGCCTTCACCCACGGCGCAGCGCCGTTGCCGCCCCAGAACATCTTCGCGCCGGACCAGCATTTGCAGTCGCTCGCGCAAATGCCGCACGCGCCGATGCGGATCACCATTTCGCGCGGACCGGCGACTGGCTTCGCGATCTTCTCCACGCGGTAATCCTTCGGCGCGTGGCACACGATCGCCGTCATCCGCGAATGCGCATCGCCGTTCATCTCGAATCCTCCTTCGCAAGCCACAAATCCCAATCCGTGCTCTGCGTGTGCCCCTCGGCAAACGCAGGCGTCGCTGCCGCGACATCGACGCGATGAAGCTGGCCACAGCCGGTGACCCCCTTGTCGACGCCGTCGCGCGCCGGATCGACGTATTCGCGGAACCATCCTTCGAGACGCGCGCGAAGCTCGGCCGCGATGCTTGCGCAATCGTCGATGCGATTGCGCCGCTCGCCGGGATCGTTGCAAAGATCGAACAACTCGTGCGGCCCGTCGGGATAGCGGTGCACGTACTTCCACTCGCGCGTTCGCACCATGCGCACCGGGCCGTATTCGTCGTAGACGACCACTGCTTCGTGCGCGGCGCCGCGTTCGCCTTCGAGGAGCGCGCGAAAGCTTCGTCCCGGCTGCGGTCGCGGCGCGCGGTAGTCGAGCCCGAGATAATCGACGAGCGTGGGAAACACGTCGTAGCCTGACAGCAGATCATCGCTCATGCGTTCGGCCGGAACGCGTCCCCGCTGCGCGATGATGCACGGCACCTTTACCGACGTGTCGTACATGTTCTGCGGCCGCGTGCCGTTGCCCTTGCCCCATATCCCGTGGTGGCCGAGATTCATGCCGTTGTCGCTCATGAACACGACGAGCGTGCTATCGGTCAGCCTTTGCGCGTCGAGTTCGGCGACGACGCGGCCGATCGCCGCATCCATCGCGCTCACCGCCGCGAAGTAGCCGATCAGGCTTTCGCGCCGCTCCGCGCGACCACGCTCGAGCGCGGCTTTTCCGCCGATGAACCACGGATGCGGCGGCTCGTCGGGACACGATTCGAACGGACAATCGCGATAGAGGACGGTGAATTCCTTCGGGTGACTGTCGATCCACGGATAGTGCGGCGCAGTGAACGTCAGCGCGAGGAAGAACGGGGCGTCGTTGCGCGCTTCGTCGCGCACGAACTCGATCGCCTTGTCGCCGAGCACGTCGGTGATGTAGTCGTCGACGACGATCGGCCGATCGTGGTCGATCATCGGCGCGCCGTAGTAAGGCCCCATCCCGAACTGGTGCGCGAACCATTTCACGAACGCCGGCCGCGGGACGTCGCTCGCGCCGAGATGCCACTTGCCGATCAGGGCGCAGCGATAGCCCGCCGCGGCGAACGCATCGGTGACGAGCGGGCGGCCCTGCAGGTAGTCGATGCGGTCCTTGCCGACGTTGCCCGCGCGGATCCAGTCGTGCACGCCGTGCCGGGACGGAATGTCGCCCGTTAGAAGCGACGCGCGCGCCGGCGAGCAGACGGGCGAGGTGCAGAAGAAGTTGTCGAAGCGGATGCCGCCGTGCGCGAGACGGTCGAGATTCGGCGTCAGGATTTCGCGATTGCCCGCGCAGCCCAGCGCCCACGGACCCTGATCGTCACTGACGATGAAAAGGACGTTCGCCCGTTGTGCCTGCCTGCTCGCCACGATCTCCTCGTTTTGATTTGGTCTTGAAATTCGTGTCCGGCGCCAAGTGCTGCACAATCGATTGTGCCAGCGGCGCGCGCCGGACGCAAGCGACGCGAAAAACGTGTGACAATCGCTGCTCCGAAGAAGGACGCAACGACCTTCGCGATGCGTAAGCGCAAATCGACGATCTACGATCTCGCCGAGCTGGCCGGCGTTTCCGCATCGACGGTGAGCGCCGTGCTGAGCGGCAATTGGAGGCAACGCCGGATCGCGGAGGCGACCGCGAAGAAAGTGCAGCGTCTCGCAACCGCCCAGCGCTACACGGTGAATCGCCAGGCGAGTGGGCTTCGCAGGAACCGTTCGGGATTGATCGGCATGATCATTCCGATGCATGACAACCGCTTTTTCAGCGGCATGTCGCAGGTGTTCGAGCGCCTGGCGCGCGAGCGGCACTGGTATCCGATCGTCGTCAGCACGCTCCGCGATCCGGCGCTCGAGCTCGAGACGGTGCGCACGCTGATCTCGTATCGGATCGAATACCTGGTCGTCGCCGGCGCGACCGATCCCGATTCGGTGAGCCGTGTGTGTCGCGGGCACGGCGTCGCGCACGTCAACGTCGACCTGCCGGGCACGAAGGCGGCCTCGGTCATCAGCGACAACTACTGGGGCGCGCAGCAATTGACGCAGGCGCTGATCGATCGCTCGCAACCCTCGCGTTCACCTTCGCGCAACAAGGCGCATTTCGTCGGCGGCATCGCCAGCGATTACGCGACGAGGCGGCGGATGGAAGGCTTCGCCGATGTCATCACGGCGCGCTTCGGCCACCTCGATCGCGATCAGATCGATGCATGCGGTTACGAGGGCTCGCTCGCCGAGGCAGCCGTGCGAGCGCTGTACGCGCGGCTCGGCGGTCTGCCGCGCGCACTGTTCATCAACTCGACGATCGCGCTCGAAGGCGTCGTGCGGTTCCTGAAGACGTTGCCCGCGGAAGAGCTTTCGCGCTGCGCGTTCGGCTGCTACGACTGGGACCCGTTCGCGAACGTGCTGAGCTTTCCGCTTCTGATGGTGCGGCAGAACGTCGAAGGGTTGCTCGGCGAGGCGTTTCGCATCATCGACACGAAGTCGTTTCGCGAAAAGCGGCTGATCGAGATCAAGCCGGAGCTATTGTTTGCGCACGACGCGAGCGTCAGTCGTTCCCCGGCATCAGCGTCAATTCCGGCCGCGGTTTCTCACGCAGGCTCCCATCCGGCAGCGTCACCTGGCATTCGGTGAAGATGCGCGAAGTGCATGCGGCGCACACCGCCGAGTCCAGCTTGCGATAGATCGTCGCGAGTGCCTGGTCTTTCGTAATGAAGACGTTCTCGCGCCCGATCGTGTCGAGATAACCGCCGCGCTCGAGAAGCGCGAGCACCTCGGGACGCATCTTGCAAAGATAGAGCGCCGTGCCCGATTCGCGGAATTGCGCCGACAGATTGGCGAGAAGCTCGCAGCCCGCGGTATCCACCAAATTGATGCCGGTCCCGATCAAAAGCACGTGCAACGCGGCCGGGCATTGCGCGCGTCGCGCCTCGATCTCGTCGCGAATGTGCTCCACCGAGCCGAAGAACAGCGCGCCGTCGATGCGCAGCATGTCGACCTGCGGGCAGAGCAGCGGGTTGGAGCCGACGCGACGAAAACGCCGCTGCTGCGATGGATCGGGCGTCACGCGCAGCACCAGCGGATGCGTCGCGCGGTTGAGGTAGAGCAGCAGCGAGGCGAGCACGCCGACGAGGATCGCGACTTCGAGCCTGATCGTCAGCGTCGCGATGAACGTGATCGCGAGCGTCAGCGCATCGGCGCGACTCGTGCGCCAGACGCGACGCATCGCGGCCATGTCGATCAAGCCCAAGGCGACGATGAACAGCACGCCAGCCATCGACGCGATCGGCAGATACGTCGCGAGCGGCCGCACGACGAGCAGGATCGCGAGCAGCAGGAACGCCGAGAACACGCACGCGAGCGGCGTGCGCGCACCCGCCTCGTAGTTCGCGCCGGTGCGGTTGAACGAGCCCGACGTCGGATAGCTCGATGTGAACGCGCCGGCGATGTTGGCGAGTCCCTGGCCGATGAATTCCTGGTTGCCGTCGATCCGCTGACCCGAGCGGAGCGCGACCGCGCGCGCACTCGAAATCGCTTCGGAAAGTCCGATGACGGTGAGCGCGAGCGCGATCGGCGCGAGGGTTTGCCACGCGTGCAGCGACATCTCCGGCGTGGACAGCGGCGGTATCGCCGAGGGCAGCGCGCCGATCGTCGGCACGTGGGCGATGCCGAAGATCGAAAGTGCGGCAGCGAAGAGCGCGCCCGCGACGATACCGGTCAGCATGTACGGCACGCGCGGCAGCAGGCGCCGCCCGACGATCGATGCGACGAGCGTGAAGATGCCGACGGCGAGAATCGCGGGCTTCGTGTCGCCGAGATGCGTGACGAAATCGCGCAGGCCCAGGATGAAGCTTGCCTGCTGCGGTACGTCGATGCCGAAGAAGTTGCGAAGCTGCGCGCCGATGATCAGAAGGCCCGCGCCGGCAGTGAACCCGATCACCACCGGATTCGAGATGAAATTGACGAGCGAGCCGAGTCGCGCGAGCCCGAGACCGAGCTTGATCAGGCCGACCATCAGGTTCAGCGTCAGCACGAACGCGACGTAGGTCGGGGAAAACGGCGCCGCGAGCGCGCTCACCGTGGCGAACACCATCAGCGATGTCGCGTTCGTCGGCCCCGACATCAAATGCCACGACGATCCCCATAGCGCGCCGATGATCGCCGGAAGCATCGAGCCGTAGAGGCCGTACTCGGGCGGCATGCCGGCGAGCGTCGCGTACGCGACGCCTTGCGGAAGGACCATCACCGCGGCGACGAGTCCCGCCAGGAGATCGGCGCGAAGCGTCTCGCGATTGACGCGATGGCGCCACGCGAGGAAGGGAAAAAGCTTCAGCGCGAGCGGGGGCACCGGGGCGTGATTTGCGGCGTTGGCCCGTGTGGGCAAAGCCCGCATGTTACCGGTCGATGCCGGCCGCTTCACGCGGAGCTCGCGCGAAACGGCCGGCACGCGCTACGACTTGCGCTAAACCTTGCCTTTCCAGGGCACGAGCAGCCGCTCGATCTGACGCATCAACAAGTCGAAGCCGAACGCGAACAGCCCAATGACGACGATGCCCATGATCACCGTGTCGCTTTGCAGGTATTGCGCGGCATTGAGCACCATGAAGCCCAGGCCACGCGTCGCGGCAACCATCTCGGCCGCCACCAGCGTCGTCCAGCCGAAGCCGATGCCGATGCGCATGCCCGTCAGGATCTCGGGCGTCGCGGCGGGAAGCACGACGTGCCAGATGATCTGGAAGCGCGATGCGCCCATCGCGTAGGCGGCATGGATCTGCTCGATACCCACCGAACGTACGCCGGCACGTGCCGAGATCGCCATCGGCGCGAAGATCGCGAGAAATATGAGCAGGATCTTCGAGAGCTCGCCGATGCCGAACCAGATGATCATCAGCGGCAAGTACGCAAGTGGCGGCAGCGGGCGGTAGAACTCGATCGGCGGATCGAAGATGCCTCGCATGATCCGATTGGTGCCCATCAGGATGCCGATCGGGATCGCCGTCACGCACGAGAGGAAGAACGCGCCGAACACGCGCATCAGGCTCGTCGCCGTGTGTTGCAACAGCGTGGAGTTCGCGACGCCTTCGGTGTTCGCGAGCACGAACTTGTCCCATACCGCTTGCGGCGAAGGCAGGAAGAGCGGCTTTATCCAGCCCATGTTGGTGATCAGGAACCAGAGGCCGATCAACACCAACGTCGTGATCACGCTGATCGTCGTGCTGCGTCCCTGCCCGGGCGCGCCGTAAACCTGCCCCGGCGCCGCGGCCTTGCTGGCGAAGAGGCGCATGAAACGGCCATGAGGAGGAAGCGCCGCGGCCGCGCCGACGCCACTTACGCGAGGTTCGATGCTAGGCATGGCTCAACTCCTTCGCATGCTCGCCGCTGCGCTCGTCACCGTAGATGATGCCGAGCACCGTTTCGCGCATGCGGATGAAATCGGGGCTCGACTTGACCGCGCGCGCATCCCGGTTCTTCAGGAAGCGGCGGTTGAAGTCGAGGTCGTACGTGTGCGTGATGCGTCCGGGCCGCGGCGACATCACGATGACGCGCGTCGCGAGGAACAGCGCTTCCTCGACGCTATGCGTGATGAAGAAGAACATCTTGCCGGTCTTTTGCCAGACGTCGAGCAGCAGCTCCTGGATCGTCTCTCGCGTCAATGCGTCGAGCGCGGCCATCGGCTCGTCCATCAGGAGCGTCGCCGGGTTGCAGGTGAGCGCGCGGGCAATGCCGACGCGCTGCTGCATGCCGCCGGAGAGCTGGTAGATCATGTGCTTGTGGAAGTCCTGGAGGCCGACGAGCGCGAGGTTGCGCTTGGCGACCTCACGCCGATCGCTCTTCGCACTTCCTTGCAGCCGCAGCCCGAATTCGGTGTTCTCCATTACGCTGAGCCACGGCAACAGCGCGTGCTTCTGGAAGACGACGCCTCGATCGGAACCCGGGCCGCTGATCTTGCGATTGCCGAGCATCAGCGTGCCTCGCGTTGGCGAAAGGAATCCCGCCATCAGGTTCAGCAACGTGGTCTTGCCGCAGCCCGATGCGCCGAGCGCGACGACGAAGTCGCCGGAGTTGATCGTCAGGTTGATGTTGTCGAGCGCATGAACCTGTTCGCCCGGCGTGCGGCCGGGAAACATGACGCTGACGCCGTTGACGTGCAGGGCCTCGGATTGCGTAGCCATGATGGTCCTCGAATTGATCGGGTGAAGCGCGGCGGGTCGGCTTAACCTGAGACAGCGCTGACCGATTGCGGATTCGCGACGTGCCGGATGGCGCTTCCGGCACGCCGCGAGTGACGTCTTGCTACTTTTCCGCGTCCTGCGCGTACTTCGCGGTCACGTGAGAACTGTAGTCGGGCAGAATCTTGTTGATCTGGTGCTGCGTTTTCAGAAAGTCGGCGCTTTCCGTCAACGCTTTCACTGCCTTGCTGTTCTTCCCACCGCCCAGCCACTCGGGCGATGCCTGCTCCTTGGCGTCGGGATAGCTCAGCAGTTTCAACGCGTCGGCGTCGTCCGCCGGCTCGCCGCCGACGAGCTTCGCCATCGCCTTGACCTCGGGCGAAGTCGCCGTCCACTTCGCCTTGTTGGCGTTGTAGTCGGCGTAGGCTTTCGCGAGAACCTTCGTGAACGCGATCATGAAGTCGTTGTGCGCGGCTGCCCACTTCTTGTCGGCGATGATTCCGTCGAACGTCGGGACGCTCTTCTCGCCCACTTCCTCGGAGGTGATGATCGTCTTGCCGGTTTTCAGGATCGTCGTGAGTGCCGGCGGCCAGACGTAGGCGGCGTCGATGTCGCCACGCGACCATGCCGCAACGATCTCCGGCGGCTTCATGTTGAGGATCTGCACCTTGGATGGCGGGATGTGCCAGATCTTCTCGAGCGCGATCAACAGGTGGAAGTGCGATGTGGATACGAACGGCACAGCCACCTTCTTGCCGATCAGATCCTGCGGCTTGTTGATGCCCGAGCCGTTTCGCGCGACGAGCTGCTCCGACTTGCCGATGTTGTCGAGAACCCAGAACAATTCGACGTCGACGCCGTTGCTCGTGGCCGCCGCGATGCCGGTGGATCCCAGCACGCCGATCGGCA
>DATFCW010000307.1:0-15275 GCA_035252665.1 Casimicrobiaceae bacterium | reverse complement strand
TCGCAACAAGGCGAAGCTCGCGTACGACAGCGTCGCGGCCTGGCTCGACGGCACCGCCGCGCCGGCGCCGGTCGCCGCCGTGGCGGGCATGGATGCGCAATTGCGCGAACAGGATCGCGTCGCGCAAACGCTTCGTCGCGTCCGCCACGAGCACGGCGCCCTCGAGCTCGAAACGCCGCAGGCGCGCGCGGTGTTCGACGGCGAAACGCTCATCGATCTCAGCCCCGATGAGCAGAATCGCGCGAAGCAGTTGATCGAGGATTTCATGATCGCCGCGAACGGCGTGACGGCGCGATTCCTGTCGAGCAAAGGCTACGGGTCGCTACGCCGCGTGCTGCCTCCCCCCAAGCGATGGGATCGCATCGTCGAGGTCGCGGCACAGTGCGGTGAACGCCTGCCTCCGACGCCTGACGCCGCCGCACTCGACGCTTTTCTCGAAAAGCGCCGCACGGCCGATCCGCTGCGCTTTCCCGATCTGTCGCTGACGATCGTCAAGCTGCTCGGACGCGGCGAATACGTCGCGCAATTACCCGGATGCCCGACGGAGTCGCACTTCGGCCTGGCCGTTCGCGACTACGTGCACTCGACCGCTCCGAATCGCCGCTTTCCCGACCTCGTCACGCAGCGTTTGCTGAAAGCCGCGCTCGCCGGCGATCGTGCGCCTTACGCCGACGACCAGCTAGTCGCGCTGGCTCAGCACTGCACGCTGCAGGAGGACAACGCCGCCAAGGTCGAGCGCCAGGTGCAGAAGTCTGCCGCCGCATTGCTGCTCGCGCCGCACATCGGCGAGCAGTTCAACGGCATCGTGACGGGCGCGTCCGACAAGGGCACATGGGTGCGCATCGAGCATCCGATGGTTGAGGGCAGAGTCGTTCGCGGATTCGAGCATCTCGATGTCGGCGACCGCGTGACGGTCAAGCTCGCCGGCACCGATGCACAGCGCGGCTTCATCGATTTTGCTTTCCTGTCGCGCGCGAAATGAGCTTGCCGCATCAGCACCTCGCCTACGAGGACGAGCGGTTCCTCGAAAGCGACGACGCGCGTCCGCTACGCATCCTCGCCGAGTATCTCGGCCCGATGAAACGCTTTCGTGAGCTGCGCGTTCACGACACGATCGTGTTCTATGGCTCGGCCCGCATCACCGCGGACGGCCCGCTCGGCCACTATTACGACGATGCGCGCGAGCTCGCCCGACTGGTCACGCAATGGTCGAAGGCGTTGCCGACGCACGCGCATCGCTACGTCGTATGCACCGGCGGCGGCCCGGGCATCATGGAGGCGGCCAATCGCGGTGCGTCGGATGCCGGTGGCAGGACGATCGGCCTCAACATCGCGCTGCCGGACGAGCAGCGACCGAACCGATACATCACGCGCGAGCTGGCGCTCGAATTCCACTACTTCTTCATGCGCAAGCTGTGGTTCGCGCATCTCGCCGCGGCGCTGGTCGCCTTCCCCGGCGGTTTCGGCACGCTCGACGAGATCATGGAGATCCTGACGCTCGCGCAGACGCGCAAGCTCGCGCGCCGCGTGCCGGTCCTCCTGTATGGAAAGGAATTCTGGAACGAGATCGTGAATTTCGAGGCGCTCGCACGCCACGGCGTCATCGCGCGCGAGGACCTCGAGCTGTTCAGGTTCGCCGATACGCCACAGGCCGCGCTCGACATCCTGAAGCGCGAAATCGACGTCATGCCGACGAAGCCAACGCCCGCGTTCGCGCATTCGGCGACGCGACCAAAGCGAGCGAAGTGATCCTCGATCATGATGAACTTCTGATGGAGATGCGATGAGCGCGATCGACAAGCGGGTGGTGAATCTCGACGAATTGAAGCTCGAGCACTTCGACGAAGGCGACAGGTTCGCGTGCGACACCGTGCGCATCGGCCCGCTCGTCGGCGCGAAGGACCTCGGCTACTCCTACGATGTCGTGCCGCCGGGCAAACGCGCATGCCCGTTTCACAGCCATCGCGCCGAGGAGGAGATGTTCTTCGTCGTGCGCGGAAGCGGCACGCTGCGCTACGGCGACGAGACGCGAAAGATTCGCGCCGGCGACGTGATCTGCTGCCCGACCGGCGGTCCCGACACCGCGCACCAGATCGTCAACGACTCGGACGCGGAGCTCGCGTTTCTGTCGATCAGCACGATGATGCCGGCCGAGGTCTGCGAATACCCCGACTCGAACAAGATCGGGGCATTCGCCGAAGACATGCGGCACGTGACGCGCCGCGAGCACCACCTCGACTATTGGACCGACGAGGCATGACCGATCTGGCTACGGATGCAGGATCAACTTCTGCACCCGCCAATTCAGGAGCTCGCCGACGTAGAGCACGTTCTCCGAGGGACACGCGATCTCGTGCACCCAGCCGAATTGCTTGAGCTGCTTGCCCGATTCGCCCAGCACGCCGAGCACCTTGCCGTCGAGGCTCAATTTGTAGATGCGTCCCGGATACGCGTCCGACGTATACAGGACCTGATGGGGACCCGGCGTGATGCACACCGTCCACGGCGCGCCGGGCGCCATCGTCAGCGGTGAGCCCGCGGCCTCGAGCTTCGCGACGTCGGGAATCGCGCCGATCGCTGGCGTTGCATCCGGCGGCACCGGCACGTCGATGTGAATCTCGCGCAGGAACTTGCCGTCCGTGTCGAACACCTGGATGCGCCGATTGCCGCGATCGGCGACATAAAGATTGCCTTGTGCATCCGCGGCGATGTTGTGCGGCGTGTTGAACTGTCCGGGCTTGTTGCCGGGCTCGCCGAACGACTTCAGCCACTTGCCATTCCTGTCCGCCTTCGCGACGCGCGAGTTGATGTAGCCATCGCTGATGTAGATATTGCCCGCGGGATCCCATGTGACGTCGGTTACTTGCCGAAAGCGGCCGGTCTCGGGGGGCAGCGGCGGCTTCGGATGCTTGAGCGGACCTGTGTCTTCGTCGGACGCTTCCTGCTTTCGCCCGAACACCATGACGACGCGCCCCTTGGGATTGAACTCGATCACCATGTCAGAGCCCTTGTCGGTGACCCAGATGTCGTCGTGCGGATCGACGCGCACCGAATGGCCGAACGACCACGCGTAGAGGTTGTGGCCGATCTCGCGCAGGTACTTGCCGTTCTGGTCGAATTCGAGGAGTTGCGCCGCCGCCGCCGCATAAGCGGGGCCCGTCGTGTTGCCCCGCGACAGAACGAACACGTGCCCCTTCGAATTGACGGCTACGCCGGTGACTTCGCCGAAGTAGATGTTGTCCGGCAGCTTGAGCGGATCCGGAATCGAATCGAAACGAATGACGGGCACCGGCGATTGCGCGAGCGCGGATGTGCCGAGCAGAGCAAACCACACGACAAGCCAGGCGGATTTCACGATGTCCCTCCAAAAGAAGCGGTGATATTACGCGCGATCGACGAGAGGCAAAGCATTCGCCGCCGCATCGCGAAGCCACGTCGACAAATAGTCGGCGAAGCTTCGGCGAACGACGATCTCGAACGTTGGCAGATCGTCGGCTTGGCGAATCAGCACCGGCGCCTTCGCGATGCGGCTTTGCGCACACCAGCGGGTGCCCACTGCGTGGGAACGTAGATCGAGCGGGCATCCGCTCGCAAGCACGTCACGCGCATGTTCACCGCTCAGGACGAGCACCGTTTGGCCGCCGCTCACGTCGGTCGCGGTCGCGAAGGTCGCATGGAACGCCTGTCGCAGCGCGCCGATCGCGCCGGACAATCGCTCTCTGCGCATCATCACGAGCCATGCGTCGGGACTCAACCAGCAGAGCGTCGCACCTTCCCCTTCGGCGAACGTGTTGGGGATCGTCGGCAGCGGAGCGCCGAGCACGCGCGCCACTGCATCGGCAAACGCGCGATCCCGAGGGTCGCCGCGCACGTCGATATGTCCAAGGCATGGACGTTCGTAAAGGGAGCTTGCGACTTGCTCATGCATTCTGCCGCGTGCCTTGCGGATCGAAGAACACCGGGTGAGCGATCGTCGCGCGAGCGACGCCGCGGTCGACGTCGAAAATTTCCATGCGCTCGCCGATGCGGCCGCGACCGCGCCGGACGAGCGCGAGCGCAATGCTTCGCCCGCAGCACGCGCTGTAATAGCTCGACGTCACATGACCAAGCATCGGGACAGGCACGTTGGCCGCCGCATCGTCGACGATCTGCGCGCCTTCGGGAAGCACGTCCTTCGAATCATCGGCAAGAAGGCCCACGAGCTGTTTTCGATCGTGACGCGACGTGTCGCTTCGTGCGAGGGAGCGTCGGCCGATAAAGTCTTTCTTTTTCTTCGAGACGATCCAGCCCATGCCGAGATCGTGTGGAGTCACCGACCCATCCGTGTCCTGGCCGACGATGACATAGCCCTTTTCCGCGCGCAGCACGTGCATCGCCTCGGTCCCGTACGGCGCAATGCCGAAGACCGCTCCCGCATCGATCAGCGCATCCCAGACGTGCTGCGCCTCGTTCGCGCATACGTAGACCTCGTACGCGAGCTCGCCCGAAAAGCTCACGCGTGCAATCCGCACTGGAATGCCGGCGAGCGTTGCTTCGCGCGACGCCAGGTAGGGAAAGGCACCCGGCGCGAGATCGATACCGCGACAAACGCGTGCAAGCACGTCCCTGCTGCGCGGACCGACGACCGCGCTCGCGGCCCAATGATCGGTGACCGACGTCAGGTGCACGCGCAGGTTGGGCCATTCGGTTTGCAGCCACCGTTCGAGCCACGCCACGACGCGCGCAGCTCCGCCGGTCGTCGTGGTCATCAGGTAATGGTCATCGGCGATCCGCGTCGTCACGCCATCGTCCATCACCATGCCGTTCTCGTCGAGCATCAGCCCATACCGGCAGCGGCCGACGTCGAGCGTCTTCCAGTCATTCGTGTAGATGCGCTCGAGAAGCTCGACGGCGTCGGGACCGTGGATGTCGATCTTGCCGAGCGTCGATACATCCTGGATCGCGACGCAATTTCTCGCCGCGAGGCATTCGCGGTCCACGGCATCGTGCATCCGTTCAGCGCTCTTCGGGTAGTAACGGGGGCGCTTCCATTGACCTACGTCTTCGAAGACCGCGCCTTGCGCTTCGTGCCACGCATGCAGCGGCGTCTTGCGGATCGGATCGAACAGCGGGCCCGTATCGCGGCCAGCGATGGCACCGAAGGTCACGGGCGTGTAGTTCGGGCGAAACGTCGTCGTGCCGGTCGTCGCAATGTCCTGTCCAAGCCTTCGCGCGAGAATCGCCATTCCGTTGATGTTGCCGAGCTTGCCCTGGTCGGTTCCGAAACCAAGCACGGTGTAGCGCTTGACGTGCTCGATCGAGCGATAGCCTTCGCGCGCCGCGAGCGCGATGTCGTTCGCGGTGACGTCGTTCTGCAGATCGACGAACTGCTTTGCGCGACGCGACGTCGCGGAAACGAGCCACAGCGGCTCCAGATCGGCCGATGCGCGATCGTTCGCGCGCGAAGCGACCGCACGAGCGCCACCCTGCGAAGCGATCGCTTCGCTCGCTGCAGTACCCGCACGTTCTCCTTCCGCGACGCATGCCGCGACGTCGAGGCATCCGTTGCACGCGCCGACCGATTGCTCCGCCTGCACCGAGCGACCGGGCACGAAGCACGCGATCGCATCGTCGAACCGCGGCCTTGCGCCGGATTGCGCATGCAGATGGACCGTCGGGTTGTAACCGCCCGACACCGCGAGAACGTCGCATGCAATCGTGCGTGTCGCGCCCGTCACCTCGCCGCGATGCCGATCGAACCCCGTGATTACTGCAGCGCGGATTCGCCGCTTGCCGCGCACGTCGACGACGACGGCGTTGTCGATGATCGGTATCCCTGCCTGTCGCGCACGCATCGGCCATCGACCTTGCGGCGCATCGCGCGGATCGACGATCGCCGCAACGTCGATGCCGGCGTGGCCGAGGTCGAGCGCGGTCCGATACGCGCCATCGTTGTTGGTGAAGAGGACCGCGCGCGAGCCGACGCGCACCGCGTAGCGGTTCACGTACGCCGACACCGCGTCGGCGAGCATCACGCCCGGGCGGTCGTTGTTGGCAAATACGATCGGCCGTTCGAGCGCACCCGTTGCGAGGATCACCTCCGCCGCGCGGACGCGCCAGATTCGTTCGCGCGTGCCACGCCGCTCGTTCGTCGGCAGGTGATCGGTGCGGCGCTCGGCGATCGTCAGGAAATTCTGGTCGTGATAGCCGAACACGGTGCTGCGCGACAACATGCGTACGTTCGGCATTGCGACGAGTTCGGCAATGAATCGCGCGAGCCATGATGCGGGCGATTCGCCGATCGCCTCGGCGAAGTCCTGCGAGGCCTGATGACCGAGGTTCAGCAGCGATCCGCCGAATTCCGGCTGCAGGTCCGCGACGATCACATCGGCCTTGCGCCTGGCCGCCGCGAGCGCTGCCGCGAGCCCCGACGGGCCGCCGCCGACGACGAGCACATCGCAGTGTGCATGGGTCTTGTCGTAGCGATCGGCGTCGGGGAGCGATGGTGCGCGACCGAGTCCCGCGGCCTTGCGAATCAGCTTCTCGTACATGGGCCAGAAGTCGCGCGGCCACATGAACGTCTTGTAGTAGAAGCCGGCCGGCATCAGCGGTGCAAGGAAACCGGCCGCCGCGATCGCATCGAATCGCAGGCTCGGCCAACCGCTCACGCTCGCGGCGCTAAGCCCGTCATGGAGCTCGACGTCGGTTGCCCTCGCATTGGGAATCGAATGCGCGCCCGACCCCAATTGAACGATGGCATTCGGCTCTTCGACGCCGCTTGCAACGATGCCTCGCGGCCGGTGATATTTGAAGCTTCGCGCGACGAGCGCGATGCCGTTGGCAAGGAGTGCCGAGGCCAGCGTGTCGCCCGCGAAGCCTTCGAGCGCCCGGCCGTCGAAGGTGAACCGCAACGCGCGCGCACGATCGATGCGCCCGCCGCTCGGCAGCCGATGTGTCTGCATCATGGCGGCGCATCTCCCGGCGCGTACGTGCGCTCGATCCGATACGTGACCGTGTCGCGCACGACGTTGAACCAGCGGCGACAGCCGTCGGCATGCATCCATTGCTCGACGTGGCGTCCGCGCGGGTTGGTGCGCATGAAGAGGTAATCCGCCCACTCGGCATCACTCGACGCTTCAGGATCGCGCGGACGCGCGATGCCGCCTTCCCCGCCGTACGCGAATTCGGATTGCTCGCGCGGTCCGCACCAGGGACAGGAGATGAGAAGCATCTTCGTCGGGAATCAGTGCGCCACCGCCGCCGCACCGTGCTCGTCGACGAGGGCACCGGTCGAGAATCGCTCGAGCGAGAACGCCGCATTGAGCGCATGGGGGCGATCGTTCGCGATCGTATGCGCGAATACCCATCCGGATCCGGGCGTGGCCTTGAAGCCCCCGGTCCCCCAGCCGCAATTGAAATACAGGCCGCGTATCGGCGTCAGGCCGATGATCGGCGACGCATCGGGGCACACGTCGACGATTCCGCCCCATTGGCGGTTCATGCGCACGCGGCTGAAAATCGGGAACAGCTCGACGATCGCGGCGAGCGTGCTTTCGATGATCGAGTAGCTGCCGCGTTGTCCGTATCCGACGTACGCGTCGATGCCGGCACCGATCACCAGATCGCCCTTGTCGGACTGGCTGACGTAGCCGTGTACGGCGTTCGACATCACGACGGTATGCAGCACGGGTTTGAGCGGTTCGGAGACGAGTGCCTGCAACGGGTGGCTTTCGATCGGCAGGCGCAGACCCGCCATCGCGGCGAGCACGCTCGAGTTGCCCGCCGTCACCACGGCGACCTTCTTAGCCTTGATGAAGCCACGATCCGTCTCGACGCCGTCGACGCGTCCGTCGCTGCGGCGAATCGCGGTGACTTCGCACGATTGCACGATGTCGACGCCGCAGGCATCCGCGGCGCGCGCGAAGCCCCATGCGACGGCGTCATGCCGGGCGACGCCGCCTCGCCGCTGCAGCGACGCACCGAGAATCGGATAGCGCGCATCCGGCGACGTGTCGAGGATCGGCACCATCGCTTTCACCTGTGCCGTGTCGAGCACCTCGCCATCGATGCCGTTCAGCCGATTCGCGTTCACGCGACGGCGGATGTCGCGCATGTCCTGGAGCGTGTGGCCCAGGTTCAGCACGCCGCGCTGGCTGAACATGACGTTGTAGTTGATCTCCTGCGCGAGACCTTCCCACAGCTTCAACGACTTCTCGTACAGGTGTGCGGAGTCGTCCCACAGGTAGTTCGAGCGCACGATCGTCGTGTTGCGGCCGGTGTTGCCTCCGCCGATCCAGCCCTTCTCGAGCACCGCGACGTTCGTCAGGCCGTGCTCGCGCGCGAGGTAGTACGCGGTGGCGAGCCCGTGTCCGCCGCCGCCGACGATGACGACCTCGTATTCGCGCTTCGGCTCGGCACTGCGCCACGCCGCCTGCCATCGCTCGTGATGGCTGACGGCGTTGCGGGCCAGGTTCCAAAGCGAGTAGCGCTTCATCGCCTGCCGATCCTAGGCATCCTCGGCGGGCACGACTTTCCCGAATGCGACAAAATATGTGATTCATCCGTCACGCCGGCAAAGGAATTCAACGCATGATGCCCGCAACCGATGCCGCTTCTGGCGCGCGTTCGAGTGCCCGCGCTTCAAAGCTTCGCGTCGGCTTCGTGCTGACGCCACGGTTCACGCTGACCGCGTTCGCAGGCTTCGTCGATGCGCTGCGCCTCGGCGCCGACGAGGGCGACCGGAGCCGGATGATCCACTGCGATTGGGCGATTCTCGGCCAGCCCGGGGAGGCGATCGAATCGAGCTGCGGTGCGCGTGTCGTTGCGAGGGAGAGACTCGAAGCGCCCGAGCGTTTCGACTACATCGTGGTCGTGGGCGGCTTGTTGCACGGCGGCCAGAAGGTCCCCGCGCCCATCTACGCGTTCCTGCGGGCCGCCGCGCGCGTCGGCGTCGCGCTCGTCGGGCTTTGCACCGGGTCGTTCGTGCTCGCGCGCGCCGGCCTGCTCGATGGCTACGTCGCATGCGTGAGCTGGTTCCATCGCGAGGACTTCATGCGCGAGTTTCCCGCGTCGCGCTTCGTCAGCAACCGGATGTTCATCGTCGATCGCGATCGCCTCACCTGCGCGGGAGGGACGAGCGTCGTTCACCTGGCCGCGCATCTGATCGCGAGGCACTGCGGCCGGGCGTGCGCGACGAAGAGCCTGCGCATCATGATCGAGGACCAGCCGCTGCCCGCCAACACCCCGCAGCCGGAAGCGATCGTCACACGCCACGCCCATGACACCACGGTGCGCCGCGCGATGCTGCTGATCGAGCAGAAGCTGGTCGAGCCGGACTCGATCGCGGCGATTTCCGCAAGCCTCGGCATCAGCACTCGTCAACTTCAGCGACGCTTTGCGCAGGACATCGGCATGACGCCGACCGAGTATCGGCTGCGGCTTCGTCTCGAGCGCGCCAAATGGCTCGTGCAAAGCACCGACATCTCGCTCACCGACATCGGCATCGAATGCGGCTTCGGCGACTGCTCGCACTTCTCTCGTGTGTTCGCGCGCCGCTTTCGCATGGGGCCATCGCGCTTCCGGCGCGAAGCGCGCCGCAAGGCGCTTCCTCATCGTGAGGGAAGCGTTCGTCGATGACGACGGGCTTCGGCGACGCACGCGCGCCGCATCCGTGCAAACGCGTGTCGCAAACGTCCTAGTGGAACGGGGTGCCGCAGTGCTTGAATCGCTCGACGCAGCCGTCAACGGCACCATGAAGATCCGCCTTCTCGGAACGGGCACGCCGACCCCGTCGCTTCGGCGCATGTGCTCCGGCTACCTCATCGAGCCAGGCGACGACCGCATCGTGCTGGATCACGGGTTCGGATCGCACCACCGATTGCTGGAGCTCGGCGTGCCCGCAACGTCGATCACGCATCTGTTCCTGAGTCACCTTCACTACGACCATTGCGGCGATTACGCGCGGCTCGTGCTCACCCGATGGGATCAGGGCGCCGGGAAGATTCCCGAGCTCGAAGTGTTCGGACCGGCACCGCTTGCGAAAATGAGCCGGCAGCTTTTCGACCGCGACGGCGTCTTCGGACCGGATCTCGTTTCGAGAACCGAGCATCAGTGCAGTCTCGATATCTATCGCGCGCGCGGCGGCACGCTGCCCCGCGCAATGCCGTCGCCGCACGTGACGGAGCTTGCCGCCGGCGACGTCGTGAAGCGCGGTGCGTGGACCGTTTCGGTGGGCGCGGCCGCGCACTTCCAGCCGTTCCTGACGCCGCTCGCTTTCCGCCTCGACGCACCGGAAGGATCCGTCGTGTACTCGGGCGATTCGGGTCCGTGCGCATCGATGGCGAAACTCGCGCGCGATTGCGACGTGCTGATCCACATGTGCCAGTACCTTTCGGGAACCGAGCTCGGGCGCGAATTCGCGAAGTCGTGCATGGGCCATATGGAGCTCGCGCGGCTCGGCGCGGAATGCAACGCGAAAAGCATCGTCGTGACGCATGTCACCGAGCAGATCGACCGGCCCGGCGTTCGCGAGCGACTTATCCGCGAGATGTCGAGCGTCTACAAAGGACATCTTTTCTTCGGCGAGGACCGGATGGAGATTCCGGTTCGCGCGCCTGCTGCCGCCCGGCTCCTTTAGGGCCTGTTAACGGACCCTAAATGCGCTTGCCGCGTCATTCGCTTCCCTTTTCCGTTCGCAGTGCGCCGGAGGTTTGCATGCCGATGATTCGTGCACTTTCCGTGATCTTCATGACGGCGTTGGCGTCGCTGCTGGCGGCGAACGCCGCGCACGCAGAAACCAACGACGTTCGCATCGCGGATCAATTCGGGCTTTCCTACCTCCCCGTCTACGTGGCGATGGATCGACACATGTTCGATCGGCGCTTCGTGGCGGCGGGCCTGAAGGGGATGAACGTCACCGAGTTGAAGATCGCGAGCGGATCGGCGGCGAACGACGCGCTGCTCTCGGGCAATGCCGACCTCGTGCTGGGCGGCCTGACCGGCATGTACATCCTCGCCGACAAGACGCGCGGCACGCCGCTCGAAGTGCGCGGTGCGATCGCGATCTGCGATTCGCCGATCTACCTCACGACGATCAACCCGCGAATCAAATCGATCGTCGATTTCACCGACAGCGATCGGATCTCGATGACTGCGGCCAAGGGAACGACGCATTCGTTCATCCTCGAGCTCGCGACGGCGCAGAAGCTCGGATGGGACAACCGCCACAAATACGACGCGCTTGCCGTCGGCATGCGCCATCCCGATGCGACCGTCGCGCTTTTGAGCGATCGCGAGCCGAGGACGCATTCATCGACAGTGCCGTTCCTGTTCGAGGAGCTTGCCGATCCGCGCGTGCATGTCGTCTACGATTCCTACGACATCGTCGGCGGCCGCCAGACCTTGATCGTCGCCTACACGACGCGCAAGTGGAAGACGGAAAATCCAAGAACGTACGAAGCAACGATGAAGGCGCTCACGGATGCGATGAACTTCATCGAGAAGAACCCCTCGGAGGCGGCGGAGATCTACGTCCAGCATACGAAGTCGAAGCTCGCGGCGGACAAGGTGGCGGCGTGGCTCGTGCAGAAGGACGCCAAGGGACGGCCGATCAACTACTACAGTCCTGCGCCGAGCCGCGCGCTGGTGCTCGCCGATTACATGTACAGGGACAAGCTGCTCTCCCACGAGCCGAAAAGCTGGAAGGACTACTTCTGGGAGAATCTGCACGGCCTCCCGGGGAGCTGATTCCCTCCGGCGTCCAACGCGCCGTTCGAGCCAAGCCGAGCGGGTCGGGTTGCACCTCGTGTCATCCGGACTCGCGATCGCAACCCGCCTGGGGTAATCTTCGAGTCGTCCCGCGCGGAGCTGGGGAGCTCCTGCTGCATTGTTTTGCGCAACATCGCGCCACCCGCATGGCGCGCGGACGATCCTCGCATCGAAGACATGCGCCTAATTCCGAGCAAGCGTTCCCGCGACTATTTGGGCGGCATCCTGATGATCGCCGTCGGCCTCGCTGCGGCGATCGGCGGGTCGTCGTATCGAATGGGGACGCTGAGCCGGATGGGGCCGGGTTTCTTTCCCACGTCGCTCGGGGTCATCCTCGCGCTCGCGGGACTCGCGATCGCGATCACCGCGCGCTTCACGCGCTACGAAGGCGAGATCGAGCAGCTCGCGCCCGAATGGCGCGGCTGGATCTGCATCTGCGCGAGCATCGTCGCATTCGTCGTGCTCGGCAAGTACGGAGGCCTGCTGCCTGCGACATTCGCGATCGTGTTCATCTCGGCGCTCGGCGATCGCGAGAACAGCGTGTTGACCGCGGCGCTCCTCGCGATCGCGTGCGCGATCGTGGCGCTCGTCGTGTTCCGCTGGGCGCTGCAGTTACAGTTCCCGCTGTTTCAGTGGGGCTAGCGTGAAGCGCTTTCCTCGATGAAATCGACGACCGCGGACTGACGCGTGCATCAGGCGCTTCTCGACCTCTACTACGGCTTCGGCGTCGCGCTGCAGCCACACAACCTGATGTGGTCCTTCTTCGGCGTGCTCGTCGGGAACCTGATCGGCGTGCTGCCAGGGATGGGCGCGCTCTCCGCGATCTCGATCCTGCTGCCGCTGACCTACACGATGCACGCGGTGCCTGCATTCCTGATGCTCGCCGGCATCTTCTACGGCTCGATGTACGGCGGCGCGATCGGCGCGATCCTGCTCAACCTTCCTTCGCATCCGCCGCACGCGGTGACGTGCCTCGACGGCTATCCGATGACGCGGCAGGGCAAGGGCGGAACCGCGCTCGGCATCACGATGATCGCGTCGTTCTTCGCCGCGTCGTTCGGCATCATGGTGATGATTTTCGCGTCGCCGCTGTTGGTCAAGGCGGCGCTGAAGTTCGGACCCACGGAAATCTTCTCGATCATGCTGCTCGGTCTTCTCGCGGGCGGCACGATGGCGCGCGGCTCGCCGATCAAGGGCGTCGCGATGACGGTGGTCGGCCTTCTGATCGGCGTCGTCGGCACCGACGTCAACAGCGGCACGATCCGCTTCGCGTTCGGCTTCCCCGAGCTCTCCGATCGTGTCGAGCTCGTCGCGCTCGCGCTTGGCCTCTTCGGCGTGGCGGATTTCCTGCGCAGCGTCAATCGCCTTCAATTCATCGGCACCGAGACGCATGTGCGCCTTCGCGACATGCGTCCCAGCAAGGCCGAGCTCAAGCAGTCGTTCTTCCCGATGCTGCGCGGGACGCTGGTGGGGACGCTCTTCGGCGCGATGCCGGGCACGGGGCCGACGATCACCACGTTCATTGCGTACGCACTCGAGCGGCGCGTCTCCAAAACGCCTCAGCGCTTCGGCCATGGCGCGCTCGAAGGCGTCGCGAGTCCCGAAGCCGCATCACACTCGAAGACGCAGGTCGACTTCATCCCGACGATGAGCCTCGGCATTCCGGGCGATGCCGTGATGGCGCTCTTGCTCGGCGCGCTGATGATCCAGGGCATCGCACCGGGCCCGCAGCTCATCACCGATCACGCCGATCTCTTCTGGGGACTGATCGCGAGCTTCTGGATCGGCAACATCCTGCTCGTGATCCTCAACGTCCCGCTGATCGGCGTATGGCTCAAGGTGCTGCGCGTGCCGTATCGGATGATGTTTCCGTGCGCGATGTTCTTCATCGCCGTCGGCGTCTACAGCACGAACAACAGCCTGTTCGAGGTGAACGAGGTGCTCGTGTTCGGAATCGTGGGCGCGATCCTGATGGCGCTCGACTTTCCGCTCGCGCCGATTCTGCTCGGCTACGTGCTGGGTCCGCTCGTCGAGGAGAACTTCCGCCGGGCGCTCCTGCTCTCGCGCGGCAACCTCGGCGTGTTCTTTCAGCGCCCGATCAGCCTCGCGTTCATGATCCTGTGCATCCTGCTCGTCGTGCTGCAAGTCTTCTTCGCGATCCGCGCCGCGCGGCGCAAGCGCAGGCACATACGAACCGTACCCGCCGACGTGGTCGGTGCCGCGGTCCCCGCCGTCAACGATTGAGCCAACCCGTTTGGGGTCAGAGACGAAACTGCAGCGATTCGCGCAAACCGGTGGCACCGAGAGTTTCGTCTCTGACCCCAAACGGGTTTACGGAATGAAGGAGGAAAAATGAATCCAAGCCGGCGCCGCCTGCTCGGCCATTTGCTCGTTGTCGCTTCATGCGCGGTCGTCGTCGCGACGCCGGCTGCGAGCGCCGGTTACCCCGACAAGCCGATCCGCCTCGTCGTGCCGTTCCCGCCCGGCGGTCCGACGGACATGGTCGCGCGACCGCTTGCACAATTCCTTGGCGAGCGACTCAAGCAACAGGTGATCGTCGACAATCGCGGTGGCGCAGGCGGAAGCATCGGCGCGGAGCTTGTCGCGAAGGCGCCTGCCGACGGCTACACGCTGATCATGGCCACCGTCGGCACGCACGCGATCAACAAATCGCTCTACAAGCATCTTCCGTACGACCCGGTCAAGGACTTCACGCCCATCACGCTTGTTGCCGCAGCTCCGGTGGCGCTCGTCGCGAATCCGAAAGTGCCGGTCAACTCCGTTGCCGACGTGATCGCGCTCGCGAAATCGAAGCCGGGCTCGCTCAATTTCGGAAGCGCGGGCAACGGCACGCCGGGTCATCTGACAGGCGAGATGTTTTGCACGGCAACCGGCGTCAAGCTCGGACACGTTCCGTACAAGGGCAGCGCGCCCGCGGTCGCCGATCTGCTCGGCGGGCAAACGCAGCTCATGTTCGATCCGCTGCAATCGGTGTTGCCGCAAGTGCGTGCGGGACGGCTGAAGCTGCTCGCGCTCAGCAGCAAAAGTCGTTCGCCGGCTGCGCCGAACGTGCCGACGTTTGCCGAGGCGGGTGTCAAGGATTTCGAGACGACCGCATGGTGGGGCATCTTCGCGCCGGCAAACCTGCCGCCCGACATCGTGAAGCGCCTCAACACCGAGATCAATGCAGTGATCGCGTCGAAGGGCTTCCAGGATCTCCTCGTGCCGCAAGGCGTGACCGTCATGGGCGACACGCCGGAGGAATTCGCCAAGTTCCAGCAAGCAGAGATCGCGAAGTGGGGCAAAGCAGTGCACGATTCGGGCGCGTCGATCGACTGACGCATCGTAGTCGGATGATCATGCATCTGAACGACGTCGAGCAGGCGATGCTCGCCGGCGAAATGGGTCCGGTGCGAAAGCTCGCCATCGCGCATCAGATCAAGGTCGGCGAGTTTTTCGGCGCGAAGGATTTCGTGCCGGTGTCGCAAGCGCACGTGATGGCCGACACCGAAAGTCTTGGCGAGGCGGGC
>DATFCW010000306.1:0-8747 GCA_035252665.1 Casimicrobiaceae bacterium | reverse complement strand
AAGGTACGCCGGGGATAACAGGCTGATACCGCCCAAGAGTTCATATCGACGGCGGTGTTTGGCACCTCGATGTCGGCTCATCACATCCTGGGGCTGAAGCCGGTCCCAAGGGTATGGCTGTTCGCCATTTAAAGTGGTACGTGAGCTGGGTTCAAAACGTCGTGAGACAGTTTGGTCCCTATCTGCCGTGGGCGCTGGAATCTTGACGGGAGCTGCTCCTAGTACGAGAGGACCGGAGTGGACGTACCGCTGGTGTACCGGTTGTGACGCCAGTCGCAGTGCCGGGTAGCTATGTACGGAAGCGATAACCGCTGAAAGCATCTAAGCGGGAAACGCGCCTGAAGATGAGGATTCCCGGGGACTCGATCCCCCTCAAGGGTCGTGGCAGACCACCACGTTGATAGGCCGGGTGTGGAAGCGCGGTAACGCGTTGAGCTAACCGGTACTAATGGCCCGTGCGGCTTGACCCCATAACAGTAGTCAGAAGTCAGAGGACAGAAGTCAGAACAGCGACTATTACCCGTGACTTCCGCGCCGATACCGCTCGATCCCTTACCTTCCACATCAGAAGTTAGAAGTCAGAAGACAGCAAAAGCGCCCACGCGGTGCGCACTCTGACTTCTGTCCTCTGACTTCTGATTACTGCCAAGCCTGACGACCACAGCCCGCCGGTCCCACCCCTTCCCATCCCGAACAGGACCGTGAAACGGCGGCGCGCCGATGATAGTACGGACCTCCCGTGCGAAAGTAGGTCATTGTCAGGCACCCATCAAGCAAAACGCCCCGGCATCCCCGGGGCGTTTTGTGTGAACCGAACAACAAGGCCCGCAGACATACGGGCCTTGCGTTATTGCCTGTCTTGCTCACGTCGACTCGATCTAGTCCTTCGAGACGACCCACCAGGTCGACCCATCCGACTGCACGGTAATGGCATTCGGTGTATTGACGGTGCGGGTATTCCCGGCACCACCGTCTGCGTCCACCGAAGCGACTGGCGAGACCGCACAGCCAGTGGCTTGCACAGCCTTGATCACGAAGATCTTGCCACCGTTTGCGCTTGCTGAAGGGAGCGTGATGGCACGTGCAGGACCGGCCGGGCCGCCACAGAACAGCGAGTAGTCGTTAGCGGTCAGCGTTACCGCGCCAGTATTTGTTTGGAACGCAACGGCGCTCGAAGCTGACGGACCGGTTGCGCCCGTTGCGCCGGTGGCACCCGTGGGTCCGGTCGGTCCAATGGGACCGGTCGCTCCGGTCGCGCCGGTAGCGCCCGTTGGACCCGCCGCGCCCGGGGTCCCGGCAGTACCGGTCGCGCCAGTGGGACCGGTCGCACCTGTGGCACCCGTCGTGCCCGTGGCACCGGTAGCGCCCGTCGCACCGACAACCGAAACGCCGCTTCCCGGCCACGCGCCGCCCGCCTTCGGACCGTAAATCAGGTTCGTCGACGTGTCGATGTAGAAATCCCCGTCCGTGCCGAGGCTGTTGTTGGGCGCGCCCGAGCCGTTCAGTACCGTGTTGCCGTTGGAGCCGGTCGGACCGGTCGGTCCCGTGGGACCGGGCGCTCCTGGCGCACCCGGCGCACCATCGGCGCCCGGGAGGCCGGCAGCACCCGTCGCTCCCGTGGGCCCGGTTGGTCCCGTCGCGCCGGCGGCAATCGTTGCGCAAGTCCATCCACCCGAGCCGTCGGACTGTGGCACCTGATTGACGCCGCAGCTTTGCGGCAGCTTGTATCCGTCCGCGACATTGACGACCGGGTCGGTCGCTGTTCCCGTGAGCGAAATGCCCGTCCCGGCCGTGACGCTCGAGACGAATCCGCCATTCGGTGGCGCGAAGTAACCGACGATGTCGATCGCGACGTTGGCGGAGCCTCGCCGCACCTGAACGCTGATTTCGTTGTTCGCCGTATTGACGCTTGCGGTCGTCGATGCCGACGTGAACGGAATGCTCGCGAGATAGACGAGCGTCGCCGTGGATCCGAACGTCGATCCCTCCGGCAGGATTTCGATGTCGCCGGAGCCGCTCACCGGAATGCCGAACACCTGCAGTTGCACCGCCGAAGGGTGTACGCCCGCCAATTGCGAAACGCAGACGCCGTTGCCGCTCTGGATGGCGTACGTGCGGATCTCGTTCGGCGAGAACGGCGATGCGTTGTGCGCCGGCGTTCCGTCGCCCCAGTACACGGCGGTGAACGTGCCGCGCGTTTCCACGAGGCGGCAAGGCGTCACCGGCGTATAGACGACGTCGATGTTCGTGTCGCCGAGCGCTTTTTCCACGACCGCCGATTTCAACTGTTGCGTCGGCGCCGCCGTAGTCAGCGCATGATCGAGAACATCATAAAGACCGGGAAGCGAGCCGGCGAGGCGTGCGGAAAGAAGCTGGTCGGCGCGCAGGCCTTCCAGCGTCGTACGGAAGCTCTCGGGCGAAACGCCCGCCTTCTGGAGCTCGGTACCCCATTGCGCGACGATCCCGTCGATCACGGCCGCGCGGTTGGAATCGACGCCAAGGAGTGAATCTGCCTTCGGTTGGGCGACCGGCTCTGCAAGTACGGTCGCCGTCGGTAGCGCGACGGCCAGCGCGACCGCACTGACAATCAACTTTTGCCTCATGTTTCTCCCTCGTGGGTTGTGGGGTTGGTTTCTTGCCGAACGCGCATGGCGCCGTTCGGGCTGCGGCCGGAACCGCAAGAAGCAAGCCAGACGAGCGGTGCGGAACCGAGCCAGGCGTCGCGGGCGAATGCCGGCGATGTCCGGGTTTGGAATCGCGGTGGAAGCACTGTCGACGCCATACGCTGGGCGACGGCGTGCGCGAGCGGGCGCGATGAAAGCCGTCGGCTAAACTTTTGCTGATCCCGTTCAAGCCCGCATCAAGCCATGCCGACGTCGATCTGCCTCAACATGATCGTCAAGAACGAGGCGCACGTGATCCGCCGCTGCCTCGGTTCCGTTCGGCCGTTCGTTTCCCATTGGGTGATCGTCGACACGGGCTCGACCGACGGTACGCAGGACATCATTCGCTCGCACATGCAGGACATTCCCGGCGTGCTGCACGAGCGGCCATGGCGCAATTTCGGCGAGAACCGCAGCGAAGCGATCACGCTCGCGCATGGCAAGGGAACGTACGTGCTCGTAATGGACGCCGATCACGAGTTTCGGGCGCCTCCCGGCTTCGCGTTTCCCGCACTCGATGCCGATGGGTACTACATCAAGCATCGCTATGCGGGCATCGAATACGGCCTCGCCGTGCTGCTCGCAGATCGCATTGCCTGGCGTTACGAGGGCGTGCTGCACGAATACGTGACGGCCGACGTGCCGCATCGCTTCGTTCCCCTCGACGGTCCCTGGGTCGACGTGCACCACGAAGGGGCACGCAGCCGCGATCCCAAGACCTATCTCAACGATGCATTGGTCCTCGAGGCGGCGCTCGCGAAGGATCCGCAGAATGCCCGTTACGCGTTCTACTACGCGCAGAGCCTCAAGGACGCGGGTCTAATCGACAAGGCGCTCGCCGCATTTCGTCACCGAGCGACGCTGCGCGGCTGGGACGAGGAGACTTGGCACGCCCGTTATCAGGCGGCGCAACTGGTCGAGCGCCTGAATATGTCGGCCGCCGATATACAACGCGCCTATCTCGAGGCATTCAACGCGCGGCCGACGCGGGCCGAGCCGCTCGTCCAACTCGCGCGCTGGCATCGGTTGCGCGAGGAGTGGGCACTCGCGTTTCTGTTCGCACGCACCGCCGCTGCGATTCCGCGACCTCCCGATCAGCTCTTCGTCGAGGATGCGGTATACGAATGGCGCGCCGACGACGAGCTCGCCATCGCTGCCTGGTACGGTGGCGCCCGCGAAGAAGGCCGGCGTGCCGCCGAACGCCTCGTCGCGCGCAAGCGCTATCCGCCCTCCGAACACGAGCGCATCGAGCGCAACCTCGCGTTCTATCGATGAGCTTCGCTATGCCAGGTGGCGACCTATCCGGGTGGCGATGCGTTCCACGTCGTCGGATCCGAGCCCGGGATAGCAGGGCAGCGTGACGACTTCTCGGCATGCGGCTTCCGTCATGGACAGCGCCCGATGATCCGTCTTGGCGAGGATCGGCTGCGCGTAGTCGGGAATCGGATAGTGAACGTCGGTTGCGATGCCGTCATCGGCAAGCGCGCCGCGCAGTCGATCGCGATCCGGTACGCGAACGACGAAAAGGTGCCCGACGTATTCGCCATTGTCGAACTGCGGCGTTCTGACTGCTGTGTGCCGTAACATTTCGCAATACATTCGCGCGATGCGCACGCGCGCAGCGTTCCACTCGAGCAGTCTTGTCAGCTTCACCCGAAGAAATGCGGCCTGAAGTTCATCCAGGCGGCTGTTTCGACCCCCGGTGCGCTCGACCTGATATTTCGTCGACCACCCGTACTGACGAAGCGCGCGCACACGTGCCGCGATTTCTTTGTCGGATGTGACAACGGCGCCTGCGTCGCCGAGCGCGCCGAGGTTCTTGGTCGGATAGAAACTGAAGCAGCCGACAGCTCCGAATGATCCGGCGCGCTTGCCACCCCTTTCGGCGCCATGCGACTGCGCGCAATCCTCGATCACGGGAATGCGTCGCTCCCGCGCAAGGTCCACGATGGCCTCGATCGCGGCGAGACGGCCGTAGAGGTGGGTGACCACGATTGCGTTGACGTCGTCGATCACGCTCGCGAGCGCAGCGGGCGCCATCGTGAATGTTTCGTCGATATCGACGAACACGGGACGCGCGCCGATGGCCGCGAGTGCTGCGCAGGTATAGAAGCCGGCGTTCGCGACGGTGGCGACGCGGGTTCCTGCCGCCACGCCGCACGCGCGACACGCGATCTCCAACGCATCCGTGCCGTTCGCCACGCCTACGCATGCCGCTACACCGCAGAACGCCGCGAACTCGCGCTCGAACGCGTCGACTTCAACGCCGAGCACGAAGCGCCGACGCTCGATGACGCGCTGCGCCGCTTCGACGAGCGCACGATCGAGATCGGGGTCGGGAACGAACTCGAAGACCGGAATCGTCTTCATGGATCGCGTCGACGTTGCGTCTCGTGCCAAGGATTTGCGTCGTCCATCGCGTGCGCGACCACGTAAATCTCCGCCGCGATATCCGGATAGCGTTCGCCGAGCTGCATGAACGCATCGATCATCGATTGCGTCCACGACGCTTCGATCTGCGCGTTCGAAAGCGGCTTCAGCCAGTAGCCGCCCAGCATTTCGATTGCGAGCCCGGCTCGCACGAAGCACGCGCTAAAGGACTCGGGATCGAACACGCGTCGATGTCCATGATGGACGTCCATCTCGTTCAATGCGTCTTCGCGTGGCAACAGCTTCATCATGACGGCCGCCTGACGATGAAGCGAGCGGCTGTTCGGCACGGCGGCGAGAATGCGTCCCTCGGGTGCAAGCCAGCCTGCGGCGCGCCTCAAGATGTCGACCGGATCTTCGACATGTTCGAGGACGTGGCCGAGCACGATGTTGTCGAAACGCTGCGCCGGCGCGAATTGCTCGAAGAGCGCGTGGACGACGTGCACCGCAGGCAGGCGCGCCGCGATCGAATCGCAGAACGCGCGGCTGCCTTCGACGATCGTGAGCGACTTCCCGGTTTTCGCCAGAAGCTCGGTCATCACGCCTTCCGCCGGTCCCATTTCGAGGATCGACGTTCCGCGAAGATGGCGTTCGAAGATCCGAAACGAATACCGGATCGTGTGCATGTTCATGCCGGCCGCGTAGAGCGACTTCCCGGCGATGCGTTCGAGGCGCTCGAGCTCCGTACTCATCTTGCGCTGATCAGCTCGACCAGCAGTCGATTAGGAAGCATCACGAAGGCGATTTCGCGTCCGTCGAATGCGACGGCGGGGACGGGTTGGACAACCAGCTTCGCGCGACGCCCGCGCATCGCGCCGATCGCATGCCGAAGGTCGGGTGCGACATATGCGAGATGGTAAAGCTTCGTCCCCGACGATAGCCAAGGGGCTAGCACGCCATTCGTCGATGATCCGCCCCGCATCGCATCGTCGATCGGCTCGAGCAACTCCATGCGCGGACCCTGTCCCACCATGAAAAGCCCGCGAACGCCCTGAATGCGATCCTCGAAGGCATTGCCTTCCGTCGTATAACCGAGCGTCGCGAAATGCGTTGCTTCGGCGTCGATGTCGCGGCACGCTACGCCGACGTGATGGAATTGGAGATCGGCAATCATCGCCGCTGCTTGGCGTCTTTCGCTGTCAGATTTCGCGCAACTCGCCTAGCGAGCCGATCCAGCCGCTCGCGCACTTCCGGCCATCCGTGGCGGTTCAGCCGGTGCTCGACGGCGATGGCGGGTCGGTCATCGTGCTCGATCGTGATGCGATCGGGCAAGCGTACGAGCCCGCAGCTATCGTGAAACGCGAGCACTTTTGCATTCGCCTCGAGCGTTCGGCAAAACACTTCGTCGAGCGACAGCACGTCGAAGGCCACGCGATAGATGAGGAGTGCCGCTTCGACGGCAGCGATCGACCAGGGTTCGAGCACGAAGCGGCCCCATTCGGCTTGGCCGCTCCCGACATCATAAAGCCCGGCGATTCCCTCCGGCGTGCGCCCGTCGAGGCGTTCGACGACAAAGTAGTAATCGCCCGCCCGCGCGAAATAGCGATCGAGCCACGCCCGCTGCTGCTCGACGTTTATCGCGCCGCGGTTGACGTAAGGGCCGGCGTTTGCCCGCAGGTCCACGATGTAGGCAGCGTCGGAATCGGCTACCGGACGAAGCCGGAATGCGTGTCCGGCGATATGCACTTCATGCCGCAAGGTGTCGCCGCAGCGCTCGCGCGATTGCGGCCGGGGAATCGAGCTCACTGAACTCCGATTCGCCGAAGCGAACCTCGTAGCGATCCTCGAGCGCAAACACGATTTCCATGTGCTTCAGCGAATCCCATTGGTCGATCCGGTCCCGAGCGATGTCGCGATGTGGGTCATCAGCGAGCCTCAGCATGCGCAGCAGCAGCTCGCGCACCTCCGATTCGATCTCGGTAACGCGCTCGCTCATTGAATCACGTTCAGCCGTATCGCCGGCGAGATTTCGCTCGTTGCGACTCGCGCGAACGGTATCTCGACTGCGCTTGAATTTTCGTCGAGCACGCAATCCGCGTAACGTGCGAGCCATTCGCGGGCGGGCGCGTTCCTCGTGCCTTTGCGAAGCGCGAACCGGACTTGCCTCGGGGCCGCATGCCCCGCCATGATCGCGAGTGCCTTCGTCACCATGCTGTCTTCGAGGCGGCGGCCCAATGCCCGGCAACTTATGCAAAGCTCGTCCACACGAAGCACATCATCTTCACGCGCGCCGGCGACAAGTCCGATGATTCCGCTGTCCGATAGTCGATCGGCAAGTCGGATCGCGATGACATCTGCCGGACGCTCGCGAATCCGGCGGACGATCTCGGCTTCGTTGATTCGCCGGAGCGCCAGGTTGAACTGATTGGTTTTTGCGGAAAGCTGAGCGAGCCTCGATACGTGCTGCATGTCGCCGACGAGGAAATCGAGAACGACGTCGAGGCTTCGCAGATAGTCGTCGTTCGACTTGGCGGTTTGGAGAAGCTCGGCTCGAACCGTGGACGCCCGAAGGTCATGGGCGCGAATGCGATCCTCGTGCGATTGGCGCCAGCGAAACATTCCGGCGACATGATCGATGGCGGTCGCGGTCATGCGCGCATCGCCTTGGGCGTGCACGGTGAAGACCGGCAGCGACGAGGCGATGCTCGCGAGCTCGCCCGCGTTATCGTCGACGAACACCATTGCATCGGGTGCAATGCGAAGTTGTGTTGCGACCTTCGCGAGTGCGGCCACCTTGTCGTTCCACGACGCCTCGATCGTTATGAAATCGCTGACGCGCAACGGGAAATCCTCGCGGCGGGCAAACAATTCCTCGACGTCGCTTCGCTCGTTGCGCGAGACGAGCGCGAGCAGAATGCCGCTTTCGCGCAACGCGCGCAGCCGTTGCTGCAACTCGCGATGGCCTTCGGCCAGCACGACGCCACCGACACCCTCTTCGCCAAGCACGCCACGGTAGAGCGTGTCGTCGAGGTCGATCGCGATGGCCTTGCACGGTGGAAGCGCGGCGGCGGGAAGCCACTTGCATGCAAGCTCGCGCGCGATATGAAGGCACGCGCGGTTGCCAAGCTTCGTGCCGCTGATCGTTTCGGCGCGCGGATCGAGCCAAGGATCGCGAAGCGACGCCTGGAGTTGCGAAAGATCCGCGACCCACACGTCGGGAATCGATGCGCCATCGACGACAGCCCGCGCCGACTCGTCGAGCGGCCACGCGAGCACGACGATCGGATTGTCGGTTTGCGCGCGCAGCGCCAGGATGCGTGAGGCAATCCACCGCCCAAGCGCTTCACCTTCGGCAAGCGCGATGCGCGTCGTATCGAGCCAGAGGACGTCGACATCGGCATCGGCATGGAGGTCGAACGCGAGCGAGTCATCGTAGGCGCCGATCGTCCATTCGAAAGCGAGCCCATTCCAGGCGCCGAACGCGAGCGTCGCGGAACTGATTGGCTCGAACCCGTGATTGCGGTGCACACGCACGCGCAACGTCCGTAGCGGCCACGAAGGAATGCACTCCGCGAGATCGGCGCGATTCGGCGGGCCGAACAGGATGGGCTGCCACGTAGCGCGAACGAGGGCGGCGTGTGGACGCGTCATCGTTGCCATCGAGCCGTCGCGCATGGTCCGACGATTATAAATAGTCGACCTGGCGCAAAGCGG
>DATFCW010000305.1:0-5387 GCA_035252665.1 Casimicrobiaceae bacterium | reverse complement strand
GAGATCGAGAAATGGACGCGCGAGCGCTCGCCCGACGAAGCGGTCGCGGCGATGCAGGCGGCCGACGTGCCGGTATCGAAGATCTGCACGATTCGCGACATCGTCGCCGATGCTCAATACTCCGCGCGCGAGATGATCCGGCACGTCGAGCTCGACGATGGATCGAAACTCGCGGTTCCCGCCGTCGTGCCGAAGCTTTCGCGCACGCCGGGCCATTTCGATGGCGGCGGCCCGCGCCTTGGCGAGCACACCGACCAAGTATTGCGCGATCTCGGCTACGACGCGGAGACCATCGCGGATCTGCAAACGCGCGGCATCGTCACCTGACGCGCCGTGAGCGTCACCATGAACGCGAACATCGGCAAGATGACGGCGAGCGGTGACGGAACGCCGGTGAACGCCAGACTGCGAGCACCGCTCCGGCGATCAGCCCACCCCGTTCCGACCCGCACGATTCGCGCGAAAAAATTGCGCCATTCCCAAGCCGTACATGTCGCGGACAGCGTGAGCCGGACCTCGTCCGTGCTCGCATCGAGCGCGCGCGTCATCGACGGCATCGACGCAAGATAGACGTCCATCACGAACGGCGCCGCGGCCATCAGCGCGCCGAGCAGCAGCGTCATCCGGGTCGAGTGGATTTTCAGCGCTGCGGGGGCACTGTAACAATTCGCTACGCGGGCGGCGCAGCGTCAACGTTACCCGGGAACCGCCCGTTCTTCGGCATACGGCCGCGAGCGGGAACACTGCATCCGCGCGCTGGTCACATTTTGCCCGAACAAGGAGGCCACTCATGCCACGTCGTACCAAGCACCTTGCATTCGCCGGCGCGCTCGTCGCCGCCGCCGCGATCGCGGCCCCCGCGGCGCACGCGAGCCGCATTGGCGTCAACCTGTCGATCGGCGTGCCGGGCATCGCCGTTGGCGCGCCGTACTATCCGCCGGTCTATGCACCTGCGCCGGTGTACGTGCCGCCGCCGGCAGTGGTCTATACGCCGCCGCGCATCGTCGCCGTCGCGCCTCCCGTCCGCGTCATCTACCGTGCGCCCTACCGGTACCACCATCACCGCGTGTTCGTGCGCGGTCCGGTCTACTACCGGTATTGAACGATTGGCGAGGATCAGGGCCGCTCAACGGCGGCCCTGGCATCATCGACCGTAACTGACCCGGTAGATCGCGCCGACCGTATCGTCGGAGATCAATAGCGATCCGTCTGGCGCGACCTCTACATCCGCCGGTCGCCCGTACACGCGCTCGCCCTCGAGCCAGCCTTGGGCAAATGGCTCGTACGAGACAGGATTGCGATTGGCATCAAGCCGTACGATCGTCACCCGATAGCCGACCTTCGAGCTGCGGTTCCACGAGCCGTGCTCGGCGATGAAGATCTGGTTGCGATAGGCCGCGGGGAACTGCGTGCCGGTGTAGAAGCGCATGCCGAGCGAGGCGACGTGCGCCCCGAGGTCCTGTGCGGGCTTCGCGAAATCGGAGCACGGGCGCTTCTTGCCGAAGTCGGGATCGGCAATGGTGCCCGCGTGGCAATACGGATAGCCGAAATCGAGCCCCGGCTTGGGCGCGCGATTCAACGTATCGGGCGGAACGTCGTCGCCCATGTTGTCGCGTCCGTTGTTCGTAAACCATAGCACGTGCGTCACGGGGTCCCAGTCGAAACCGACCGTGTTGCGAATGCCGCGCGCGAAAACATCGAGTCCCGAGCCGTCGGCATTCATGCGCATGATGTTCGCGTAACGGTTCGGATCGGGCTCGCAGATGTTGCACGGCGCGCCGACGGGCACGTAGAGCTTGCCGTCCGGTCCGAACGCGATGAATTTCCAGCCGTGATGCGCGTCGGTCGGGAAGCGATCCGATACGACGACCGGCGACGGCGGATGATCGAGATGCGCTTCGATATCGGGAAAGCGCAGGATGCGACTCACCGCCGACACGTAGAGCGAACCATCGCGAAACGCGACACCGACGGGCTGGCGCAGATCGGTGGCGATCGTGCGCACCTTCGCATCGGCGCCGTCGAACGTGATCGCGTACACCGACCCGCGATTCGAGCCGACGAACAACGTGCCGTTCTTGCCGAACGTCATCTCGCGGGCACCCGGTGCACGGGCAACGAGCGAGATGGTGAAGCCCTGCGGCAGATGAATGCGGGAAAGTGGCGGCGGCGATTGCGCGAGCGCCGCCGTGGCCACGAACGCGGCGAGAAATGCGAAGGGCGAGACAAAGCGGGCGTGCATGGCGGATTCGCTCCTTCCTTGGCCTCCCGTCCGCTGAGCGCACGAACGGCGGTTCCCCCCGTTGGATTCGCGGAGATATTCGCGGTTCATCGCGCGCTGTGCTTGCCACTCGCGACGCGACGAGCGGTTGGGCATCGTTTGGTCTCGGATAGCCGCATCGTAAAACGCTTTCGCGAGAGGATGCACATCGATCGCGTCGCGGTGCTATCCTCGATCCTTGCGGAACGAACGACCGATGATCGACATGCAAGCAGGCGCGAACGCGTCGGACGCCGCGATCGCGAAACCGGAGGATCTCGAAGGCTTTGATCTGATCCGCCGGCTGGTCGCATTTCCGACGGTGAGTCGTGACTCGAACCTCGAGCTCATCGAATGGGCGCGCGGTTACCTCGAACGATACGGCGCGATCACGGCGCTCACCTACGACGACGAGCGGCGCAAGGCGAATCTCTTCGCAACGCTTCCCGCGCGCGACGGCAACGCGACGCGCGGCGGCATCGTGCTCTCCGGCCATACGGACGTCGTTCCCGTCGATGGGCAACCGTGGGACACGAATCCGTTCGAGGCGACGCTCGTCGGCGACCGGCTGCACGGCCGCGGCGTCACCGACATGAAGAGCTTTTCGGCGATCGCGCTTGCGTACGTGCCGCACTTCGTGCATCGGGGACTCGCGCGCCCGCTGCATTTCGCGCTCTCGTACGACGAGGAGGTCGGCTGCATCGGCGTGCGGCGCCTGATCGCCGACGTCGTTGCGCGTGGCTTGCAGCCGACCGGCTGCATCGTCGGCGAGCCGACCGGCATGCAACTCGTCGTCGCCAACAAGGGACGCAAGACATGGCGCTGCCGCGTGCGGGGCCACGAAGCGCATTCGTCGCTGACACCGCAGGGCGTCAACGCCGTGCAAATCGCCGCGGAGCTCGTCGCATGGATTGCGAAGCGCGGCCGGCAACTACGCGACGGACACGGACATGACGCGGCGTACGACGTGCCTTACACGACGATGCACGTCGGCGTCATGCGTGGCGGCACGGCGCTCAATATCGTGCCGCGCGATTGCGCATTCGAGTTCGAGATCCGTCATCTGCCGCAGGACGATGCCGACGCGCTCTTCTCGGAGCTTCGCGCGCACGCCGACTCGCTCGTGCCCGCGATGCAGGCGGTCGCATCGGACACGTACATCGCGCTCGACGCATTGACCGACGCGCCCGGCTTCGACAACGCCGGCAAAAATCCGATGGTCGAGCTCTGCCGCGCGTGTCTCGACTCCGATGTCGCGCACAAGGTGTCATTCGGAAGCGAAGCGGCGCTTTTCCACGCGGCCTCGATGCCCGCGGTGATCTGCGGGCCCGGTCACATCGAGCAGGCGCACCAGCCGAACGAATGGGTGCGGCTTTCGCAGCTCGCGCAGTGCGAGGCGTTCATGCGAAAGCTGGCGGAGCACGTCTGTGTCGCATGATCTTCCTCGCGCGGACATCGGCCAGCGCGGCGCGAAGGGTGGCAGCGATCCCATGCCGCGCATCGAGGTCGGCTTTCCCGACATCGCGCCGTGGGGCGAGGGGAACACGGGCATTCCGTACGCATGGCGATTCGAAGCCCCCCAGCCGGGGCCGCGCGTGACGATCCAGGCGTTGACGCACGGCAACGAAGTATGCGGCGCGACGGCGATCGACTGGCTGCTGCGAAAGCGCGTGCGCCCGACGCGCGGAACGCTGACGCTGATCTTCGCCAACGCGGCCGCGTACGATTCCTTCGATGTGTCCGATCCGTACGCAGCGCGCTGCATCGACGAGGATCTGAACCGCGTGTGGGACAAGGACGTGCTCGACGGGAGTCGTCGCTCGCGCGAGCTCGCCCGTGCACGAGAGCTTCGCCCACTCTACGACGAGACCGATTTCCTGCTCGACCTGCACTCGATGACCGATCCATGCCCGGCGCTCGCGTTGGCCGGCCGCCACGGCAAAGGGGTCGAGCTCGCGCGCGCGATCGGCATTCCGCAATACATCGTCGTCGACGCCGGGCATCGCGCAGGACGGCGGCTTCGCGACTACGATGGCTTCGACGATCCGGCGGACCAGCGCAACGCGCTGCTCGTCGAGTGCGGCCAGCACTGGGAAAAGCGCTCGCCGAGCGTGGCGCAGCAATGCACGTTGCGGTTCCTGCGTCATTTCGACGTGCTCGAGCGCGAATTCGCCGACCGCCACATCGACGCGACGCAGCCGCCGGCGCAGCGGGTGATCGAGATCACCGACGTCATCACCATCGAAAGCGCCTCCTTCGCGTTCGCCGTTCCTGTGCACGGAATGATGACGATCGCCCACGCGGGCACGCTGCTCGCGCGCGACGGCCAGCGCGACATCCGCACGCCCTACGACGAGTGCGTGCTCATCATGCCGACGCGACGGCCGAGGCAGGGCGAAACGGCGGTGCGTCTCGGGCGCTACGTCGCCTGATCAAGGCTCACGAGCACGAGTCTCGCTACGGTGGCCGCGCGTCGTCGTACCAGTAACGTCGGTTGCGCTCGCGTTCGGCGATCGGTTCAATGGGTGCCGTATCGACGAGCGTCAACGTAATCGCACCCTGCAGATCCGTGCGCAAGCGGGCTGCGCCTGCATCGACATAACGCGCGACGATCTCCGGCCGCGGGTGGCGAAACCGGTTGCGATAGCCGGCAGCGATCAGCGCATAACGTGGCGCAACCGCGGCGATGAATGCGGGCGTCGACGATGTGCGCGAGCCGTGATGCGGCACGATCAGCACTTCGGCCTGCAGGTTCGCATCGCGGGCGAGCATCTCGCCTTCGGACGGCGCCTCGACATCACCGGTCAGCAACGCGCTGCCGCCGCTCGACGTGACGCGAAGCACGCACGACAAATCGTTGGTCTTGCGCGTGGCTTCGCTATACGCCGCTGATGCCGGATGCACGAATTCGAATGCGACCCCGTCCCATGTCCAGCGCATGCCCGCGACGCACCGCTTCGCCTTGTCGAGCGCGGCCCGCACGATCGGATGATCGGCCGGCAGCGACGAGACGAGCCCGACCACCGGCACGCCATGCAGAATCGAGAGCCCGCCGCCGGAATGATCGGTGTCCGCGTGGCTCACGACGAGCGCGTCGAGCTTTGCGATTCCTGCCGCCCGCAGGAAT
>DATFCW010000304.1:0-5610 GCA_035252665.1 Casimicrobiaceae bacterium | reverse complement strand
GAAGGTTTCGAACATGCGCTTCACATTTCGCACCCCGTACTCCCCGATTGGATTCATGCGCTGGCGCTTCGACAACTGCGTGTCGGCGACGCGAGCGTCGACATCACGTTCAAGCGAAACGATCGTGGTGACATCGTTGTCGAGCATGTCGACACCAAGGGACACGTCGACGTGACGATCGATTGAGTTCTTGCGCCGTGAAGTTTCCGCCATCGCGATACGTGCGAGCGCCATTGAGCGCGTCGCTGGCGTTGCTGGTCGCCGGCTGTTCGCACGGCGTGATGGACCCGCAAGGTCCGGTGGGCGCGGCGAACCGGCAGATCACGCTGAACGCACTCACGGTCATGCTCGTGATCGTCGTGCCGACCATCGTCGCCGCATTGGTCTTCGCGTGGTGGTTCCGCGAATCGAATCCGCGCGCCCGCCGCCTGCCGCATTGGGCGTATTCGGGACGCATCGAGCTCCTCGTATGGTCGATGCCGTTGCTGGTGGTCATCTTCCTGGGCGGCATCATCTGGATCGGCGCGTATCGGCTCGATCCCTATCGGCCGATTGCCTCATCGACCAAGCCGCTGGACGTGCAGGTCGTTTCGCTCGACTGGAAATGGCTTTTCATCTATCCGGATCAGGGTGTCGCGGCAGTGAACGAGCTCGTCGTTCCCGTCGGCGTGCCGGTGCATTTCTCGTTGACGTCGGCGAGCGTGATGAATGCGTTCTTCGTTCCGCAACTCGGCAGCATGATCGCGACGATGAACGGCATGGTGACGCAGCTCCATTTGCAGGCGGATCACCCCGGCGCCTACTACGGCGAATCGACGCAGTTCAGCGGAGACGGCTTCTCAGGCATGAACTTCGTGCTGCGCGCCGTGCCGCAGGATCGCTTCGAGCAATGGCTGACCGAGACGCGCCAGGCGGGCAACGTGCTCGATCGGGCTGCGTACGAGGCACTGGCCCGACAAAGTCTTGGCGTGCAACCGTTCACGTATCGCGGCGTCGAGCCGAAGCTGTTCGAGGCGGTGGTCACGCAGGAGATTTCGCCGGGCAACGGTCCGCAACATGGGCGCGGCGGCGTACAGGTGCATCCCGAATCACGTCAATGAAGGACCCCACGCTCGCTCCGCTCGCTGCCCCCCGGAGGGGCCGCAGTCAGCGCTTGGGGCGGCCCGGCGCCGCTGATATACACACATGCTCGGAAAACTGACCTGGAACGCGATTCCCTGGGATCAGCCGATCCCGCTCACGGCTGGCGCTACGGTGATTTTCATCTTCCTGGCGGTGATCGCGTGGATCGTGATCAAGGGTCACCTGCCGTATCTTTGGCGCGAATGGATCACGAGCGTCGACCACAAGCGCATCGGCGTCATGTACACGATGCTCGGCATGGTGATGCTGCTGCGCGGATTCATCGACGCGGTGATGATGCGTTCGCAGCAGGCGTTCGCGTTTCACGCGCCCGGCTATCTGCCGCCCGACCACTACGACCAAATCTTCACCGCGCACGGCACGATCATGATCTTCTTTGCGGCGATGCCGCTGATGATCGGCCTCATGAACTTCGTGATTCCGCTGCAACTCGGCGTGCGCGACGTCGCGTTTCCGACGCTCAACTCGACGAGCTTCTGGCTCACTGCCACCGGCGCGCTTCTCATCAATGTCTCGCTCGTCGTCGGCGAGTTTGCGCGAACCGGATGGGTCGCCTATCCGCCGCTATCCGAGCTTCGCTATTCGCCCGGCGTCGGCGTCGACTACTACCTGTGGTCGCTATTGATCTCGGGGATCGGCACGTTGATGACCGGCATCAATTTCGTCACGACGATCCTCAAAATCCGCGCGCCCGGCATGAGCTACACGCGCATGTCGATGTACACATGGACGGCGCTTGCCGCGAATCTGCTGATCGTTGCGGCGTTTCCGGTGCTCACGGCAACGCTCGCGATGCTGGCGCTCGACCGCTATCTCGGCTTTCACTTCTTCACCGACACCGCCGGCGGCAACATGATGATGTTCATCAACCTCATCTGGGCGTGGGGACATCCGGAGGTGTACATCCTCGTGCTGCCCGCCTTCGGCATCTTCTCGGAGACCTTCTCGGCATTTTCCAACAAGCCGCTCTTCGGTTATCGGTCGATGGTCGTCGCGACGATGGCGATCTGCCTGATCTCCTTCATGGTGTGGCTCCATCATTTCTTCACGATGGGCGCCGGTGCGAACGTCAACGCCGTGTTCGGCATCGCGACGAGCCTGATCGCGGTGGCGACCGGCATCAAGATCTACAACTGGATCTTCACGATGTACGGTGGACGGCTTCGATTTGCGACGCCAATGCTGTGGTCGATCGGCTTCATCTTCACGTTCGTCATCGGCGGGATGACAGGCGTGCTGCTCGCCGTACCTCCCGCGGACTTCGTCCTCCACAACAGCCTCTTCCTGGTCGCGCATTTTCACAACGTCATCATCGGCGGCGTGCTGTTTGCGGCGTTCGCCGGCATCACGTTCTGGTTCCCCAAAGCGTTTGGCTTCACGCTGCACGAAGGCTGGGGCAAAGCGGTGTTTTGGCTGGGATTCCTGGGCTTCTATGTCGTATTCATGCCGCTGTACGTCGCTGGTCTTCTCGGCATGACGAGACGTTTGCAGCACTACGACGTCGCGATGTGGCGACCGTGGATGCTGATCGCCGCGGTGGGCATCGTCATCATGGCCGCGAGCGCTGCGTGCCAGGTGATACAACTCGTCGTCAGCATCCGACACCACACGAGGCTTCGCAGCGAGATCGGCGATCCGTGGGACGGCCGCTCCCTCGAATGGGCGACTTCGTCGCCGCCTCCGGCCTACAACTTTCCGGTGCTTCCGCAAGTGCACGGCACCGAGCCTTACTGGCAGATCAAGCGACGTGCGATCGAAACGCAACAACTCTCGGATGCACGTCATTACGAGCCCATCGAGTTGCCCCGCAACAGCCCCACCGGCTTCATCACGGCGTTTTTCGCGACGCTGACCGGCTTTGCGCTGATCTGGCACATCTGGTGGCTCATGGGCGTTGGCGTCGCCGCCGCGTATGCGGTGTTCGTCTGGTTCGCGTGGCGCGACGTCCCGGTGAAAGTCATTCCTGCCGGCGTCGTCGCTCGTCTAGATCGCGAAAGCCGCCACGCGCGTGCTGCATGGCTCGCGCGACATCCCGAAGACGAGGAAGCGACCGCGGCATGACACGCTCGACCGCATTCTTCAAACAGCGTTCGATTCGATGAGCGCGAACGCCGCGACTTTCGTCGGCAATGCCGACCCCTACCGAATCGGCCGCGCGCGCGCCGATGCGAAACCGCGCGACGCGACGGGACACGGGGAAGGCGGCCCGGCATCCAAGCGCGTCATCATCGGATACGGATTCTGGATCTTCCTGCTGAGCGACATCGTGATGTTCTCGTGCTTCTTCGCAGCGCACGCGGTGTTGCAAACGGCGACGGCCGGCGGGCCGGCAGGGCGCGATCTCTTCGACCCGCACCGCGTCGCCGTGGAAACTGCGTGCCTGCTCCTTTCGAGCTTCACGTGCGGCATGTCGGCGGTGGCAACGCGCGCACGGAACACGCTATGGACGCAGGTGGCGTTGCTCGTCACCGGGTTGCTCGGCGTCGCGTTTCTGTTCCTCGAGGGATCCGACTTCACGCACATGATCGTGCAGGGCGCGGGCCCGCAGCGCAGCGCGTTTCTTTCGTCGTTCTTCGCGCTCGTTGGATGCCACGGACTGCACGTAAGCGCCGGCGTCCTCTGGATCGGCACGATGATGGCGCAGCTGCTCTTCAAGGGCTTCCGCGCCGACGTCCTGCGTCGCCTGCTGTGCTTCAGCCTCTTCTGGCACACGCTCGACATTATCTGGGTCGCAATATTCACCGTCGTCTATCTGATCGGGCTTGGTCGATGACGGAACGCGATCAAACGCGCGACGCGCGGCGCGACGAGGATGACCTCGCACCGGGGATCGCCGAACCCGCCGAATCGAGGACCGGCGTCGCGATCGCGGGTTATCTCGTGGGCCTGGCGCTATCGATCGTGCTGACCGTCGCGTCGTTCTACACGCTCGGCACGCCGCTCGTCTGGCGCGCAGCCATTCCGATTGCGCTCGTCGTGCTGGCAATCGCGCAAATCGGCGTTCACCTCGTTTTCTTCCTGCACCTGACGACTGCGCCGGACAACACGAACAATGCACTGGCGCTTGCGTTCGGCGTGCTGATCGTGATCCTGATCGTCGCGGGCTCGCTTTGGATCATGGATCATCTGAACCACAACATGATGTCGATGTATCAGGTCATGCGCATGCAGCGCTGATGCACGCGTCGCGAATCGGATGCTCGTGAACCGCGCAATCGCGTATGCGCTCGCTTCGGCGGTCCTGTTCGGCGTCAGCACGCCACTCGCGAAGCTGCTGCTCGGCGAAGCGGCGCCACTCATGCTTGCCGGATTGCTCTATGCCTCGTCCGGCGTCGGCTTGCTCGTTTTCGCTGCCGCGCGAGCAATTCGATCGCCGACGATCGTTGTTGCCGAGGCGCGAGATTGGCGTTGGCTGATCGGCGCCTTTGCCTTCGGTGGCGTGCTCGGCCCAATCGCGCTCCTGGTCGGACTCGCGCGAACCGGGGCTTCGACTGCCTCGCTATTGCTGAATCTCGAAGGCGTGCTCACGGCGCTTCTTGCCTGGTTCATGTTCCGCGAGAACTTCGATCGACGCATCGTGCTCGGCATGGCTGCCATCGTTGCTGGTGGACTCGCCCTCGTGTGGGTGCCAACGACATTACCGACCTCGCCGCTGGGCATTGCACTCATCGTCGGTGCCTGCTTCTGCTGGGCGCTCGACAACAACCTCACACGCAAGGCGTCGGGAGGCGATGCCGTCGCCATCGCGGCGCTCAAGGGCGTCATCGCGGGCACGATCAATCTGGCCCTCGCGCTTGGATTCGGCAACCACTTTCCGCGCTTTGCAATGCTTGCCACTGCAGCCGGGGTCGGGTTTTTCAGTTACGGCGTCAGCCTCGTACTGTATGTTCTGGCGTTACGCCATCTCGGCGCCGCGCGCTCGGCTGCCTACTTTTCGGTAGCGCCGTTCTTCGGCGCAGTGCTCGGCGTAACGCTCGGCCAGGAGGTGGTCAGCTCGCGATTGATCCTGGCAGGGACGTTGATGGCATTCGGCGCGTGGCTGCATGTGAGCGAACGGCATTCGCATCTTCACGGCCATGATGCTTTGCGCCACACGCACTCGCATGTCCACGACGAGCATCATCGGCACGCGCACGACTTCGAGTGGGATGGTCGCGAGCCGCATACCCATTTCCACGAGCACGAGCCGATCATGCATATGCATCCGCACTATCCCGACCTGCATCATCGGCACCGCCACTGACACGAAACCCAATGATCAAACGGTCGTAATCGTCAGGCATCGTCGATCTTCGCAAGTCCGGAACCCGACGAAGACGTCATTGCGATGCGGCAAGTAGAAGTTGCGGTATCGCGGATGCATCATTCGGGGTTGCGTGACGAAGGAGCCGCCGCGAACGCTTCGGTGCGTGCGAAACCACGGCTGCGAGTAGTCGCGATAGCGATCGGGCGAAAACTGGGGATAGG
>DATFCW010000303.1:0-2781 GCA_035252665.1 Casimicrobiaceae bacterium | reverse complement strand
AAACGTTCAACACCGAGCTTGCGGTAACCGAGCGCGACGTGATGCTCGACTACCTTCCCGTCGGATTGAACTGGGGCTACATGACGCTCGTGCAGGCGGCAATGGCAGGCGCGCGCGTCGTGCTCATGGAGCGCTTCTCGGCCGATGCCGCGCTCGAGCTCATCGAGAAGGAGCGGGTCACCTACATTCCGACGGCGCCGGCGTCGATCGTCGCGATGCTGAATTCGCCAGCGCTCGCGAAGCACGATCTGTCGTCGCTTCGGATCGTCATCACCGGCGGCGCATCGGCAGCCGTGGAGACGATCAAGGCGTTCCAGGCGGCGGTGCCGCATGCGAAGTTGCTCGAGCTCTACGGGATGCTCGAAACGGGCTACCACGCATTCACGCGCCTGACCGACGATCCGCTGAAGGTGAACGGCACGGTCGGACGCTGCGTCGATTCGATGGGACTTCGGATGATCGATGACGACGGACACGACGTGCCGTACGGCGAGGTCGGCGAGATCGGCGCCGTCGGCCCTTCGGTGCACATGGGCTATCTGGACAATCCGACGGCGAATCGCGACAGCTTCACCGCGGATGGCTGGTTTCGCACCGGCGACCTGGGTTGCTTCGCCGATGCCGAAGGCAACGTGCGCATCGCCGGCCGCAAGAAGGAGATCGTCAACCGTGGCGGCAAGAAGTATTTCCCGCGCGAGATCGAGGAGCTTCTCTACCAGCATCCGAAGATCATGCAGGCGGCGATCGTCGGCGCGCCGGATCCTCGGCTCGGCGAGAAGAATTGCCTGTGCGCGATCGTGAAGGAGGGTGCGACGCTGACGCTCGACGAGGTCGTGTCGTTCCTGAAAGGCCGCGTCGCCGATTACAAGCTTCCGGAAGCGCTCGTCGTGATGAGCGACTTTCCGATGACGCCGACGGGCAAGATCCGCAGGCCGGAGCTCGTGAAGCGAGTGAGCGGGCAGGCGTAGAGGGAATCGAGGACGGACGGGTGGTCGACTTGCGCAGCCTGGAAGCGTTTCTCGCCGTTGCCGACACGGGAAGCTTCACGGCGGCCGCGAAACGACTCAACAAGACGCAATCGGCGATCTCGCAGGCGATACGCCAGCTCGAGGATGATCTCGGCGTCGTGCTGATCAATCGCGGCGCGCGCGTCGTGTCGCTCACGCCGTCGGGGGAGCTGATGCGCGATCGCGCTTCGCGCCTATTCGACGACGCAGTCGCGCTGACGTCGCTCGTTCGCGAGCACGGCAAGGCGAAGCTTGCCGAATTGCGCATCGGCATGGTCGATTCGTTCGCGATCGCGGTCGGCCCGGCTCTGATCCGCAGCATGCTGAACGAGTCGGTCAACCTGTCGCTTTGGTCCGATCTGACGCCGCGGCTGCGCGACGCGCTGAACGAGCGTCGATTCGACGTGGTCGTCGCGAACGATGCATTCGCCGACGAGGCGCGTCTCACGCGCATTCCGCTGCTGCGCGAGCCGAACGTGCTGCTTTTGCCGAACGGCCCCGGTTGGGACGTGCCGACCGATGATCTCGCGGCGCTCGCGCGAAGCCGACCGATGGTTCGCTACCACCCGCCGTCGTACTTGGCGAGCAGGATCGACGCGCAGTTCCATCGAATGAACGTGCAGCTTTCGCGACGCGTATCGGTCGACAGCTCCGACAAGCTGCTCGCGATGGTCGCGGCCGGCATCGGCTGGACGATCGGCACGCCGCTCGCGCTGCTCCGTTCGCGAAACCTGCTCGATGCGATCCGCGTGCTGCCGTTTCCCGGCGAGCCGTTCTATCGCGAGCTCGTCATGGTGTCGCGGCGCGGCGAGATCGACGATCTGACGCGAAGGCTCGCCGCCACGGCGCGCGAGGTGCTTGCGGGACCGATCGGCGACGAGATCGCGGCGATGCTGCCGGGGCTGCGCGACCAGATCGTGGTGCCGGAGCCGCATTTTCCTGAATGAGTTTGTGCGAGGCGCGCCGAGGTCGATGCCGACCATTAGTCGCGCTAATAAAAGATCTGCGTGCGCACTTATCACCGCGCGATGCTATATAGCGTCTCCCGCGTCATTGACTATAGTCGGAAAAGGCGCGATCGCTCGAAGGAGACGGCATTGACCGATAACGGACAAATCGCGAAGCCGATCCGATTCGGCGGCTACCATCAACGAAAGGATCGGCCCATCGAGGAGCTCACGGCGCGCGTGGGACCCGGCACGCCGTGCGGCGAGTATCTGCGGCGGTTCTGGCATCCGATCCTGCTCTCCTCGCAGCTCGGCAAGCGTCCGCTCGCCATCCGCATCCTTGGCGAGGATCTCGTCCTCTACCGCGACCTCTCCGGCGATCTCGGACTTCTGCATCGGCATTGCGCGCACCGCGGCGCATCGCTCGAGTTCGGCATCGTCGCCGAGCACGGCATTCGCTGCTGCTACCACGGCTGGATGTTCGCGAACGACGGCACGATTCTCGAAACGCCCGGCGAGCCCGCGTCGAGCCCGCACCGGCACCGGTTCTGTCAGGGTTCATACCCGGTCGTCGAATACAAGGACGTGATCTTCGCCTACCTCGGCCCGCCCGAGGCGAAGCCCGAGTTTCCGATCTTCGATACGATGGCGCTCCCCGACGACCGGATGGTCCCGTACGTCATTCACTCGCCTTGCAACTGGCAGCAGGTGAGCGAGAACTCGATGGACCCGTACCACGTGCCGTTCCTTCATACGCGCATCGCCGGACCGCAATTTTCCGAGGTGTTCGCACAATTGCCGATCATCGAATACCACGAAACGGATCT
>DATFCW010000302.1:0-4246 GCA_035252665.1 Casimicrobiaceae bacterium | reverse complement strand
GCGCAACCGAAGCCGAACGCGAAGGCGAAGCCGAAACCCAAGCCGAAACCGAAAGCGAAACCGAAGCCGGCACCGAAACCTGAGCGTGCCGAGGATGCTGCTCGACCGATGTCGGACGTGAAGCCGAAACCCAAGCCCAAGCCGAAGCCCAAGCCGAAGGCGAAGCCGGCCAAGCCCGCACCGCGCGCGCAGCCACCGGAGGCGAACGTCGCGCCGGTCGACACCGAACCGAACGCATCGCGCGACACGAAACCGAGCGACTCGACGCCCGATCAGAGCCCGGCGCCGGCGTCCGAGTCGCCCAGCGCTGAGAAGGCTGCCGAAGCGCCGAACGGGGCCGAAACGGGCGCCTGAACGCCTCCGCGGCAAAATTTTTTTTTCGAGCAGCCTCGCGTCGCACGTCGCGCGCGCACGTTTTCGCTTCGACATCCGCTCGCGATGCAACGCGCGCGTGACGACATTCAGATCGTTCGCGCGCGTCGTCGTTGCGATGCCACGATCTCGTTGGTGAGTGATGATCGATGTCGCGTCGCGCGCGCATCGAACGGCGACGATGGTGATCACGTCGTCGATCGGATCGCGAACGGTCCATGATCGATATGCCGTCTGACCTGCATGTATGCGACGAGAACGCCTGTGGATAACTCGCGCAGCTGTTAGCTCGTCGGTACTACGACGAATCCATCAGCGGTAGTCATGTGCTTCGCGCGCATCCGAGACGAACAATCAAGTGCGCGCCAAGCGCAACCTCTCCCCCCAACGATCGGCGGGTCCTGCAAAGGACCCGCCGAACGCTTTTCGACGACTCGATCCGCGCGCGCGATCGCCGTTTTCGTCGTTGGCAAAAAAGTTGCCCCAGGGCTTGACCTGGGGGTTCATATTCCTAGAATTACAGCAGCGTAATTACAGTTGTCGTATTAGACATGCTTGTTGTTGCGCGGTGGTGAGGGGCCGCGAACGAGCGGCGGTGAGTTGCAGCGAAGCTGCAACAGAACGGGGGAGCGAGTTGCAACGGTTCGCCGATGACGAGCGGTTGCCGTGGCAAGAGCAAGCGCTCTGCGCGTACGTGGATCCCGATGTCTTCTTCCCCGAGAAGGGTGGATCTTCGCGCGAAGCCAAGCGCATCTGCGCGCAATGCACGGTGCAGCGTGAGTGTCTCGACTACGCGCTCGCGAACGACGAGCGTTTCGGGATCTGGGGCGGCCTTTCCGAACGGGAACGCCGTCGTTTGAAGAAGCTCGCGTCCTAAGCCTTCCTACCAAGGATGGAGAGGGGGTGACACCCTATGCCAGCCAAGAAGCGTCGGGCCGCAAAGAAGCCGGCTAAGAAGCGCGCTGCGAAGAAGCGCACGTCGGCTGCGAAGAAGACTGCCCGCAAGGCAGCTCCGAAGCGGCGCAAGACGGCGAAGAGAGCAACCGCGAAGAAGACAACGCGGAAGAAGGCTGCAAAGCGGAAGCCAGCGAAGAAGGCAGCCGCAAAGAAGCCGGCTCGCAGGCGCCGTCGGGCGAAGAAGAAGTAAATCGCCCTCGTACGTCTGAGGCCTTGCCCGCCTGGCAAGGCCTCAGTTCTTTTCTCGGTCTGTGAGATCCCGCGCGATCGGCGCTGAAAACGAGCAGTTGGCAGCCGTTCGACGGCGCTTGGTAGGCTCGCGCGGCTCATGGAGCTCCCTGAAAAACCATCGATATTGGTATTGCTCGTTGCTTCCGATGGAGCCGTTTGGCTTCCGGATGTCCTCAAGGGACTTCGTGCGCAGCAGTACCGGCCTATCAAGGTTCTTGCGGTCGACAACGCCTCGGGCGACGGCTCGGGCGCCATCCTCGGCAAGGCCTTCGGCGTGCGCCGCATCGTGTCGCTCGAACGCCGCATCGGTTACGGGCGCGCGCTCGCCGCCGGCTTGAAGATCGCCGCTGAGCGACGTCTCGATGCAGATGCGTTCTTGCTCTTGCACGACGACGCGGCGCTCTTGCCGGGCGCGGTCGATTCGATGGTGAACACGATGCGATCGACCGGCGCCGGCATCGTCGGCGCGAAGCTGCTCGAGTGGGACGACCCCTCGCTGCTCCAAGACTTCGGGCAGACCACCGACCGGTACGGGCGCGCCGTCCCTCGTGTCGAGCGCGGCGATATCGACCAGGGGCAGCACGAGCGAGTGGAGGAAGTGCTGTTCGCGACGAGTGCCGCGTTGTTGGTCGCGCGCGAGCTCGTCGAGAAGATCGGGCTCTTCGATCCCCGTTACGTGGCGTTGCGAGACGATTACGATCTCAGCTGGCGCGCGCGCATCGCCGGCTACAAGACCGTCGTCGACCCCAACGCGGTCGCGCGTCACGCGTCGGCATTGCAGCGCGATCTGCGCAATTCACCGGTCCACGGCCGGTCACGCTACTTCTCCGAGCGCAACATGATCGCGACGGTGATCAAGAATTACAGCATCCCGCGGCTCGCGATTGCACTGCCCGTCACGATCCTCACGACACTCGTCAATTCGCTGTTGTACTTCGTCACCGGACGCCGCTCGTCCGCGGTTCAGACGCTGCAGGCGTTGCAATGGAACGTCGCACACCTGCCGTCGACGTTGCGGGCGCGCGCCCGCGCGCAACGCAACCGCACCGAGCACGACGCCGTCGTCATCGATCTGATGCGGCACGGCGCAACCCGATTGCGCGCGCAGTTCGAGCGCGCGGTCGAGCGCGTCGTCGGCGAGGTCGACGAAGTCGAAGAAGATGAGATCGAGCGGCAGCGCCCGACGCTTGCAGATCACGTGCGCGAGCATCCGGTGGGTGCGCTCGTCGTGCTTGCGCTCGTGCTCGGGCTCATCGGCTCTCGCACGCTGTTCGGCTCGCAGCAGCTCGCCGGCACCGACCTTCTGCCCTTCCCGAGCAGCATGCGCTCGTTCTTCACGCAGTTCGCGTCCGGATGGCGTGGGCCCGCCGCCGGCGGTGCCGGCCCGGCGACGCCGGCGCTCGTGATCCTCGGGATCTTTTCGTTCATCACGTTCGGGAGCGGGTGGCTGGCGCAGCACGTGCTCGTGCTCGGCTTGCCGCTCGTCGGCGCGCTGTCGATGCATCGGCTCGGCCTCGCGCTGGGGTTGAAGGACCCCGGGCGGCGGCTCGCCGTCGTCGCGTACACCGTTTCGCCGTTGATGCTCGGCGCGTTCGGCGGCGGACGCCTTCCCGATCTCGTCCTCGCCGCTCTCGCGCCTGCAATATTGATACCGCTGGTGCGCGCGTCGGGCATCGCGCCCACGCGGGGATGGCGCGGAGTCGCGACCGGCATCGCGTGCCTCGCGGTTGCGACGTCGCTCGCCCCGTGGTCGATCGTCTTCTTCGGTGGCGCGGGCATCGCGATCGCGGCACTGTGCGCGGGCACGAAGAAGACGACCGCCGGCGACGTCGTTAAGACGACAGGGATCGTGATCGTGTCGACCCTCGTTTTGCTCTTGCCGTGGAGCGTCGAGCTGTTCCGTCCCGGATCGCCGCTCGGTGCAGGGGGCACCGACCCGGTTAGAACGATGACCGACATCCTCGGATTGTCGGCGGGTCCGATCCGAGCGCTGCCGATCGCGGTCGCGTTCGGGCTTCCCGTTGCCGGCATCGCGGGGCTGGTTGCGTCTCCCGCCGAGCGCCGGCGCCCTGCGATCATCTTCGCAAGCCTCGCGGTGATCTCGATCGGCGTCGCGTGGGCGGTCGCGCGCGGCGCGCCGTGGATCGCACCGCGCCCCGAGCTGCCGTTGATCGGCGCAGCGGTCGCCTGGGCGGTGCTCGCGGGTGTCGGGTTCGACGCTGCAGCGTCGCGATTGCGCGCGCGCGCATTCGGTCTCGCGCACATCGTGGTCGGCGTCGCGGGCGTCGTCCTTCTCGTGCAGATCGCCGCGTCGGCCGGATGGATCGCGCGCGGCGACCATCCCGGTCTCGTGCCTGCCGACTCGCTCTTGCCGTCGTTCCTGCCCGAGCAGGCTGCCCAACAAGGCGCGTTCCGCATCGCGTGGATCGATGGCACATCCGCGTCGCCGTCCGTCGCGTTGACGGGGCCGTCGGGTCAGACGATGTTGCAATTCCTCGAGCGGCCGGCCGGTGAGTCCGCAACGGACCTTCGTCGCGCCGTTGCAGCGATCGCATCCAACGAAACCGAGTCGGGCGGCCGGCTGCTCGCAACGTTCGGGGTGCGGTACGTCATCGTGCGGCCGGGCGCGGACGACGTGCTTTCCACCGCGTTCGCGCGTCAGGTCGACCTCTTCCGGTCGCAACTC
>DATFCW010000301.1:0-2552 GCA_035252665.1 Casimicrobiaceae bacterium | reverse complement strand
GGCGCGACGCACCGAGAGGCCATCCTCGTAACGCTTCTTTTCGTCCATCAATGTCTGCCCGTGAGGAATTGCACCACGGCCTGCGTGAATGCCGGCGCCGACAGGATGTTCGAGAAGTGCGAGGATTGCAACTCGACGTAGCGTGCGTTTTCCACGTGATCGGCGGTGTAGCGCACCTCCTCGGGCGGCGTCGAAACGTCGTCGCTGCCGCCGATGACGAGGGTCGGCGCATGAATGCGCCGGAGCGCGTGGCGCAGATCCATGTCGCGCACGGCCGCGCATGCCGATGCATACGCCTCGATCGACATCGCCTCGAACGTCGCACGCATCCTGGCGACGATCGGCGTCGGCTGTTCCATCAGCGCCTGCGAAAACCAGCGCGTCAGCACCGCCGGCGCGATCGATGCCGTGCCGCCTGCGCGAACCGCGCCGATCCGCGCGTTCCAGAGCTCGCCGGTGCCGATCCTCGCGGCCGTGTTCGCGAGAACGAGCCGATCGAGGCGATCGGGCGCGTTGATGCCAAGCCAGATGCCCACCTGGCCGCCCATCGATAGTCCGCAAAAATGTGCGTTTGGAATCGAGAGGCTGTCGAGGAGGTCGATCGCGTCCTGCGCGAGCATTTCGATCGACCACGGGCCGCGCGGCGCCTCCGATCGGCCATGACCGCGCTGATCGTAGCGGACCACGTGAAAGCGCGCCGACAAGGCCGCCATCTGCGGCTCCCACATGTCGAGCGACGCGCCGAGCGCATGCGAGAGCAATAGCGGCGGCGCCTCCGACTCGCCGTCGATGCGATAGTGCAGGCGCACGCCGGGAAGCTCGGCAAATGGCATGACGCAGGACGCCTTTTTGTATCGTCAGCGATGACGAGCGAGTGCGCGCTCGATGAACGCTCGGCTCTCCCCGATGTAGTTCGCCGGATCGAAAAGTCGATCGAGCGCCTTGCGATCGAGCACGGGCGCAATCGTCGCCTCGTGCTCGAGAATGTCGCGCAAGTGAACGCGTCTTTCGACAGCACGCCGACAGGCGCTCGCGACGAGGGTATGTGCGGCGTCGCGTCCGAGTGTCGGCGCCAACGCCATCTGCACCGCTTCCGCGAAAATCAGTCCCTGCGTGATATCGAGATTGGCCGCCATCCGCGCCGCGTCAATGTCGAGGCCTTCGGCTACTTCGGCCATCGCGCGAAGGGCGCCGCCGACGAGCATCGCGATCTGCGGCATGGTTTCCCACTCGGCAGGCCAGTTGCCGAGGCCTCGCTCGTGCTCCTGCACCGCGGCCTGCAGCATCGTCGCGACGAGGCCGGGCACACGAATCGACGCAGCGAGCGCGATCGATGCTCCGACCGGATTACGCTTCTGCGGCATCGTCGACGATCCACCTCGCCCGGGCGCGCTCGGCTCGGCCGCTTCGCCCACCTCGCTTTGCGAAAGAAGCGCGAAGTCGCGCGCGAGCTTGCCGAGCGTCGCGGTCATCACGCCGAGTGCCGTGGCAATCTCGCAAATGCGATCGCGCTCGGTGTGCCACGGCATGTCCGGAAAGCGAAGACCAAGACGCGCGCCCAACGCTTCGGCAACGGCGAGCCCCTTGTCGCCGAGCGAGGCGAGCGTGCCGACCGCGCCGCCGAATTGCAGCACCAGCGCGCGCTCACGCGCGGAAGCGATCCGATCACGATCGCGATCGAGCGCGCTCACGACCGCCGCAAGCTTGACGCCGAATGTCGTCGGCGCCCCCTGCATGAGCCATGTGCGACCCGCGATCGGCGTGGTCGAGTGTTCGCGGGAAAGTCGGGCAAGCGCCGTCGAAAGCCGCGTGAGATCGGCGTCGATGACGACGAGCGCATCGCGAAGCTGCAGCACGAGTCCCGTGTCGATCGCATCCTGGCTCGTCGCGCCGTAGTGAACGAATCCTTTCGCTTCGCCGTCGTCCTGCGCGACGTTTCGCGTGAGCGCGGCCACCATCGGAATGGCGAGATTGCCGGCACGTTGCGCGGCATTTTCGATCGCATCGACGTGGAAGCGGCTGACGTCGCAATGCCGTTCGATCACGTCCGCGGCGCGCTTCGGGATGACGCCGACGCTTGCCTCGGCTTGCGCGAGCGCGGCTTCGAATTCGAGCATTCGCGAAAGACGCGCGCTCGGCGTGAAAATCGCGCGCAACGCGTCGGTCGTGAACAGGGGTTGGGTCACGTCTGTTCCCTCACACCCGCTCGATGACGAGCGCAATCCCCTGCCCCACGCCGATGCACATCGTGCAAAGCGCGTAGCGGCCGCGCGTTCTCTGCAATTGATAAACCGCCGTCGCGACGAGGCGGCCGCCGCTCGCGCCGAGCGGATGGCCGAGCGCGATCGCGCCACCGTTCGGATTGACCCGCGGATCGTCGTCGCCTAGCCCCAACTCGCGTGTCACCGCGAGCGCCTGCGCGGCGAACGCCTCGTTGAGCTCGATGACATCCATCGCGCGAAGATCGAGGCGTGCGAGCGTCAGTGCCTTGCGCGTCGCCGGTACGGGACCCATGCCCATGATGCGAGGCGCAACGCCGGCAACGGCGCCGG
>DATFCW010000300.1:0-4023 GCA_035252665.1 Casimicrobiaceae bacterium | reverse complement strand
TGGTGACGCGATGTAATCGACGGCGCCGAGCGAATATGCCTTGGTCATTCGCAACTCGTCGCCATAATCGGCGGTGACGAGAATGATCGGCGTATGCGCGGATTTGCGACGGCTGCGGATCAGCGCCGCCGTTTCGAGCCCGTCGAGTCCCGGCATGTTGACGTCGAGCAGGATCAGCGCGAAATCGCGTTCGAGGACTTGGCGCAACGCCTCATCGCCCGATGATGCGGAATGCACGTTCTGCCCGAGATCCGCGAGCAGCTCGCGATAGACGAGCAGCTTGTCGGGCCGATCGTCGACGACGAGGATGTTTGCGCGCTCGGTCCCCTCACCCGCCTCGCGCAGGCTCGGCTCCCTCTCCCCGTTGGGGAGAGGGTCGGGGTGAGGGGTTGCCGATCCAGTACTCAACGCGACAACCATCCTCGCAGACAACCCAGCATCAACTCGGTGTCGACCGGCTTCGACAGGTAATCCCAAGCGCCGGCCTCCATGCACTTCTCGCGATCGCCCTTCATCGCCTTGGCCGTGACCGCGATGATCGGGGTATCGCGATAAGCCGGTATCTGGCGAATCTCGCGAATCGTATCGATGCCATCCATCTCGGGCATCATGATGTCCATCAGGATTGCCTCGACGCCCGGCTGCTGATGCAGGGCCGACACCGCGTCGCGGCCGTTGTCGTGCGACTCGATGATCATGCCGCGGTCTTCGAGCAGCGACGTCAGCGCGAAGATGTTGCGCATGTCGTCGTCGACGATCATCACCTTCTTGCCCTGAAGCACTTCGTTCGTATCGCGCAAGCTCGCGAGCGTCGCGCGATGCGATTCGGGCATCGCCGACGGTTGGCGATGCATGCAGAAGCTCGCCTGCTCGAGCAATCGCTCCGCCGAGCGCACTTCACGTACGCCCGCGCGCTTCGCGAAGCTGCCCCAGTGGTCGAACTCCGCCATGTCGTGCCGATCGCCGTACAGGACGATCGGCAGCGACGATGGCGCACCCGTGCCGTTGCCATCGTGCGCGAACATCGATTCGCGTGGCGGATCGAGCGCGGCGTCGAGCACGACACAATCGACCGGCTCGGCCGCCATCGCGCGCGCGGCGGCGTCGTAGCTCGACACGCTCGTCACCTTTACGTCGTCGGCGCCGAGATAGTCGCCGAACCAGCGGCGCTTGTCCGCGTCGCCCGACACGGCAAGAAGATGGCAGCGTCGCCGTTGCAGGTACGCCGAGAGCCGATCGAGCAGGCGCTCGACCTCCTCGGCGCTTTGCATCGGCTTCGCGACGAAGTCCCAGGCGCCCGATTTGAATGCGCGCTCGCGCGACTCGTCGGTGGAAATCACCGAGACCGGAATGTGTCGCGTTTGCTCGTCGTTCTTCAGACGATAGAGCACGCGCCAGCCGTCGATGTCGGGCAGGAAGATGTCGAGCGTGATCGCGACCGGCGCGTATTCGCCGGCAAGCGCGAGCGCCGACACGCCGGACGCGGTGACAATGCCCTTGAAGCCTTTCGCACGCGCGCTTTCTAGCAGGAGATGCGCGAAGCTCGAGTCGTTCTCGACGATCAGGATCGGCCGGTCGCCTGCGGTAATCGCGCGACGATCGTCACCCGCGTCCTCCTCCTCTTCCTCGTCGAGATCGAGGACCGGCGGTGGCGTGACGGGCGCGCGTCGCGAATGCACGTCGCCGATGGGCATCGGCGGCACCTCGACGATCCGCGATACCGGGGCCACGTTGCCCGCACCTGGCGCGCGTGACGGCGCGTCGGCGTGACGCTCGCTCGTCACCTTGCGCAGAGACCGCGGCGGCGTGTACGTGATCGGCAGGTACAGCGTGAACGTGCTGCCGCTTCGAGGCACGCTGGCGAGTCGAATCTCGCCGCCCAACAGACGCGTGAGCTCGCGGCTGATCGCGAGGCCCAATCCCGTGCCGCCGTACTTGCGGCTCGTGCTACCGTCGGCCTGCTGGAAAGCCTCGAAGATGATCTGCTGCTTGTCCGGCGGAATGCCGATGCCGGTATCCCGCACCGAAATCGCGATCACGCTGGACGCACGGTTCAGCGTGTCGTTCCCGGGATCCCAGCCGCTCGCGAGGCGATCCATCGTGAGCGTGACGCTCCCTTGATGCGTGAACTTGAACGCGTTCGACAGCAGGTTCTTCAGCACCTGCTGCAAGCGCTTCAAGTCGGTGAACATTGCCGGCGGCAGACCCGGATCGACGCGCACGAAGAAGTCGACGTTCTTCGCCTCGGCGACGTGGCGGAACGTGCGTTCGACATAGCGTGAAAGCTCGTCGAAGCGCACGTCGGACGGATCCATGACGACCGTACCCGACTCGATCTTCGATAGATCGAGGATGTCGTTGATGAGCGTCAGCAGGTCGTTGCCAGACGCGTGGATCGTTTTTGCGAACTCCACCTGCTTTCCGGTCAGGTTGCCGCCGGGGTTCTTGCATAGCTGGTCGGAAAGAATCAGAAGGCTGTTGAGCGGCGTGCGGAGCTCGTGCGACATGTTCGCCAGGAACTCGGATTTGTACTTCGACGTGAGCGCGAGCTGCTCCGCCTTCTCCTCGAGGGCCTTGCGCGCCTGCTCGACCTCCATGTTCTTGCGCTCGACTTCCTGGTTCTGGTGCGCGAGCAGCCCGGCCTTTTCCTCGAGCTCCTGGTTCGTTTGCTGAAGCTCCTGCTGGCGACTTTGCAATTCCGTCGCGAGCGATTGCGATTGCGCGAGCAGGTCCTCGGTGCGCATGTTCGCTTCGATCGTGTTGATCACGATGCCGATCGATTCGGTCAACTGGTCGAGGAACTGCTCGTGCGTCGGGCTGAAGCGCTCGAAAGACGCGAGCTCGAGGACGCCCTTAACCTGGCTTTCGAAGATGATCGGCAACACGAAAATGTTCTGCGGCGGCGACGAGCCGAGACCCGAGAAGATCTTCACGTAGTCCTGCGGCACGTTCGTGAGCAGGATCTTCGACTTCTCGATCGCGCATTGGCCGACGAGTCCTTCACCGAGCTCGAGCTGACTACCGAGCGCGCTTTGTCCCTTCGAGCCGTAGCTCGCGACGAGCGTAAGCCGTGGCGCATCCGCCGGCGTGCTCATCACATAGAAGAGCGCGTGCTGCGCCGAGACGACCGGCGCGAGCTCGGAGAGGATCAGCCGCGCGACGGTGTCGAGCTCCTTCTGACCTTGAAGCATGCGGCTGAACTTGGCGAGGTTGGTTTTCAGCCAGTCCTGCTCGGTATTCTTGCGCGTCGTGTCGCGCAGGTTTCGAATCATCTCGTTCGTCGTGTCCTTGAGCGCCGCCACTTCGCCGCGCGCTTCGACGGTGATCGAACGGGTGAGGTCGCCCTGCGTCACGGCCGTGGCAACCTCGGCGATCGCGCGCACCTGGGTCGTGAGGTTCGCCGCGAGCTGGTTCACGTTCTCGGTCAAATCCTTCCAAGTACCCGAAGCACCCGGCACTTTCGCTTGACCGCCGAGCTTGCCTTCGACGCCGACCTCGCGCGCGACGGTCGTCACCTGATCGGCGAAGGTCGCGAGCGTGTCGATCATGCTGTTGATCGTCTCGGTCATCGTCGCGATCTCGCCCTTCGCCTCGACGGTCAGCTTCTGCTGCAGGTCGCCATTCGCGACGGCGGTGACGACGCGACCGAAGCCGCGCACCTGGCTCGTCAGGTTGCCCGCCATGAAGTTCACGCTATCGGTCAAGTCCTTCCACGTGCCGGCGACGCCCTTCACGTTCGCCTGGCCGCCGAGGATGCCTTCGGTGCCGACCTCGCGCGCGACACGCGTCACTTCGGAAGCGAACGAGCTCAACTGGTCGACCATCGTGTTGATCGTGTTCTTGAGCTCGAGGATCTCGCCCTTGACGTCGACGGTGATCTTCTTCGACAGGTCGCCGTTGGCGACCGCCGTCGACACTTCGGCGATGTTGCGGACCTGGCCCGTCAGATTGCCGGCCATGAGGTTGACGTTGTCGGTGAGGTCCTTCCACACGCCGGCGACGCCGCGCACATCGGCCTGGCCG
>DATFCW010000299.1:0-5510 GCA_035252665.1 Casimicrobiaceae bacterium | reverse complement strand
GGTGCGTCGTCGTTCACCCCTTGCGCGCCGCCGTCGGCTTGTACTTTTCCAGGTGACGCACCGGGAGCGCCAGCGCATCGCGCCGGAACGGATCGCCGAGCTCGCGTGTGACCATGATCTCGAGCACCGTCGTCTTCCCGTTTTGCTGCGCCTTGCAAGCTTCGGCGAGCGCCGGTCCCACGTCGGACAACTTGTCGACGACCCGTCCTTCCGCGCCCATCGTGCGACCGATCGCGGCGAAGCTCGGATTCTCGAGATCGACGCCGACGAAGCGACGGCTGTAGAAGTCGACCTGGTTCTTCTTCTCCGCCCCCCATTGCCGATTGTTGAACACCACGCCGGTGACCGGAATCTTCTCGCGGACGCAGGTGAGAATTTCGCCGAAGCTCATCCCCCATGCGCCGTCGCCGACGTACGCGATCGCGGGCCGATCGGGTGAGGCGACCTTCGCGCCGATGATCGTCGGAAACGCATAGCCGCAATTGCCGAAGCTCATCGCCGCGAACATGCTGCGCGGACGCTTGAAGCGGAGATAGCTGTTCGCGACCGAGCAGATGTTGCCGATGTCGGTCGACACCATCACGTCGTCAGGCATCGCCTTCTCGAGCTCGCGCAGCACCTGCCGCGGATGCAGTTCCTTCGCGTTCTCGATCATGTCGAGGCTGTATTGGTCGCGCTCGTGATTCCACTCGCTCAATTCCTTTTCCCACGCGGCCCTCTCGTTGCGAATCTCGGCGCCGCGCGAATCGCGGTTGGCGTTGGCAGCGAGATCGCGTCCACGAAGCCGCGCGGCAAGCGCCTCGGCCGCGGCTTTCGCATCGCCGCAGATGCCCACGGAGATCTTCTTCACCAAGCCCAGCATCTTGGGATCGGCATCGATCTGGATGATCTTCGCGTTCTTCGGCCAGTAGTCGAGACCGTGCTGCGGCAGCATGCCGAACGGCCCGAGGCGCGTGCCGAGCGCGAGCACCACGTCGGCTTTCGAGATGAGCTTCATGCCGGCCTTGGAGCCCTGGTAACCGAGCGGCCCGCACCACAGCGGATGATTCGCCGGGAACGCGTCGTTGTGCAGGTAGCTCGTGACGACCGGCGCGCCGAGCAATTCGGCGAGCGCGACGCAGGAGTCGATGCCGTCGGCCATCACGACGCCGCCGCCCGACACGATCACCGGGAATTTCGCGGCCGCGAGCATGTCGGCGGCTTCGTTCAGCGACTGCTCGCCACCATGGCCGCGCTCGATGCGGATCGGCTCCGGAATCTCGAATTCGGCGGGGCCATAGAAAAAGTCGCGCGGAATGTTGACCTGCGTCGGCCCCATTTCGAGCATCGCGCGATCGAACGCGCGGCCGGTCAGCTCGGCCATCCGCTTCGGGTTGTTGACATTGACCTGATACTTGGTGATCTTCGAGAAGATCGGCATCTGGTCGGTCTCCTGGAAACCGCCGAGTCCGGTGCCCATGCTGCCTGCCTCCGGCGTGATCATCACGACCGGTGAATGCGCCCAGTACGCGGCCGCAATCGACGTCACGAAGTTCGTGATGCCGGGGCCGTTCTGCGCCATGCATACGCCGTGGCGACCGGAAACGCGCGAGTAGCCATCGGCCATGTGGCCGCCGCCCTGCTCGTGCACCACCGGGATGTAGCGAATGCCGGCGGCGGGGAAAAGATCGAGCGCATCCATGAGCGCCGAACCCACGATGCCGAACACGTCCTTGACGCCGTTGGCGACGAGCGTCTCGACGAACGCCTCCGACGGCGTCATCTTCGTCGGTCCGCTGATCACGCTGCGGTGAAGCGCTGTTTCGGGCTTGCCCATGTCGTTTGCTCCTCTTTCGATGCGATGCGTTGTCTACGAAATCGTGCGCGATGCGCGTCCGATTCAAATGATCTCGTCCCTCAGGTAATACCAGTGATACAGCATCCGCTGTCCGAAGCGGCGGAACGGCGTGAATGCGCGCGACTCGACGCTGTTGAACGCGATCGGCAGCGGCAGCGCCGAGTCGTAGATCGGCAGGTCGAACACCGGATCGCGCTTGCCGGCGATGCGCTCGGCCATTCGCCGTCCGGCCTGCGCGGAGAACGACACGCCGTTGCCGCCGTACCCCAACGCATAGTAGATCGTCTGGCCCGGATCGGGCTGCACGACGCGCGGCATCATGTCGTGCGAGACGTCGATCCAGCCCCACCACGAGAAATCGATCTGGATGCCCTTGAGCGCCGGGAATTTGCGATTCATGCCGTCGATCAGCAACTGCATGTGGCGGGCGTTCGGCGCATCGGCGCCGGTCACTGCGCTGCGGCTGCCGATCTGCAGGCGATTGTCGGGAAGGCGCCGATAGTAGAAGCGGAGCGTGCGGGTGTCGGTGATCACCTGCTTGGTGCGGAAATTGGTCGCGTCGATCTCCTGCTGCGTCATCGGACGCGTGACCATCGAGTTCGACAGCACCGGCATGAGCCGCGCATCGACGATGGGATTGAGCGCGTTCGACGTGTAGCCGCCCGTCGCCAGCGCCACGGCGCGCGCACGCACGATGCCACCCGGCGTGCGCAGATGATGCACGCCGTTACGCGTTTCCCAGTCGATTACCGGGCTCGACGGATGCACCTTGACGCCGAGCGAGCGCGCCTTCGCGAGATAGCCGAACGCGAGCTTCAGCGGATGAATGCCGATGCCGTCCGGCTCGTGCAGCGCGCCGGCGACTTCGGCGTCGTTCACGTATTCGCGCCGCACCCTATCGGCGGAAAGAATCTGCGCGTCGTAGCCGAATACGTCGCGCATCACGCGCGCCTCGTTCTCGAGAAATGCCATCTTCTTCGCGCGGTGCGCGAGGTACAGGTGGCCGCCGGGTTGCGGATCGCAGTCGAACTCGGCAACGAGTCCCTTGAACGTCTCGAAGCCGCGCCTGATCTCGGCGTCGAGCTTGAGCGCGACGTCCTTGCCCCAGCGCTTGATCCATTGCGAGCGATACAGACGCCCGCTCGCGTTCTGGCCCTGGCCGCCGTTGCGGCTCGTGCAGCCCCATATGGCGCGATTGGCTTCCAGCACCGTCGCCCGAATGCCGTGCTCGCGCGCGAGAAAGAGCGCCGTCGAAAGGCCGGTGAATCCCGAGCCGACGATCGCGACGTCGACGTCGGTGTCATGCGTGATCGGGCCGTCGTCCTGTGGCGGCGTGCCGGCCGTTGCGACCCAATATGTGGGCGCGTACTCGCGGCCGTGGCCGGGGTCATGCGCGACGAGCGGATCGTATTGCGGATCGTAGGGCGCTCGCGCCGGTGTGGTGACTTTCATGTCCATGGCTTGTGTTCCTTGGCGAACGATGTCGTCCGGCGCATTCATCTCGATGCTGGAAGCGGCGGGCGATCCTTGCGAAACGCGTTCTTCACGGCGATCTTTCCGTAGCGGAACGTGAAAAGGTCGCAACCGTTGGCGTGGATGCGCGTGCCGTCGGCCTTCGTGCCAATGAACGTCCACTCCGACACGCCGCGATCGCCGCAGATGAAATGGCGCCCGTTCGTCCACTGCGCGTCGGGAAACGTCTTCCACGCCTGTGCAAAACCGGCGCGGACGGCCTCGCGACCCGCGTAGCGCGTGCCGCACGCGTCCGGGCCCGCCGCGCCCTCGAATACGCAGTCGTCGGTCATCGCCGCCATCAGCGCGTCGATGTCGTGCCGATTCCACGCGTCGGTGAACGCCTCCAAAAACGCCTCGGTCACCGCATTGCCGCGCTCGCTCGCCATCCTTTGCTCTCCTTCGTATTCCGATGGACCAGTTTGGGGTCAGAGACGAAACTCATTGAACGATTCGGTCGAACACCACGGCGTCCACGAGTTTCGTCTCTGACCCCAAACTGGTCTTGCACCGATGATGACGAAAGCGTATGCCGTCGCGACAAGCGGCTGTAGCACCAGTTTCAGGGATTTGCATGGGCCAGCGCTTGGAGCGCCGCGCCGGCGTGATTCGGCGCCAAAGTAGCGTCAGAGACGGTCTCTGACCCTACTTTGGTTTCGTCACAAGGCGTAGCGAACCGCAGGTGCCATATCGCGCATGACCTCGCCGAGCACGCGAATGCCGGGCTCGATGCGATCCACCGGGATCGACGAATAGCCGAGACGGAACGTGTTGCGTCCCGCGGCCTCGGACATGAAGAACACCTCGCCGGGCTCGATCAGCACGCCCTGCGTTTGCGCGCGTCGCGCGAGCTCCGATGCGTCGAGCCACGGCGGGCCGACGACCCAGCACGATGCGCCGCCGGAGATCGGCACGAAGCGAGCCTGCGGCAGATGCGTGGCGAGCGCCGCCGACAATGCCGTTGCGCGTTCGCGGTACGTGCCCGCGAGGCGCCGGAGCAGCGCGTCGTAGTGGCCGAGCGAGAGGAACAGCGAGAACGCCCGCTGGATGTAGGCGGAAGGATGACGCAGCGCAAGCCTGCGCAGCGCGCGCAATTCGCGAATCAGCGCAGCGGGACCGACGACGTAGCCGACGCGAAGCCCCGGCGCAAAGGTCTTGGAAAGGCTGCCGACGTAGATCACGCGATCGTTGCGATCGAGACTTTTGAGCGCGGGCGTGGGATCGCCATCGAAGCGATTCTCGCTTTCGTAATCGTCCTCGATGACGATCGCGTCGTGCTCCTGTGCTGCAGCGAGCAGGCCTTCGCGACGTTCGAGCGGCATCGTGACGGTGGTCGGGCATTGATGGCTCGGCGTCACGTAGATGTAGTTGCAGCGGTGCAATGCGGGTCCAAGCACGAGTCCGTTCTCGTCGATCGGCAGCGCGACGAGTTGGGCGGCGCGGCTCGCGAATGCATTGCGTCCGTCGGGATAGCCTGGGTCCTCCATGCCAACGACGGTGTCGGGCGTCATCAGAAGATCGGCGAGCAGATAAAGCGCCTGCTGTGCGCCGACGGTGACGACGATCTCGTCGGGGCTCGCCCATACGCCGCGACGCGGCAAAACGCGCGCCTGGACTTGCGCAACGAGCGATGCATCGTCGCGGAGGATCAGGTCGGGCGCCCAGTCGCGGATGTCGAGTACGCTCAACGCCTTGAGGCAGCACTCGCGCCAGTCGGCGGTGGGAAAAAGCGTCGCGTCGAACTGTCCGTAGAGGAACGAATACGGGTACTTCTGCCAGTCGCTGCACTTGACGATGTTGCGCTGCTTCGAGGGCTCGAAGCGGAAGCGCCGCGGCCAATCGACGGACGTCTTCGGTGAAGGCGCTACTTCGCGCGCGACCGGCTTGACGCGGCCGGCCACCGCTTGCGGGTTGACGAAGAAGCCGCTGCGCTGGCGCGAGACGAGAAAGCCTTCGTCCACGAGCTGCTGATACGCGAGCACGACGGTGTTGCGTGCGACGTGGAGTTGATCGGCGAGCTCGCGACTCGAGGGAATGGCCGTGCCGACGGGAAGCTGGCCGTCGAGCACCGCCGAGACGAGCATTTGCCGGATTTGCGCCTGCAGGCTGATGCCGCCGTGCGGCAGGCGGCGGAAGAGTTGCGCCCACATGGCCGCCGTCG
>DATFCW010000298.1:0-2254 GCA_035252665.1 Casimicrobiaceae bacterium | reverse complement strand
CATTCCTATTGAGATCATGACTGCGCCATGGGAACCGCCGCCCCATACGCGAAAAGTACCTCCGGCGCCCAGGCTGCGTCCGTCGATCGCCGACACGGAGCAGATCGTCGACATCCTGCTTGCCGCGAAGCGCCCCATGGTGATCACCGGCTCCCTGCGCTCGCCCGACGAATACGATGCATTGATCGAATTGGCCGAACTGCTTGCGCTCCCGGTCTTCGAAAGCCCGTCGAGCGACATCGGGTCGTTCCCGAAGGAACACCCGCTCCATGCGGGATTCGAGCCAATCCAGTCGCTCAAAGATGCGGATCTCGTGCTCGTCGTGCGAAGCCGCACGCCGTGGTATCCGCTCGCCGCGGGCCCGACCGAGGCAAAAGTCATCGTGGTCGACGAGTTGCCGTTCAAGCCCTACATGGCGCATCAGGACTTGCGGACCGACGCGCTGCTGTGCGGCGATACCTGCGCGGCGCTGCGAGTCATTGCCGAAACGATACGCCCGGTCGTGCAGCGAGAAGGACCGACACGACGCACGATCGAGGAGCGTCGCATATTGCTCCATCGAATGCAGAAGAAGGCGTGCGATCGACGCGCCGAGGCAATCGTGCGCGCTCGTGCAAGTCCTCGCATCCACCCGGTCGCGCTCTGCGCGGCGCTCGGCGAGGCACTGCCCGCCGACACGATCTATGTCGATGAGACGACGGTTCATCTGGGTCTCAATCGTCGTTACCTGGACCACCGGGGTGCACAAAGCTATGTGGCGATGCGGTCCGGCCTTGGCCAGGGGATCGGCATCGCGCTCGGCGTCAAGCTTGCACGTCGCGAGCGATTCGTCGCGTGTCTGATCGGCGACGGCGCGTTCCTCTACAACCCGATGATCGCGTGCTTCGGCATGGCGAGTGAGGCTCGCGTTCCGCTTTTGATCGTCATCTACAACAACCATGGTTATCGCTCGATGCGCGACAGCCAAATCGCCTGTTACCCCGATGGCATCGGCGTACGGAACGATCTTTTCTACGGCGAACCGATCCATGGGATCGACTACGAAGCTTTGATCCGTCCTTTTGGCGGCTTTGGAATCAATGTCGAAGATCCCGCCGCGCTTGTACCTGCTCTCGAACATGCGCGGCGTGCGGTGCTCGAAGGAACGATCGCGGTCGTCAACGTCCAAGTGACGGACACCGACTGACGCCACGCGTTTACGCGGCCGCGCCGGCAGCCTTTGTGTGGTCGGAAGCGCGCGGCGCCACGCCGGGCACCATCCTCATTGCCGATCAGCGGGGCTTCATCCTCCGTTACCGTTCGAGGCGCTCGTCGCCGCTGCCGTGCTTCCTCGCCGCGCCTCGAGTCTTTCGATCAGGGCCGGCATGAGTTCGTGGCAGTCGCCGACGATGCCGTAGCGGGCGAAGCGGAAGATCGGTGCATCGGGGTCGCTGTTGATGGCGACGATGTTGCGCGCGTTGCCGCAGCCTGCCATGTGCTGTCCGGCGCCCGAGATGCCGATCGCGATGTAGAGCTGTGGGGCGATCGTCTTGCCGGAAAGCCCCACTTGGTATGAAGGCGGACACCATCCGAGGTCGCAGGCAACGCGGCTTGCCCCTACCGCGCCGCCGAGCAGATTGGCGATACGACGCGCGAGTTCGAACCCCTCCGGCCCTTTCATGCCTCCGCCGCCTGCGATGACGACTTGCGCGCTTTCGAGGCTGGCGTCCTCGCCTGGGTTGCGCCGGATCTCGCGAATCTTCGTGCGAACCACTGAAGCATCGATAGTCGATCGGTGCGCCACGACTTCACCGCGATGCGCGTCGTCGGCCCTGCATGGCTCGAAGCTCTTCGGCTTGATCGTGAAGATCGCCGGCGCGGTGCGAATCGACACGACCTCGCGCGCCTTGCCGCCGTAGCATGGCCGGGTCAGGTGCAGCCTGCCATCCGTTACGCGCGCTTCGATGCACGACGTGACGACGGCGCTGTCGAGACGAAACGCGAGCCGCGGTCCGAGCTCGGCGCCGAGCGCGGTGTGTCCGATCGATACGACATCGGCGCGCGATGAACGAACGAGCGCAACCAGGTCGGGTAGCCACGCCTCGACACCGACTTCGGTTACCGGGGGAGCGGCGATGACATGCACACGGTCCGCGCCATGGCGGATGAGATCGTTCGCCGTGTCCGGCCGCGCGTCGCCGACGATGCACGCTTCCACGTTCCCCATCGCAGTCCCGGCGAGCGTACGCGCCAGACCGAGCGCCTCGTAGGCAAT
>DATFCW010000297.1:0-14113 GCA_035252665.1 Casimicrobiaceae bacterium | reverse complement strand
CTGCCGCACACATCCGCTCGACGCGGCGAAAGAGCTCCTGATGCTAGATTTCCTCGTCGCCGAACCTTACGAGCGCTTCGTTCGTTTCCGGTCGGGAATGAGTCGTTCGCCGGCGTCGCGAGGGGCGTCTCTTACAATGTCGGGCGCGCAACATTCGCGCCTTTTCCGCGATGCCACGCCATTCCGCCACGACATCGAAACCGCGCGAAAGCGGAAAGCTTCGCATCGGCGACGACTGGAACGCGATCAACATCATCGCGCTGTCGCAGAGCAATCCGCTGAAGGCCGTTGCCGAGCTCGTGGAGAACAGCATTGACGCGCACGCGAAGACCATCATCATCACGCGCGGCAAGGAAAAGGGTCAGCACTACCTGCGGGTGAACGACGACGGCGAGGGCGTTCGCCGTAACGCGGATGGCGAGCCCGATTTCCATTACGTCGCGACGCACGTTTGCGACTCGATCAAGCGGCATCTGAAGACGCAGGGCAGACAGGGCCTGCAGGGCGAATTCGGCATCGGCCTCCTGAGCTTCTGGACGCTCGGCGAGGAGCTTGTGCTCACGTCGGCCGACGCGAAGGGCCGCGCCTGGCAGATGCATTTGCGCAAGGGCGACCCGAGCTATCGGATCACGCAGCGGCTGTCGCTCTTTTCACAGCAGGGGAGCGAAGTGCTGATCCGCGGCATCCTGCCGGGCATTCGCAATTTCAGCGGCGAGAAGATCCAGTGGTATCTCGCTTCGGAGTTGCGTGATCGCATCCGCCGCACCGGCGTTTCGATTCGCGTCCTCGACCGCACGGCCCGGGTCGCGTTCAAGGTCGAGCCGCGCAAGTACGAAGGGCGTCTTCTGCACGAGCTCAGCGATGCGCTGCCCGCGCAAAGCGATATGTACGCCGAGCTGTATCTGCACGCACATGCGCCTTCGAACGCAGTGTCGCTGTATCGCGCGGGCACGCGCGTCCTCGAAAACATCGCCGAGCTCGAGGCGTTTGCGCGCATGCCGTGGACCAGCGGTTACATACAGGGCCTCGTCGATGCGCCGTACGTGAACCTGACGCCGGGCACGCGCCTCGGCATCATCCACGACGCGGCGCTCGCGCGTCTCATCGACGATCTGCGGCCGCTCGAAGCGCGGCTTTCGCGAATCATCGAGGATCAGCAGCGAGCGGAGGAGGAACGGGCGACGCGTGACGTGCTGCGCTCCGTTCAGGGCGCGCTCAAGGAAGCGCTGCTCGCGTTGCCGGCCGACGAATACGACTGGTTCGACCTGCGCCGCGGCGAGGGAACGCGCCGTGCGAGGGCGCTTGGCGATGGATCGGCAGGCGAGCCCACCGAAGTGGCGGCGGAAGCCGTCACGCCCGACGTGGCCGAATCCGTTGCCGCGAACGAGCCGCAACGACAGTTCTTCGAGTTCGCCGGGCCGCTCTTTTCGCTCGTCATCTCGCCGACGTCGAGCGTAGTGGAAGTGGACGGCTCGCGCACGCTCCGCGCCGTGGCGCGCGATCGCGCGCGGCGAACCGTAGGCCAGGCGTTGACGCATGCATGGAGAATCATCGAAGGCGAAGGCTCGCTCGACGACGCCGACGCCGAAATCGCGACGTTTCGCGCGTCCCACGAGCCGGGGCTCGTTCGCGTCGAGTGCGTCGTGACGCAGGGCGACATCGTGTGCAAGGCCGAGGCACAGGTCACCGTGACTGCGTCGCTCGTCGCGAAGACCGGCGGCGGCAACTCGACGTACCAGGGCTTGCCGGGCTACACGTATCAGAAGGCGGCAGGCGAGCTCTGGCGGTCACGCTTTGATGTCGAGCGCAATCTCGTCGTCATCAATAACGGCCACCGCGATTTCGTTTACGCGGCGCGGAACAAGTCGCTCAAGCTTCGCTACATTTGCCGGCTTTTCGCGAAGGAGCTCGTGCTGAAGAACTTCGTCGGCATTCCGCAGGAGCAACTTCTCGAGCGACTACTCGAGCTCACGCTCTACACCGAGGAGAACCTGCGCTGACCGAGGCTCGTATGCGCGTACGTGATGCGGTCGATCTGCGCGTGCATCGCGGCAAGCACTTCGGGATGCGCATGTCCGAGGCACGAGACCGCCGCGCCCCCGCTCGCGTCGATGTAGCGCTTGCCGCTGCGATCGACGATTTCGATGCCGGCGCCGCCCACCGCCACCGGCGGCGTCACACGAAGATTGCGATGCATGACGCGGGTCATCTACCTTCTCCGTTCCGCGCGTTGCGGCGCGGCACGTAGGCGCCGGCGTCGCGCAGCAGCGCTTCGCGCCCGCGCAAACGGGCGATCGCCTTGCGACCGCCGCGCGTCGCGACTTCCGCCATCAGCCGCTCGACGAGCGCGTGCGCGGCGACGATCGAATGGACGAACGAGCTCGATGCGGGCTCGACCAGCAGGCGCGCGACGCTTGCGCGCGCGAGTGGCGACAGGTGCGAGTCGGTGATTCAATGCGCGCCGGCTGCCACCTCTCCTGCCGGCGCAGCGCCTTTCGCCGGACGGGCCAGCCACACCACGGCGATCAACGCGACGAAGAGAAGGGCGGAGGCATAGAACAGGTCGTTCGCCGACAGCATCGCCGCCTGCTGGTCGACCATCCGGTTCACCGCTGCCTGGCTTTGCTCGGGCGTGAACCCGCCTGCCTGAAGCGTCGCAAGCGCCTGGAGCGACGCGGGATTCGCGCTTCCGATGCGCTCGACGAGCTGCGCATGGTGCAGCGTCGTTCGATGGTCCCACAGCGTCGTCGCGATCGACGTGCCGAACGAGCCCGCGGTGATGCGCGCGAAGTTGAAAAGGCCGGACGCCGCGGGAATGCGCTGCGACGCGAGGCCCGACAGGCTCAGCGTGACGAGCGGGATGAAGAATATCGCCAACGCCGCGCCCTGGATGATCGTCGGGATCATCAACGTCCAAAGATCGGCCGACGTGTTGAACCGGGAACGCATGTAGAGGACGAGCGCGAACACGAGGAACGCACCGGTCGCGAACTTGCGCGGATCGATCGTGTTCACCGTTCGACCGACGAGCGGCGTCAGCACGATCGCGAGCACGCCGACTGGCGCGAGCACGATGCCGGCCTGCGTTGCGGTGTAGCCCATGTACTGCTGCAACCAGAGCGGCAGCAGCACGACGTTGCCGAAGAACGCGCCGTACGCAAGCGACATGGCGAGCGAGCTCGTCCAGAAATTGCGCCGCGCGAAGAGCCGGAGGTCGACGACCGGATGCTCGTCGGTCAGCTCCCACACGATGAAGAGCGCCAAGCCGACGAGCGCCGTGATCGCGAGCGCGGTGATCGTCGTCGAGCCGAACCAGTCGAGATCCTTGCCCTTGTCGAGCATGATCTGCAGGGCGCCGACCCATAAGATCAGAAGGCCGAGGCCGACGGCGTCGATCGGCAGCGCGCGCGTGGGCGTCTCGCGGCGGCGATAGATCGTCCAGGTGACGGCGACCGCGCCGAGGCCCACCGGCACGTTGATGTAGAAGATCCACGGCCACGAGATGTTGTCGGTGATCCATCCGCCGAGAAGGGGACCCACGACCGGCGCGACGAGCGTCGTGATCCCCCACAGCGCGAGCGCGGTGCCAGCTTTCGCCTTCGGATAACTCGAAAGCAAAAGCGATTGCGACAGCGGAATCATCGGACCCGCGACGGCGCCCTGGAGCACGCGAAAGGCGATCAGCAGGCCGAGCGTCGGTGCGAGCGCGCAAAGAAACGACGCGATCACGAACATCAGCACCGACGCCACGAACAATCGCACCTGCCCGTAGCGTTGCGTGAGCCAGCCGGTGAGGGGAAGCGAGATCGCGTTGGCGACGCCGAACGAGGTGATCACCCACGTGCCCTGGTCAGGCGATACGCCGAGATCGCCGGCGATCGCGGGCAGCGAGACGTTGGCGATCGACGTGTCGAGCACGTTCATGAACGTGGCGAGCGACAGCGCCACCGTGCCGAGCGCGAGCGTGGCGCCGGAAAGCGGCGCGTCGATGTTTGCGCCCGTCGTTGCCATGGTCGTCGAGCGGCTCGAGCTAGGGCTTGCGCGCCGATGCAAGCTTGCGAGTCGTCGTATCCGGGGCGCGCGTCGATGGTCCGCGCTCGGTCACGATGCGCGTTGCAGATGCAGCGACCTGACGTGCATTCGCGGTATGGCTCGGGGCGTTCGCGGCGATGATCGACTTGACGCGCTGATCGGCCGCTGCATCGACCGAGTCGTAGACGTCGGTCATGTACGACGCCGTGCCGCCTGGTTGCTGCGGCAGGCGCGCGCCATCGCGTCGATGCGTATCGACGTCGACTTGCATCGACAGGCCGATCTGCAGCGGATGCTGCGCAAGCTCGTTCGGATCGAGTGCAATGCGCACCGGGACGCGCTGGACGATCTTGATCCAGTTGCCCGTCGCGTTCTGCGCGGGCAGCAGCGAAAACGCGGAGCCGGTTCCCGCGCCGAAACCCGCGACCACACCGTGATAGCGAACCTTTCCGCCATAAAGATCGGCCTTCAACGTTACCGGCTGGCCTACGCGCATCGATGCGAGCTGCGGCTCCTTGAAATTCGCATCGACCCACACCTGGTCCAGCGGAACGATTGCCATCAGCGGTGCGCCGGGCGCGACGCGCTGGCCGAGTTGCACCGAGCGCTTCGCGACGTATCCGGACACCGGCGCCGGAAGACGCGTGCGCGCGAGATCGAGATAGGCGTCATGCACCTGCGCTGCCGCGGCGAGCACGTCGGGGTGATTCGCCACGGCGGTGTCGTCGGTGCGCGCCTGGTTCGCCGCGAGCTCCTGTTGCGCGGCGTTCAGCGCCGCTTTCGCGCTCGCGAGCGCATCGCGCGCATGCTGCAATTCCTCGCCGGACACCGCGCCCGAAGCCTTCAGGCGCTCGCGGCGGCCAAGGTCTTCGCTCGCACGTGCCACGTCCGCGCTTCGCATGTCGACGTTGGCGCGTAGCTGCGCCGTCGTCGCGAAGAGGCCCCGCACGTCGCGTACGGTGCGCGCGAGCTTCGCGTCGGCCTGCTCGAGCGCGATCTTTGCATCGGCAGCATCGAGCTCGACGAGCGTGTCGCCCGCTTTCACGAATTGCGTATCGTCGGCGGCGATCTTCACCACGGTGCCGGCGATCTGCGGCGTGATCTGGACGATGTTGCCGCTCACGTACGCATCGTCGGTCGACTGCGAATAGCGCAGCACGAGCGCCCAGTAAGCGGTGTAAGCCGCGCCGAGAAGCGCGAATGCGCCGATGACGATCACGAGCCAGCGCTTGCGCGCATTGCGCAACGTGGGCGTTGCCTTCGTTTCGTTCGTGGGTTTCGCTTCGTTCGCTTCGTTCATCGTGTTCCCTTGTCATCATGGGCAAGCGCCATCGTCGGCTCGTAACCGCCGCCGAGTGCGCGAAAGAGGCTGATCGCGAGCGAGAGGTTGCGCGCGCGAAGATCGGCGTCGAGGCTCTCCTGCGCGAGCAGCGCCTGCTCGGCCGCGAGCACCTGCAGGTAGTTGCCGAGGCCTTCGCGATACCGCACGAGCGCGAGCTCGTAGGCGTCGCGCGCGGTTGCCATCGCATCGACCTGCTGTTGGCGTTGCGCGTCGACGCTCTTAAGCGATGCGACCTGATCGACCACGTCACGCATGGCGTCGGCGAGCATCTGGTTGTATTGCCCGACCGCGATGTCGTAATCGGCGTCCCGGGCCGCCAGGTTCGCGCGAAGCCGGCCGGCGTCGAAGATCGGAAGCGTCACCGCGGGACCCGCGCCGACCATCCGGCTTGCTGCCGTCAGCAGGTTCGACGCGCCGAGGCTTTGCAACCCGACGAACGCGATCAGGTTCACGTTCGGGTAGAACTGCGACTTGGCCGAAGCGATGTCCTTCGTCGCTGCTTCGATGCGCCAGCGCTGCGCGACGAGGTCCGGACGGCGTCCGAGAAGCTCGGCTGGAAGGGTCGCCGGCAATGCGATCGGCGCGAGTGTGTTTGCATTCGGACGTGCGATCTCGCGTCCGCGATCGGGGCCGGCGCCAAGCAGCGCCGCGATCTCGTTACACGCGAGAACGATCTCTTCTTCGAGTTGCGCAATCGTCTCGCGCGTCGCCGGAAGAGCCGACTCCGACTGCCTGACCTCGAGCATCGAGTCGAGACCGGCGCGATTGCGATCGCGCGTAAGCGAATAGATGCGCTCGCGCTCCGCAAGCGCGCGCAGGGCGACGTCGTGTTGCAGATTCGCGCGCAGAAGCTGCACGTACGCTTGCGCGATCGCCGTCGACAGCGCGAGCCGCGCCGCATAGACATCGACTTCGGCGGCGCGCGCAACGCCAACCGCGGACTCGTAAGCAGCGCGATGCTCGCCGAAGAGGTCGAGATCCCACGAAAGCGTCGCCTGCAGCTCATTGATCGTTCTCGTCGTGCCGCCAATCGGCGGCGGGACCAGGCCGTTCGCGGAAAACCGCTCGCGCGTGCTCGCCGCGCTCGCGTCGACGCGCGGCGCGAGCGCAGCCTTGCTCGCTTCGGCGGTTGCCAACGCCTTGCGCATGCGCGCGGCCGCGACATCGAGCGTCGGGCTTTCGCGGAGCGCCTCGTCGATCAGCGCATCGAGTTGAGGGTCGCGAAATGCCTTCCACCAATCCCTCGTCGGCCACGCCGCGTTGGACAATGCGACGCCTTCGAGCGAACGATCCGCCGCAACACGGTTTGCATCGCGCAGCGACGACGAAGGCGCGAGGCCGCTCATGCTCGCGCATCCGCCCACGAGGAGCACGCTCGCCGCGAGCACGAGTTGTGTGTATTTCCGGAGAGGCGAAGTCATTCGGAAGGATTACTGCTCAAGCTGTTGATGCCTAGGCAAATAATTGACCAAAAAAGGGATCAGCGGTTGTGGATCAGGCGATTCAGGAAGCTTTCGAGCGTCGCAATCTCGTCCTTGCTGAAGCCGCGAAGAAATCGCTCCTGCACGACCTCCTTGGTCGCGACGAGCTGCGGGAAAAGCACCCTCCCGGCAACCGTCAGCTCGAGATTGGTCGCGCGGCGATCCTCGGGATGCGGCACGCGCCGGATGAGGCCCTTCTGCTCGAGACGATCGATCATGCGCGTCATGGCGCCCGGATCATACGAGATCGTCCTGCAGAGCGTCGACGGCGAATCGGCCTCGCGGTTGGCAAGCGACGCGAGCACGATGAACTGCGGCGCCGAAATATCGAATTTCGCGAGCTCGCGGTCCATCGCGTCGATCAACTCGACGCGAAGCCGGCTCACCAGCCGAATCAGCCCATGCTTCGTCGGCGCCGGCTTGGGCTCGGCGGTGGCGGTCGCGTTTCGAGTGTGCCCCATGACTCGCAATATAAATGCCTAGGCAACTATTGTCAAGGCTGGCAACAGGCCGACAAAAGACCGGCAACAGGCCGGCCAAAGGACCGGCAACTATCGGACCCTCGGCAGGCAGGGACGCAGTGCCGGCCGCGTCCAGCGCGGAGGCCGCGGCGGCGCGAATCAGCTCGACGCAGCGGCGCAGCGTGCTCGCGAACACGGGATTGCGCGGGTCGAGCGACTGCGCGTGCGTCGCGCCCACCTCGTAGCGCTTGCAACGCCCGGTGAAGATGCGCCGAAGCGAAAGCGCGTCGCCATCTTGCATCCGTTGATGGCTCGACAGCACGTACGCGTCGCCATCGTACGGCTTCGGTCGATGCCGTGCGATTGCCTGCTCGAACGCGGCCGCCGTGCGAATCGCCGCCTGCATGTAGCGCGGGTCGTGCGTCGGTCTGCCGTCGTTCCCTTCGCGTGGCGCCCGCACATCGACGACAAGCGTCGCGTGCGTTCGTCTTGCCATGTTGGCGGGCGTAAGGATAATGCATTCCAAGTTCCCCTTGATCGGAATTGGCGCATCGCTCGTGCAAGCGGCGAATCGGCTCGTCGTCGACGTCGTCTCGGACGTCGTTTGTCCGTGGTGCTTCATCGGCAAGCACAAGCTCGACGCGGCCATTGCGAACCTTCGACAAGCCGAGCCGTCGCTCGAAGCATCGGTGCGCTGGCATCCGTTCGAACTCAATCCCGATCTGCCCGCGGAAGGTATTCCGCGTACCGAATACCTCGAACGCAAATGGGGCAGCGTCGCGCTCGCCGAGGAGAATTACGTGCGCGTGCGTAACGCCGGCGAAATCGTCGGAATCTCGTTCCGGCTCGACCGCATCGAGCGCCAACCGAACACGTTTGACGCTCATCGGGTCATCGCGTGGGCGCAAGGGCAGGGTGACGCGAACGCGCTTGTCGAGCGGCTCTTCGCTGCCTACTTCATCGAGGGTCGGCGTGTCGGCGAGCGCGACGAGCTCGCGCGGCTTGCCGCCGAATGCGGTTTGCCGCAGGACGCCGCGCAGGAGATGCTCGCGTCCGACGCCTTGAAGAACGATGTCGCGAACGAGGCCCGTGAGGCGCTCGACGTCGGCGTGCGCGGCGTGCCGTTCTTCATCTTCAACGGCCGGATGGCGCTCTCTGGCGCGCACGATCCGGAAACGCTCCTCGAAGCCATCGCGGCCGCGCGCTGACGCTACGACGAGCATGGTGGAACCGGATCTCATCTACGACGTTGGCGTCAACCACGGCGAAGACACCTCGTTCTATCTCGCCAAGGGCTTTCGCGTCGTGGGCGTCGAGGCGAACGCGCTGCTCTGCGACGAGGCGACGCAAAAATTCGCCGATGGATCGCGAAGGGTCGCGGTCCGCGGAATGCGTTTCGAGTCGATGCTCGAGAAAATTCGGCATGCCCTACTACCTGAAGATCGACATCGAAGGCGCCGACCTTCATTGCGTGCGCGCGCTCGCCCGCTTCGGTAAGCGCCCGAAGTACGTATCGCTCGAATCGACGATGACGTCGTGGGATGGCCTTGTCGAGGAATTCTAATTGCTGCGGCACCTTGGGTACGTGCGATTCGAGCTCGTCAACCAGCTCGACGTGCCGGCGCAAGCTTGCCCGTTTCCCGCGCGCGAGGGGCGCTACGTCGAGCATCGCTTCGTTCACGGGTCGAGCGGGATGTTCGGCGACGAAGCGCCGGGGAGCTGGCTTACCTACCGAGAAGCGCTGCGCGAGTACCGGCGGGTCTTTCTTCACTATCGCTTGTTCGGCAACGACGGCGTCTTGTCGAACTTCAACTGGGAACAGCCGCTGATCTGGCGCGCGAAGCGCTTTCTTCCCGCGCGCCGCTGGTACGACACGCACGCGTCGCGATAGCGACTGACGCGCGAGCGGCCGTCTGGCGTAATCGCGACGCTATCGCCCTACGCCAAGCGCGCGCAGGGCCCGGCTCGAGTCCGATACCCAGCCGAAAATGGCGCCTTGCGCCTTGATCATCTCGAGGCCCACGCGCTGAAACTCCGGAAAGTACGAGCCGACGCAGTCCGCGAGGACCACGCACTCGTAGCCTCGATCGTTGGCTTCGCGTACCGTCGTGTTCACGCATACTTCAGTCGTCACGCCACAGACGATCAGCGAACGTACGCCGCGGTTGTGCAGGATAAGGTCGAGGTCGGTGGCGCAGAACGCCCCCTTGCCCGGCTTGTCGACGATCACTTCACCGGGTATCGGGTAGAGCTCGCGAACGATGTCGTGACCGGGCTCGCCGCGGATCAGAATGCGCCCCATCGGCCCGGGATCGCCGATTCGCTTCTCGCCGCGGCCGCGCACGACTTTGGTCGGTGGACAGTCGGCGAGATCGGGGCTGTGACCCTCGCGCGTATGGATGATCATCATCTCGCGCGCTCGCGCTGCGTCGAGGACGCGCCTGCACGGGGCAATGACGGCCTGAAGCGGCGTCACGTCGTTGCCGAGCGCTTCGCCGAATCCACCCGGCTCCACGAAGTCGCGCTGCATGTCGATCACCATCAGCGCGGTCGAACGCGGATCGAACTCGAATTCGTAAGGCTCGGCGTCCATTCTCGTCATGGCGGCACTCCTCGTCCCGGAACGCTATGCAGGCGCGAGGCGGTCGGGCTCGCGCATCGCGAGCGCGAGGCACGTCGCGCCGAACAACGCGTAGCCGAGCGCGACGAGCGGCGACACCGACCAGCCGAGCTGGGGTCCGTGGATCAGACCGAAGAACGCGAGGATCGCGCCGGCGAACGCCCAGGCCGCCGCATTGCGAAGCTTGCCATCGATGACGAACACCGCCATGGCGCCGAGGATCATTCCCGCGAGCACCGATCCTCCGCCGAGCGATTCGAGTCCCGTGTAGAGAACGCCGGTGGCCGCGAGCTTTGCCGCGCCGATTTGCGTCGCCGACGTTCCCGCCGCGGCGAGCGCACCGTCGATCTGCGTCTTCGCCCATTCGGCGATGTTCGGAATCAGCGCGAGCACGATCGCGGGCGCGTGGTTCTTCGGCGTTGCCTGGAACGCCTGCGCGCCGATCACGAGGCCGATATAGAGCAGGATCGGCAGGATCGCGACGAGCGGAATCAACGCGAGCAAAAGTGCGGTCAGCCCGAGAAAGCAGACGATCGCGATGGCGATGCCCGTCGCGAGCGAATAGCCGATGCGGCCGCCGACTGCCTTCCAGCCCGGATGGCCAATGTAGACGGCAGGCGGGAAGGGGCTGCCGAGCAACGAGCCGACGATCGCGCCGACGCCGTCAGCGAGCAGGATCTTGCGCAGGTTGTAGTTGTCGCCGGCGGCGGAGGCGCTCTCGACGTTGTTCATTCCCTCGGTGAAGTTGTAGATGCCGAGCGGAATCGCCGTGACGAGCAACGGCGCGATCTGCGCAAGTCCGCCGAACACGTCGGACGAAAAGAGCGGCACGTGCAATCCGAACTGCTCGAGCGATTTCGCGACGGCCGTTCCCTGCATGTAGTCGCTCCATCCGAAGAGCGAGACGACCCATCCGATCAGCGAGCCGACGATCACCGCGGCAAGGCCGCCCGGCATGCCGCCCGGCAGGCGAATGTTGGCGGTCCACGCGACGAGCACCAGCGCGAAACAGACCAGCCCGATCCATGGCACTTCCCACATCTGGAAAGCAGGCCGCATCGAAATGAACGCGATCGAAATGCCGGCGAGCGTCCCGAGCATCGCTGCGCGCGGCGTCAAGGCGCGAATGCGCGGTCCGACGAACGCGCCGATCAGCACGATCACGCCGATGATGAAGCACCAGGCGAGGCCGGCACGCCATGCGACGAGCGGGTCCTTCGTCGCCAGGTAGGTCGGCAGCATGATCAGGAACACCACGATGAACATGTGCGGCACGCTTGGCCCATAGGGCATCGCCGTCACGTCGTCGCGCCGTTCCTGTTTCGAGAGCTGCCACGCGAGGTAGGCATAGAACAGGTTGCCGAGCGGCAGCGCGATGCCGAGCGCGGGCAGGATGCGCCCGAACACGGTATCGGCCGGAAGCTGGACGACGCCGATGCAAAGCCCGGTCAAGACGATGACGTTCAGCAGAACGTTCGTGAAGAGTCCGAAGAATCCGTTCAGGTCGCCCGGCACCCATAGCTTGGGGACCGAAACGATCTCGTTCGCCGTCGTTGCCATGATCGCGTTCTCCCTCGTGTCAACCGCGTGATGCCATGTAGGCGCGCCAACCGCCGTAAGACGTGATCTCTTTCTGCCCGGTGCAAAGGAACGGCTCGCCGAGGATGCCGAGCACGATTGATCCGTCGCGGAGCACGACCTTGCCCATGGCGAGGCCCGGCGGCTCGGACAGCAGCAATTGCGCGAGTCCCTGCACGGGAACGTCCCACACTTCGAGCGCGACGCGCGCGCCTTCGCCCGGCGTTCGCATCATCGCCGGATGGCGATCGTCGATGGACCAGATGCGATAGCACGCGTCGGTCTCGTCTTCGCGCACGAACGCCGCGCCGATCGCGGCGAGGTTCTTGTTGAGCTCGAGCCCACGCATCAGCGTGCCGTTGACCGCCAGAAGCACGTTGCTCATGCGGGCACCTTCGCCGCTTCGGTCGCGCCGATCCACGTGCCCGTCTCGCCGCGCAGCGCGCGTGCCATGTTCTCGGGATTCGTAATGACGCCGCGCCCGCCTGGTCGGTGCTTCACGAAGGTCAAAAGCGCCTCCACTTTCGGCCGCATGCTGCCTTCGCCGAAGTGACCCTCGGCCGCATAGCGTTCGGCCTCGTCGACGCCAATATGATCGAGCCACTGCTGATCGGGCTCGCCAAAGCGGATCGCCACTCGCTCGACACCGGTCGGGATCATCAGGAGATCGGCGCTCATGTCGATCGCGAGCAGCGCCGACGCGCGATCCTTGTCGACGACCGCTTCGACGCCAGCGAGCTGGCCGTCCGGTGTTTCGCCGACGGCGATGCCGCCGCCGCCGCACGCGATGACGAGCACGCCGTCGCACGCCAGTTTCGAAATGATCGGCGTTTCGACGATGCGTAACGGCAAAGGCGATGCGATCGCGCGCCGGAATCCGCGGTTGCCGTCCTGCATGATCGACCAGCCGAGCTCGCGGGCAAGCCGCCGGGCCACGTCCTCGGTCATGAACGCGCCGATCGGCTTGTTCGGATGCGCGAACGCGGGATCGTTTCGATCCACGAGCGTTTGCGTGACCACGGCGACGACCGGCTTGTCGATGCGCCGACGGCGAAGCGCGTTGCCGAGCGCGTTCTGGAACATGAAGCCGATCGCGCCCTGCGTATCGCCGACCGCGTAGGGAACGGGCACCGTGGGCACCTGACCGTCCGCGATCTCGGAGCGGCGCAGGATGAAGCCGACCTGCGGCCCGTTGCCGTGCGTCAGCACCACTTGGAAACCGGCAGCGACCATGTCGACGACGTGCTCGGCCGTTTCGCATACGGCGTCGTACTGATCGCTCAATGCGCTGTGCGCATCGTCTCGGATCAGCGCATTGCCGCCGACAGCCACGACTGCAATTCGCGTGTTCATCTCGTCTCCAAGCCATGCGCGAGCGCCTGTACCGCGGCGGTGAAGCACGGCATCGGCGCGCTCGTCACGCCGGCGCCGATCTGTCCGACACCGGCGTTGCGATGCGCGATGCCGCTGTTGATGACCGGCAGGATCCCGCGATCGACGACCTTGCGCGCGTCGATGCCGGCCGCACCGCCGGCGAAGTCGAGCGCCGGCAGCGTGAACGACGGATTGCTGCCGAGAGTGATCGCGCGCATTCTCAGGCTGTGCGAGAGGGCATCGGCTGCGCTGCCGCCGACGAACTTCACGATCGCGGGCGCGGCCGCCATCGCGAAACCGCCGAGGCCTGCCGTTTCGGTGATCGCGGAATCGCCGAGATCGGCAGCAGCATCCGCGCGCGAGAAGCCGGGGAAGTAGAGGCCGTCCACCGGGTTCGCGGGTGCTTGGAACCAGCGATCTCCGGTGCCGGAAAGGCGGATGCCGAAGTTCACGCCATTGCGCGACATCGCGGTGACGAACGAGCTGGCTTCTACGCCGGCCGCCGCATCGAGCATCGACTTGCACGCGGCCATCGACAGGTTCAGGAAGAAATGGTCGTTTCCGGCCACGAATGCGAGTGCGGCCGCGCCGCGCTCGGTCGATTTCGCGGTCGTCAGCACCGCCGGTGCGAGCCGCTTGAACAGAAGCGCGGTGGCCGCCGCATTGCGGTTGTGCACCTCGTCGCCCATTGTCAGTGCTTGCGCCATCAGCGGCTTCAGCTCGATGCGGCCGAGCGATGCAAGCGCGTCACGCAGCGTCGGCGCCACATCACGCGCGATGGCGCGCAGCCGATCGATCACGCTGCCGTCGTGCGCGCCGAAGCGCAGCACCTTGCCGAGACCTTCGTTGAAGTTGCTGAAGGCGCGATTTCCCGCGCTCGTGTTCTCGACGACGAAAACGGGCATCGATGGACTGATGATTCCGGCCATCGGCCCGACGGCGCGATGGTGGTGGCATGGCTCGAGCGCGACGCCGTCCTCGTCCACCAGGCGCATCGCGGCATCGGGCGAATCGGCCCAACCTTCGAGCAGCACCGCGCCGACGATCGCGCCGCGCATCGGCCCGCACATCGACGGCCACGCGATCGGCGGTCCCGCGTGAAGAATGATGCGCCGCCCCGATGCCATGCCTTCGATCGCGTCGCGTGCCTGCGCGATCTCGATCAGAACCGGATCAGCCTCGAGGAAACGCGCGAACGCGACCTTGTTTGCATCGTCGACGCGTC
>DATFCW010000296.1:0-5658 GCA_035252665.1 Casimicrobiaceae bacterium | reverse complement strand
CGCACGTCGACGCCGCCGAGCTCGCCAAAGAGTTGGTAGAGGTCGGCGACATTGACCATGGCGTTCACGACACGACCCGGCATACTGACGAGCGGTCCCGCGATGATCAGCGGCACCCAAACGCCGGTTTGATACACGTATCCCTTCGCGCGCGAGATTTGGAAGGGCGGCTTGACGCCCGGGCCGTACGTGCCGTTGTCGCCGATGATGATCACCATCGTGTCGGTCTTGTCGGGCTGGTAATTCAGGCTTCCGTCGGCGTTGTAGCTCGCAAGGCCCGTTTGCACGAGAAGCCGTCCGATCTCCGCGTCCATGCTTTCGAGCATTTGGTTGCTCAGCAGATGGTAATTGGCGATGCCGTCGCTGCCCGGGATGTTCGGCGTGCAGTCGACGTTGCTGAGATCGGTGTCGCCTGAAGGCAAGAGCGAACGCAGCGCCTGCTGGTACGGCGCATGAATTTGCGGATAGGCCGCCGTGACCATCCACTTCTTGTTGCCCTTCTTGCCGTTGATCCAGCTCACCGCCGAATCGGTCGTCACCTCGCCGATGTAGCGGCGCGTGCTCGGGTCGCCACTGTCCGGCGCGATGATCTTCACGCTGCCATCCGGGTAGTTGATCACCCGCTGCCATGCATAGTAGGCATTCTGGTTGTCGAATCGCAGCGTGATCGATAACGGATCGCGGCAACTCTGATTCGGCACGAAGATGCCGCCCTGCTCGAGACAGGCGCGCCCCGGCGTCGGATTGGCCGACGTTGCCGACATGTCCTGACACGTCTTGTTCAGGAAATGGCACGCGCCCTCGTTGGCGCCGCCATCCCCTGGTTTGACCGGATTGGGGACGAAGCCGCACGTATAGATCGTCGTGGGGTTGCCGGTGCTGCTGTCGATCAAGCCGCCCGCACTGGTGTCGATCGGATGCGGGGATCCATCGAGAAAGCCGTCGAAGTAATCCCATCCGAGCGCGTGCACCACCGCGTCGCCGAACGGGTTGTTCGTGTCGACGGCGAGGTGGAATTTGCCGAAATTCGCGCTCTCGTAGCCGCGCGTCTTGAGAAGCTTTGGTGTCGTGATCTCGAACGGCGACACCTGCGAGTTCGCGAGGTCGATGTTCAGGATGGCGCTATTGACGTTCGTGCGCAGCGGCCATCTTCCCTCGAAGAACACGGCACGACTCGGAGAGCATTCCGGCATTGCCCACACGTTACGAAACTGGACACCGGCATTGGCGATGGCGTCGATGTTCGGCGTTTTCGCGGGATCGGCGCCGCCGTAGCCGAACACATGCATCTGATCGATGCCGACATCATCCATGATGATGAACAGGATGTTCGGATTGCGGCCGCTGCCGTTGCCATTGTTATCGTTGTTCGCATTGCCGTTGCCATTCGCCGCGACCGCCACCCCGGTGCACGCGATCAATGCGAGCAGCGCTACGATGCGCGACACATGTTGTAACAGGTTCACTTGGCACCTCCCTCGTTCCGATCCCCCAAACGCACGGATCGCGACTCGAAACGTTACGAACTACTTCCTGGCGGCAAAGCGGACGCCAAAAGCAGATGGCATGCCCCGCGACGCAATCATTTGTTCTCGTTGAGGAGTGCTTCGGACAGGGATCGTTGCAACGCGGCGATTGTAATTGTTGTCGACATCCGAGGAACCTTGCCATTCGTCGGTCGCCGGGAATTTGCAAGATTCTGGGTCCGGCGCCCTGTAGGGCACAACACGAGGCGGAACGCTACTGGCCGAGGGCGCGCAGCCGCTCCGCGTAACGATCGGCTTGCCTCGCATCGCCGGCTTTGCGCGCGAGGCTCACGAGCGCCTCGAGGATGTCGCGATCGGCGGGATGCGCGTTGCTCGCGGCTTCGAGCGTTGCGATGGCGGCTTTCGACTGACCAAACGAGCTTTGCGCAACACCGTAGACATACGCGAAGCGTGGGTTGCGAGGATCGAGCTTGGCCGCATCGGCAAGCTCGCGCAACGCTTCGTCCGGGCGCTTCGCGCGTACGAGCGAGAGTCCGAGCGCATGATGCAGCATCGCGTCGTGGGGCAGTCGCGCAAGCGCCTGGCGCAGCGTCGCTTCGACGTGAGTTTCGTCACCCGCGCCGCGATAAGCATCGGCGAGCTCGAGATACGCGCCGGCGAACGTCGGATCGAGCGCGATGCTCGACTCGAGGTCCGCAACACCTTGCGCGAAATCGCCGCGGCGGATCTCGAACGCGCCGAGCGCAGTGCGCGCTTCCGGCCGGTCGGCGTTGAAGCGCTGGCTCGCGACGAACTCCGCCGCGGCCGTGTCGAACGCATTGCGCTGCGGCTCGGTAGCGCCACCGAGCTTGCCAGCGAGCATCTTTGCGGCCTCGATGCGCACGGCGCGGTAGGAATCGGAGAGGAGTGGCGCGCCGTACGCGAGTTGCGACTGCGGCGGCGCGCGGCCTAGCGCGTCGAGTGCACCGAGCCGAACGAGCGGGCTTGCGTCGCTCGCGCCTTTCGCGATCGCGTCGAGATTCGCGCGACTTTCATTGGCATCGAGACGCGTGAGCGCCGATGCGCGTGCGATCGCGGGAAGATCGGTCGCGCTTGTGACGTCCCGCAACGCGGCGCTGGCGGGCTGACCCGCATCCGCCGCGATGAAGGCCGATGAATAGCGATGAAGTCGATCGGGATTGTCGCCCCACAATGCTTTTACTTCGGCGGCGGCCCATTGCGCATCGCGATCGCGGTGACAGGCGTTGCATGCGTTCGGCACGTCGCTTGCAATGGAAAGATCGGGTCGCGGTGGACGCAGCCCGTGGTCTCGACGCGGATCGATCTGCATGTACGTGTTCGTCGGCATGTGGCAGCTCACGCACAGCGCGCCCGCGCTGCCGTTCGCGTGGTGATGATGCGCATTGCTGTCGAACTTCGCCAGGTCATGGCATTGCCCGCAGAGCGCATTCCCCTGCAGGCGAACCTTGCCGCCGTGCGGCTCGTGGCAATCGCTGCACGTGACGCCCGCGGCGTACATCCTGCTCTGCAGAAACGATCCCCAGATGTAAACCTCGTCGCGCTGCCGTCCGTCGGCGTAATAAAGACCGGGCGTAAGCAACGCCGGAACGTAGTAATCGAGAAAGCGCTTCCCGGGCGCATAACCTGCTGCGATCGGCGCGCGGCGCGCGTGACACTGGGCGCAAACGTCGATTTCGCGCTGTTCGGTTCGCGCAACCGATCGCGTGGCCGTGTCTCGATCCGGGGCACGAGTCCAGTGCACGCCGCTTCGCTCGTCGAGCTTCGCGACGAGGCCCTTGTTCACGCCCGCCGAATTGGTTCCCCTCGTGCGAGCATTGGCCCATTCGATGTGCGACGAACCGGGGCCATGACACGCCTCGCATCCGACGCCGAGCTCGCTCCAGCGCGTCTGATACCGATTCGCGTGTGCGTCGTAGTTTTTCTCGAAGCCCGTCACATGGCATTCGCCGCACATGAAGTTCCAGTTCTGCGCCGGACCGGTCCAATGCAGCGGATCGCGGTGATCGACCTTGCCGCCCGGATAGAGATGAAACCAGCGCTGACCGCCATCGCGCGCAGGACGCGTGTCCCATGCGATCGACAACGCCTGAAGGCGGCCATCGGGAAACGGAATCAGATACTGCTGAAGCGGATCGACGCCGAACGTGTAGGCGATGGCGTAGTCGACAACCCCGCCGTTCGGTCCGTCGGTGTGAACGAAGAACTTGCCGTCGCGCTCGAAGAATTTGGATTCGACGCGGCCGTAGCGAAACGTGGCGCCGGCGAAATTGCCCTGCACCGTGCGATCGCTAGCCGCCTGCATCGCGACCGCATGCTGCGACGTTCGCCAGGCAGCCAGGGCCGATTCGTGACATTGGCCGCAGACCGCGCTGCCGACGTACGACGCGTTGGCGCTGGTCCACGACTCGCCACCAGCCGTTGCCGCAGACGGTGACGATGACGCTGTCGGTCTGGTCTCGAGCACCGACGCGACGCGAGTCGCGGCCTGATCGACGTGCCAGATCCACCACGCGAGCAATGCGCTACCGATGACGGCAAGCGCTATCGATAAACCGATCGGCCCGCGTCGTCTTGGCCGCTGCGCAGGCATTGGCGCAGGAGCCGGCTGGTCTGCATGTCGTCTGCCCCGGCGACGTTTCGGCAAGGGACGCTCCGACGTGCGCCGGGAATCGGCGCTACGAGCGCGCCGTCCGGCGCGCGACGAGCATGCGCGCTTCGGCCTCGGCGACGACGACGCCCGCCTGGTTCGTCGCCGTGCCCTTCAACATCACGATGCCGCCCTCGTGCGCGGGCTTGTCGACGAGATCCGAGACGGTCCATGTCGACGTCAACGTGTCGCCGGCGCGAACCGGCGCGACGAAGCGCGCGCGATGCTCGAGATATGCGATCGCGGTCCCGTGAAAGTACATGCCGACGGCGGCGCCCATGATCGACGACGTCAGCATGCCGTGGAGGATTGGCGTGCCGAAGCGCGTCGTCTTGGCGAATTCGGCATTCATGTGATGCGGATTGGTATCGCCGATGAGCCCGGCGCCGAGAACGATATGCGTTTCGGTGACGGTCAGCGCGCTCGCGAACGTGTCGCCGACGTGCACGTCGTCGAACCACTTGCCGCTGTCGACGAGGCCGTTCATGCGTTCACACGCATTTCACCACCGCGTCGCGCACGAAGCGATGCCAGCTCCGCGAGACAAAGCTCGGTAAACGCGACACCGCCCACGAGCGGCAGCACGAAGATGTTGACGATTGGCACAAACGACAGCGGCGACAGCGCGAGACCGAGTCCCATCAGGCGCATACGGCTTCGCACCAGGATCGTCTCGATCTCCGGGCGGCTCGCATGCTCGGCGAGCGCATCGTAGCGGAACATCCGCTGCGTGAGCCATGCGTTGAGCACCAGCGAGACGACGCCGTAGACGGGCGGAACGAACAAAAGCGGCAGCGACACGAGCCACAGCGGCGCATAAATCAGGATCGCCTTCACCGCGTTTCCGAGGCTGCCCGCGAAGGTTCCGCCGCGCATCGCGGCGAGCGACGGAAAATCGCGCGCCGCCACCGTACGCACGATGATCGGCATCGACAAAACGGCAACGGCAGTCAAGGCGCTCGCAAGCGCGAGGGCCGCGAACATCAGCACGGCGATGATGTCGGCGCCGATTCGCGCGAGCCACGACGTGGCGTCCGATGCGCCGAAAAGTCCGCCGAGCCAGTGGGTCAGCGGCGTCCATCCGGCGATCGCGATCCCCGTCCAGACGATCGCCGCGATCAAGAGCGGGAGAACGGCGAGCCCGATGATGCGGGCGCTTACGATGATCGGCAGCGCGCGGCGCAGCGCCGCGAGGATCGCAACCAACTCGATAACTCAAACCGACGCGGTCTCGAGCTCGAAGCGATCCGAAAGCTCGGACACGACGCGGGTCAGCGCGCGATCGATCAGGGGCTCCGCTTCGACGAGCCGCGCGCGGTTCGCGCGGAACTTCTCGGCAAGCTCCTCGGCGGTCATCGACAGCGCCTTCTGCCCCTGGCGATTAGTGAAGAGGTACGTCCCTCGCAGCGGGCTGATCCACGCGAGCTTGGCAAACGAAAGCTGCGCGTCCGCGTCCTCGAATTCGACCCACATTCCGCGGTCCATGCTGCGCGCGATTTCCAG
>DATFCW010000295.1:0-13996 GCA_035252665.1 Casimicrobiaceae bacterium | reverse complement strand
CGAGCTCGTGGAAGACGACGAGCACGCCGAGCGTGATCGCGAAGGCGACGATTTTGTATAAGGCGGCGATCAAATCAGGCATCAGGGGTCAGGGATCAGGTATCAGAGGCCAGGGATCAGACGCGGCGGTGTTCACTCGGGCGCGGCGCGAGCCGCGATGGAGGTTCCATGTGTAGCGCGACCGAAGCGAGATCGCGGGCTTCGGTATCTATGGCGAGTGCGTCGTCGAGTGTTGCGACGCGTGCCCGCGAGCGGCGCGCGAGCACGCGTTCGCATGCAATCGGGATGTCGCAAAAGCGCGCGCGATGATCGAGAAACGCCGCGACCGCGACTTCGTTCGCCGCATTGAGCGCGATCGGGGCGCCCGCATCCGATGCCAGCGCCTCGTACGCGAGTCCGATGCACGGGAAGCGGCTGCGATCGGGCGGCTCGAACGTCAGCGTCGAAAGCGATGCAAGGTTGAGCGGCGTCGATCCGCTGGTCACGCGTTCCGGCGCGCCGAGCGCTTGCGCGATGGGCGTTCGCATGTCGGGATTGCCGAGTTGCGCGAGCATCGAGCCGTCGACGTATTCGACGAGCGAATGCACGATGCTCTGCCGATGCACGACGATCTCGATCTGCGTGGCTGACAGGCCGAAGAGCCAGCGCGCCTCGATCACTTCGAGGCCCTTGTTCATCATCGTCGCCGAGTCGACCGAGATCTTGCGTCCCATCGACCAGTTCGGATGCGCGCACGCCTGCTCGGGCGTCACCGTCTCGAAGTCGATCTCCGGATGGGGGTGAAACGGCCCGCCCGACGCGGTGAGCAGGATGCGCCGCACGCCGTTCGCATCGGGATTTCGCGCATACGACGGCGGCAGGCACTGGAAGACGGCGTTGTGCTCGCTGTCGATGGGCAACAGCGTCGCGCCACCTGCGACGACGGCGTCCATGAACAGCGCGCCGCCGATGACCAAGGCCTCCTTGTTCGCAAGCAGGATCCGCTTGCCGGCGCGGGCCGCGGCGAGCGTCGCGGGCAAGCCTGCCGCGCCAACGATTGCGGCGAGCACCGTGTCGACTTCGGGCAATGATGCGGCCTCGACCAATCCTTCGGTGCCCGCCACGACGCGCGTCGGAATCGATTCGCTGGCAAGCGCACGCGCGAGCGCATCCGCCGCATCGAAGTCCGCTAGCGCCGCGAGGCGCGGCTTGAGTCGCCGGCAAAGCGCGAGCAGCTTCGCGTGATTGCGATTCGCCGCGACGGCGGCAACCGTGAAGCGTTCGGGATGCCGCTCGACGACATCGACGGCCGAGTCGCCGATGGAGCCGGTCGCGCCGAGCAGCGTCAACGTGTGGTGAATCATGCCGGCCCCAGTATCAAGGTGGCAACGATCGCCACCGGCGGCATCGCGGCCAGCAGCGCGTCGGTGCGATCGAGAATGCCGCCGTGCCCGGGAAGCAGCGCGCCGCTGTCCTTGGCACCCGCGCGCCGCTTGAGAAGCGATTCGTGCAGATCGCCGATGATCGACAACGCCGCGATTGCGACGGCGAATGCCACCCACGCAACGATCGACGATGCATCGATCGAGCCCTCGAAGCCGGCGCGGCGCGCCAGCGGCACCAGCGCGAGCGCATAAGCGGCGACCGCGACGACCGCGCCGTACGCGCCTTCCCATGTCTTGCCCGGACTGATCGTCGAGGCAAGCTTTCGCCGTCCGAAGCTGCGGCCGGCGAAGTAAGCGGCGGTATCAGCGATCCAGACGATCGCCATCGCCGCGAGCGCGAGCCATGGCGAATGCGCGCGCAGCGCGACGATCGCGACGAATGCGCCTTCGAGCGCAACGATCGCAAAGATGGCGCGCGGCACGATCGAGGACGGTTGCCAGTTCGCGAACACCGACGGAATGCCGAGCGCGATCCATCCGAGCGTCGCGATGCCGCATGCGATCGGGGCGATCGCATCGAAGCCTCGCGTGCCGCACAGCCACAAAAGCACGGCGCCGAGGACGAACACGAGCATCGTGAAGAGCGTGCGCGAAAGGGCGCGAATGCCGATCAGGGCCGCCCACTCGAATCCGATGCCTGCCACAGCGATCAGCAGCACGATGCCGAACGCAAGCAGCGGCAGCACGAACAGCGCCACGAGCACGACGACGATCAGGACGATGCCGGTGGCAAGCCGCGTGGCGAGAGCGGAAGCCAAGGGGACGGATGCTTCGATCGCCAGCGTGGGCACTGGTTGAAGGAACTAGGACCTGCCAGCGCTATGCGCACAAACGCGTTGCATCGCCAAAAACGGCCAGCGCTCGCGAAGACGCCCAGTCCTCGCTTCGTCATCCGCCTTGATCGGCGGCCCATAACACTCGTTGGCGTTTGCGTCCATAGCGCCGGCAGGCCCTATGCGTCCTGCGCCTGCACCTGCGCCTCGATCTGCGCGTCGTTGCGGGCCTGCACCTGCGCGCTCGTGCGGCCGAAGCGCCGCTCGCGCGTCGCGTACGACGCGATCGCCGCCGTCATCGCCGCCGCGTCGAAATCGGGCCACAGCAAATCGGTGAAGTAGAGCTCGGTGTATGCGAGCTGCCAGAGCATGAAGTTGGAAATCCGCTTCTCGCCGCCGGTACGGATGAAGAGGTCGGGCTCGGGCGCGTAGGCCATCGCGAGATACGGCTCGAGCGCTTCGGCGACGAATGCGCGCGGATTGGCGAGCGCATCAGGATTGGCCGCGAAATAGCGCCGCGCCGCTTGCGCGATGTCCCATCGGCCGCCGTAGTTGGCGGCGACCGTCAGCGTCAATCGCGTGTTGTTCGCCGTCAGCGCCTCCCCGGCAGCGATCAGATCGCCGATCCGCGGATCGAAGCGCGATGTGTCACCGACGACCTTGAAGCGGATCCCGTTCTTGTGCAGCTTCGCGACCTCCGCTTCGAGCGCGCGCGTGAAAAGGTCCATCAGGATCGAGACCTCGTCGGGCGGACGCCGCCAGTTCTCGCTCGAGAATGCGAAGAGCGTCAGGTACTCGACGCCATGCTCGATGGATGCGCGCACCGCGGCGCGCACCGCTTCGACGCCCTTGCGGTGACCGGCGACGCGCGGCAGAAGGCGTTTGTTCGCCCAGCGCCCGTTGCCATCCATGATGATTGCGACGTGCCGCGGCACGGCACGCAGTTCGGGAACGTTGCGGGTCGAGCTCGAGAACATGGTTATGTGAGCACTGGCTGTTCACCAAAGCTCGCGCAAAGCGTAGCGAGCGACGCTGATGCGAGGCGGCCCGCAGCGATGTGCGAGACAGGACATGAGCGTACGGCGAGCGCCGAGCGAGGACACGACAAAGCAGCAGGGTCGCGTAGTAGCTTTGACATCAAATGGCCATCAGGTCGGCTTCTTTCGCCTGCAGCAGGCGATCAACCTCGGCGACGAAGCGGTCGGTGAGCTTCTGCAGATCGACATGCGCGTGCCGCTCCTCGTCTTCCGAGCATTGCTTGTCCTTCGTGAGCTTTTTCAACTGCTCGTTGGCGTCGCGACGAACGTTGCGCACCGCGACCTTGGCCGCCTCGCCTTCCTTGTGGACCACCTTGATCAGTTCCTTGCGCCGTTCCTCGGTCAGCGGCGGCATCGGTACGCGGATCATGTCGCCCGACGTCGCGGGATTGAGGCCGAGGTCCGATTCGCGGATCGCCTTCTCGACGACCGGAATCATCTTTTTTTCCCACGGCGTGACGCCGATCGTGCGCGGATCGGCGAGCGTCACGTTCGCGACCTGCGGCAACGGCATCGACGTTCCATAGTAATCGACATGGATGTGGTCGAGGAGCCCGGTATGCGCGCGACCGGTTCGCACCTTTGCGAGATCGGCCTTCAACGTCTCGATCGACCGAGCCATCTTCTGTTCGGCGGATTTCTTGACGTCGTTGATCATGAAGTCTCCAGGAAAGCGCCCCTCACCCGCCCTTCGGGCACCCTGTCCACGCCACGCGGGGAGAGGGGTGGGTTCAACAATGCACCAGCGTCCCCTCGTCCTCGCCCATCACGACGCGCCGCAGCGCGCCAGGAACGAAGATCGAGAATACCTTGAGCAGCATGCTCTGGTCGCGGCAAAGCGCCAGCGCGGTCGCGTCCATCACTTTCAGGTTCTTGACGATCGCCTCGTCGAACGTGAGCGTCTTGTAGCGGCGCGCGCCCTTGTCGGTGAGCGGATCGGACGTGTAGACGCCATCGACCTTCGTCGCCTTCAGAACGATGTCGACGCCCATCTCGCGGCCGCGCAATGCCGCCGCCGTGTCGGTGGTGAAGAACGGGTTGCCCGTGCCGGCGGCGAAGATCACGACCTTGTGCTCTTCGAGATGCCGCAGCGCCCGACCGCGGATGTACGGTTCGGCGACCTGGTCGATGCGAAGCGCCGACTGCACGCGTGACTCGACGCCGGCGCGACGCAGCGCGTCCTGCAGCGCAAGCGCGTTCATCAGCGTCGCCAGCATGCCCATGTAGTCGGCGGTCGCGCGGTCCATGCCCGCTGCGCCCGGCGCGACACCGCGGAAGATGTTGCCGCCGCCGATGACAACGGCGATCTGAACGCCAAGCCGCACGACCTCGGCCACTTCGGCAACGATGCGGTCGATCGTCTCGCGCTCGATGCCGTAGCTGTGGCTGCCCATCAGCGCTTCGCCCGACAGCTTGAGGAGAATCCGACGGTACGCCGGCATTCGCGCGGGCGTCGGTGAGACGCCGGGGAGCGGCGCGATGGCGGCCGCGCTATCAGGTGGGCTCATCGACGGCTCCGCCGGGTCGCGTTTTGCAAGCGTCAGCCTCGCGTCATCGCCGCCACCTCGGCGGCGAAATCGTCCTTGCGCTTCTCGATGCCTTCGCCGACGACGTAGAGCACGAAGCCGTTGACGCGCGCCCCCTGCCCCTCGACCAGCTCGCGGACGCTTTGCTTGTCGTTCTTGACGAACGGCTGCGGCAGCAACGTGACCTCGGCCAGAAACTTGGCAACTGCTCCTTCTACCATTTTTTGCACGATATTGGCAGGCTTACCCGACTCGGCGGCGCGCGCCGCGGCGATCGAGCGCTCCTTCTCGACCACGTCCGCGGGCACCCCCTCCCGCGACACGGCGATGGGCTTCGACGCGGCGATGTGCATCGCGAGGTCCTTGCCAAGCGCCTCGCTGCCGCCCGTGTAGTCGACCAGCACGCCGATCCGCGTGCCGTGCACGTACGAGGCGACGCGCCCTTTCGCAACCAGGCGCGCGAAGCGACGCAGGCTGACGTTCTCGCCGATCTTCTGCACGAGCGCAGTGCGGCGTGCCTCGATCGTCTCGCCCGACGGCAGCGTGCGCGAGGAAAGCGCCTCGACGTCGCGCGGATCATCGCGCATCGCGATGGCCGCTACATCGTTCGCGAACGTGCGAAACTCCTCGTTCTTCGCGACGAAATCGGTCTCGCAATTGAGCTCGACCATCGCCGCCGTTTTCGCGTCATTCGAGATCGCGACGCCGATAACGCCCTCGGCAGCGATCCGCGCGGAGGCCTTGCTCGCCTTCGCGCCGCTGCGGATGCGCAAGAGCTCCTCCGCCTTGGCGAGGTCTCCCGCCGCCTCGGTGAGCGCCTTCTTGCATTCCATCATGCCAAGCCCGGTGCGTTGGCGAAGCTCCATCACCCTGCTTGCGGAAATTTCCGGCATTTCTCGTTGCTCCATCGTTCGTTGCGCGTCGAAACGACATGCGTTGCGACGCTCCCGCGCGGTCATCGGGACGGCGCGGATCGCGTGGGGCTCGCGCCCCGCTGTTCGGTCAGGGCGACGCTTCGTCGACGAACTCGTCACCCGCGGTGACGATCTCCTGGATCGTGCTCGTCTTGCCTTCGAGCACTGCGTCGGCGACGCCGCGCGCATAGAGGCGGATCGCCCGGCTCGAATCGTCGTTGCCGGGAATCACGTAGTCGATCGGGTCGGGATTGTGGTTCGTGTCGACGACGGCGACGATCGGAATGCCGAGCTTCTTCGCTTCGGTGACGGCGATCTTGTGATAGCCGATGTCGATGACGAACACCGCGTCGGGCAGCGCGCCCATGTCCTTGATGCCGCCGAGGCTCTTCTCGAGCTTGTCGAGCTCACGCTGGTGCGACAGCGCCTCGCGCTTGGACATGCGGTCGAACGTGCCGTCCTCCTTCATCGTCTCGAGGTCGCGAAGGCGCTTGATCGACTGCTTGACCGTCTTGAAGTTCGACAGCATGCCGCCGAGCCAGCGGTGGTCGACGTACGGCATGCCGCAGCGCTGCGCCTCCTCGGCAATGATCTCGCGCGCCTGTCGCTTGGTGCCGACAAAGAGGATCGTGCCTCGGTTCTGCGCGAGCTGGCGAACGTACTTCATCGCCTCGTTGTACATCGCCAACGTCTTTTCGAGGTTGACGATGTGGATCTTGTTGCGCTGGCCGAAGATGAAATCGGCCATCTTCGGATTCCAGTACCGCGTTTGATGGCCGAAATGGACGCCGGCCTCCAGCATTTGACGCATGGTCACGGACATTGACGACTCCCGGTTCAGGGTTGGCCTCCACCGGCGCATTGCGCTTCGCGGCCGCGAATTTCTCGGCACGCGACACCCTGAAACGCCGGTGTGCGATGTGGAAGCGGCGCCCAAAAGGCGCCGTCTCCCGATTCTTGTCCGATACGCGCAGGCGTTGTCTGCCCCGCGAGGATCCGACATTCGATGCCTTCACCGCGCTCGCCCGTACTCCCGGCGTAAACCGCGGCTCCGACAACCCGTTATTCTAGCACTGCGCGTCGATTTCACGCGAACCGTGGCCCGGGGCGCATGGCGCGCCGCGTCGATCTTTGCGAAGAACTTGCGAATGCCGCCCGCACCCGCCGCCTGCACGCACACCGAATGGGGAATCCTGCGCGCGACGGGCCAGGATGCCGTCGCGTTCCTGCACGCTCAATTGTCGAGCGACGTGGAGCGGCTTGGGCCAGGCGAAGGTCAGTACTGGAGCTACAACTCGCCCAAGGGTCGCATGCTCGCGAACGGCGTGCTGTGGCGCGCGCCCGAGGAGCGCGACGCCGGCATCACGCTGCTCGTCGCCGCCGATCTCGCGACCGTGATCCAGAAGCGCCTGTCGATGTTCGTTCTGCGCTCGAAGGTGACGATCGAGGATGCGAGCGCCGACTCGTCGCTGATCGGCATCGCCGGCGAAGGCGCGCAGGACGCGCTGCGCGTGGCGTTCGGCGTTGCGCCTGCGCGCGGCCGCGCGGTCGCGTTCAAGGCGCATGCGAGCGCGTTCACGCTTCCCGACGGACGCATCGTCGTCGCCGCACCAATCGCCGAAGGCAGCGTGCTCGAGGCTGCGCTCGCGCCCCACGCAACGATCGTCGGAAGAGCCGAGTGGCGCCGCTTCGGCATCGCGCTTGGCGTGCCATTGATCACCTCTCCAACGTCGGACCTGTTCGTTCCGCAAACCGCGAACCTCGATCTGCTCGGCGGCGTGAGCTTCACGAAGGGCTGCTATCCGGGTCAGGAAATCGTCGCGCGGATGCAATACCTCGGTCGTCTCAAGGAGCGCCTGTTCGCGTTCCATGCGGATGCGTTCGAGGCGGCGCCCGGAACGCGCATCTACTCGAAGACGTTCTCGGTCGATCAGAGTTGCGGCGCGGTCGTGAATGCGGCGCCCGATACGGCAGGCGGCGTCGCGCTTCTGGCCGTCGTTCAACTCGACGCGGTGAAAGCCGGCGACCTCACGCTCGGCGCGCGCGATGGCCCGCACTTGACGCGGCGATCGCTGCCTTACGATGTTCCAATGGAATCAGAAGATCGCCCGCGGCCTCGGACTTGACATGTGCGATCGTCCACCGCGACCCATGTCGCGCCACCGAAGTCACCGGCGCAACTGCTACCTGTCACCTGATACCTGATCCCTGCGATGTGTCTCGCCATCCTCGCGCTCGACGTGCATCCGCGGTACTCCGCGATCATCGCGGCGAACCGGGACGAATATCACGCGCGCCCGAGCGAGCCGGCGCATTGGTGGTCGAACGAGGCAGGTGCGCCGATCCTGGCGGGCCGCGACGTCGAGCACGGCGGAACGTGGCTCGGTCTGGCAACCGACGGTCGCTTCGCGTTCGTGACGAATGTTCGCGAACCGGGACGTCACGATCCGAACGCGCCTTCGCGCGGCATGCTCGTTCCGGCATTGTTGCGCGATCGTCGACCGATCGCGATCGCGCTCGGCGACATCGTTTCGCATGCGGGTGCGTACAACGGCTTCAATCTCGTCGGCGCGGAAGGATCGAGCGCCGCCTTCGGCTCCAATCGCGGGCCGCATTGCGTCTCGCTTGCACGGGGCATTCATGGCGTATCGAACGCGGGCCTCGACACGCCGTGGCCGAAGCTGGTGCGCGCGAAGGCAGGCATCGCCGCGTGGGTTTCGGCCGCCGACGAAGACCTCGAGCGACTGTGGCGGGTGCTGATCGACAAGGCTCCCGCCCCCGATCATGAATTGCCCGATACCGGCTTGACGCGAGAACGCGAGCGGCTCCTCTCGTCGCCGTTCATCGTCAGCAATACCTACGGCACGCGCTGCTCGACGCTGATCGCCCTTGGACGTGACGGCGAAGCGCAATTCGTCGAGCGCAACTTCGACGCGAAGGGCGGCCCCACCGGCGAAGTGCGCTTCAGATTCCGGCTGTTGCGCGCGCATTGACGTCAAGCGAGCGCGCCATCGTGCGATGCGCGATGCCCGCCTCGTCGAAAACGTCTCCATACGCGGTGAAACCGTGCCGCTCGTAGAACGGGATCGCGGCAACTTGCGCATTGAGCATCACGCGCTTGTCGCCGCGGGCGCGCGCACGCTCGGTCAATGCGCGCAGGAGCGCGCTGCCAACGCCTTGTCCACGCCATGGCGCGAGCACCGCGACACGGCCGATGTGACCATCCGGCAGAAGCCGCGCACAGCCGATCGCATTCCCTCGCGCATCGACCGCGAGTGCGTGGAGCGATATGGCATCGGCATCGTCCCATTCGAGGGCCTCGGGCACGTGCATCTCGACGACGAACACCTGATGGCGAATGCGACGAAGGTCGGGCTCGGCGTCCGACCAACCGCAAACGCGGATTTCCGATTCGCCTTGGGCCGCGCTCATCGGTAATTCGACAGCGAGATCGTGGCGCGACCGTCCACTACCGCGAGGCCGCAACGACCTCCAACCGGAAGCGTGAGCTTGTCCGGGACGTGGCCAAACGGCAAGCCGGTATGAATCGGAACGTCGACGCGCGAGCGCACGTGCTCGATCGCGACATCGACGTCGTAGCCGACATCGTTCGCGCCCAATTGATACTCGGTGAATGCGCCGAGCAGCACCGCGCGCTGGCGCGCGAGCACGCCGGCATGCATCAGTTGATGCAGCATGCGCTCGACGCGATACGGGTGCTCGCCCACGTCTTCGAGAAACAGGATGCCGTCGCGGATCTCGGGAAGATAGGGCGTGCCGACCAGATGCGCGACCATCGCGAGATTGCCGCCCCACAGCACGCCCGACACGTCGACGTCGGGACCCGAAAGCGAGCAGCGAACCGTCCACGCATCGTTGTCGAGCACGCCGAAGCAATTGTCCAGCGTGAATGTCGATGGCGTTGGCGCACCGAAATCGTAAGACGCCATCGGGCCCGCGTACGTGACCATGCCGGCGCGCGCCAGCGCGGCCAACTGGAACGCGGTGAAATCGGAATGGCCCATCCATCGCGTACGCGCACGCGCGATCGCGGCGAAGTCGATGCGATCGAGCAAGCGCGTGAAGCCGTAACCACCGCGAAGCATCAGCGCGACGTCCGTGTCCGGGTCGGCGGCGACGCGTGCGATCGCGGCAAGGCGCTCTTCGTCGGGCGCCGAGAAGCGCTGCCAGCGGCTTCGCGCGGTGACGTCGACGCGCACGCGATGGCCGAGCCGGGTCAACAGTGCGACAGCGCGATCGACGGCGTCCGGGTCGGCGGCAAATCCGGCCGGCGCGAGAATCGTGAAGCGCAGCGGCGTCATCGGATGGCGGCGTTGCGCCTGCTCGCGAAGAATTGCGTCAGCAAGGCGCCGCACGCGTCCGCCATAACGTCAGGCGTGACGCGCGTGTGGTGATTGAGCCGCCGCTCCGCGAACAAATCGATGACGGAGCCGCAAGCGCCGGTCTTCGGATCCCGCGCGCCGAAGACCAGGCGCGCAAGCCGCGCATGGAGAATCGCGCCCGCGCACATCGCGCATGGCTCGAGCGTCACGAAGAGCGCGCAGCCCGGAAGCCGGTAATTGCCGAGCGTTCTCGCGGCTTCGCGCAGCGCGGCGATCTCGGCGTGCGCGGTCGGATCGTTGCCGGAAATCGGCGCATTGCCGCCTTCGCCCACGACCGCATCGTCGCAGACGACGATCGCGCCGACCGGCACCTCGCCGCGCATCCGCGCTTCCCGCGCGTGCGCCAGCGCGTGCGCCATCCACTGCTCATCGGTCCTTGGCATCTTCGATATGGAAACGATGCAGGAGGCGATGAACGACCGGCGCGAGCATGAGGCCCGTTGCCGCGAGCAATATCACGCCGCAGAACAGCGCGTAGATGCCGTCGAAAACCTTTCCTGCCGTCGATTTGATGTCGACGACCGGGCCCATGCCGGACAGGAGCAGCGCCGCCTGGTGGAACGAATCGAGCCATGAGATTCCCTCGAGCGCGTGATAACCGATCATGCCGACGACGAGCGTGCCGCCGACGAGCCCGAGCCCGAAGCGAACACCGCGTAGCACGCGCGTGAGGAACACGTCGCGCGATGCCAGTGCGGCGAGCCGCGGAGACGGCATGTCGGGCGCGAGCGCCGAGGCTGCCTTGCGCGGCTTCGACTTGGCTCCCATCACGCCCTCGCCCCAATGGTCGCGCCCATCGATGGTGCAAGGCGTCGCGAATTCATATCAACTCGACCTCGGCGTCGTGACCGGTGATCGAGGCAAGCTTCGCATCCCGCGTGACGAGCGGCGCGGACAGCGCTTCCGCCAGCGCGATGTAGGCGGCATCGCAAGCGGTCACGCTGTTGCGGAGCTGCCACATCCTCGCCAGGAATGGGCGATGGGCGTATCGCTGGACCGGAAACGCGTCGAGGTCTTCGAGCGCCTGTAAACCGCGGTCAGCCCGGACCTGGCCGTTTCGAAAATAGCGGCGCATCGCATGCGCAACCTCGACATCGAGCAAGTGCGGCGCGTGCAGCGTCTCACGAACCGCGAAGAGTCGATCGGCGATGCGAGAGCCGCTCGACGTGTTGAGGAGCACTTCGAGAACCGCCGAAGCGTCGACGACGATCAAGCGCGATCGCGCTCAGAGCGAACGACCCTGGCGGGAGAAACCTTCGGATTGACCGGCGTACGGCTGGCAATGCGAGCGCGCAGCTCGTCGATCGTCGGCCGCTCGGCAACGTCGCGGATTTCGCGCAACAGGTAGTCGGACAGCGACATGCCCGCGTGCGCCGCACGGGCCTTCAGCTTCCGATGCAGATCGTCGGGAACGTGGCGGAGCTGGATCATCACGGACATGTTGCGAGCATACAAACATGTGCCGCACATGTCAACGATCGCCGATTGCGATGGCCCTCCTTAAGGCGTCGATTGGCGAGCAAAGCCGACGCAGCGATGCCTTACGACGGCCGAGTCACTCCCACTCGATCGTCGCCGGCGGCTTGCTGGACACGTCGTAGACGACGCGGTTGATGCCGCGTACCTCGTTCGTGATCCGGCTGCTGATTCGCGCGATCAGCGCATGCGGAAGCGGCGCCCAATCGGCGGTCATGAAGTCCGTCGTCTGCACGGCGCGCAGCGCAACCGCGTGCTCGTACGTGCGGCCGTCGCCCATCACGCCGACCGAGCGGATCGGCAGGAACACGGCGAAGGCCTGCGACACCGCGTCGTACCACGGCTTTCCAATTTCATCGCGCGCGGCGCGCAACTCTTCGATGAAGATCGCATCCGCCGCGCGCAACATCTCGGCACGCTCGCGGGTGATCTCGCCGAGAATGCGCACGCCCAATCCGGGACCGGGAAACGGATGGCGATAAACGATCTCGCGCGGCAACCCGAGCTCGAGGCCCAGGTTACGCACCTCGTCCTTGAAGAGCTCCCGCAGGGGCTCGAGAAGTCTCAGGTGCAACGTTTCAGGCAGTCCGCCGACGTTGTGATGCGACTTGATCGTGTGCGCCTTGCTGCCCTTGGCCGACGCCGACTCGATCACGTCCGGATAGATCGTGCCTTGCGCAAGCCACTTGACGCCGGTGAGCTTCGATGCTTCGTGCTGAAAGACATCGACGAACAGTCGCCCGATGATCTTGCGCTTCGCCTCGGGATCGTCGATGCCGGCAAGCGCCGCGAGGAACGTTTCGCTGGCGTCGACGTGAATCACGCGCGCGCCGAGATGCGTCGCGAACGTATCCATCACCTGCTCGGCCTCGCTTTGCCGCAACAGTCCGTGGTCGACGAATACGCAGACGAGCCGATCGCCGATGGCGCGATGCAAAAGCGCCGCGGCCACCGAAGAATCGACACCGCCCGAAAGGCCGAGCAGCACTTCGTCGTCCCCGACCTTCCTGCGAATCGCCTCGATCGCTTCGCCGACGTAGGCGTGCATGTTCCAGTCGTGCCCGCAGCCGCAGATGTCGTGCGCGAAGCGCGCGAGGATCGATACGCCTTGCGGCGTATGCGTGACCTCCGGATGAAATTGCACGCCGTAGAAGCGGCGCGACTCGTCGGCCATCGCCGCGATGGCACATGCGTCCGAAGAGCCGGCGAGCACGAAGCCGGGCGGCACGTCTATCACCTTGTCGCCGTGACTCATCCAGACGTCGAGCAGCCCATGGCCCTGGGCATTGCGACGATCCTCGATGTCGCGCAACAACGCCGAGTGACCGCGCGCGCGAACTTCTGCACGACCGAATTCGCGCACGCGGCCGGCTTCGACGCGCCCGCCGAGCTGCGCAGCCATCGTCTGCATGCCGTAACAGATGCCGAGGACGGGCACGCCGAGCTCCCACACTGCATTCGGCGCGCGAGGCGTTTCGCCGACGGTAACGCTCGACGGACCACCCGAGAGGACGATGCCGCGCGCGCCGAACTCGCGCACGAATGCGTCGCCGACATCGAACGGGTGGATCTCGCAGTAGACGTTCGTCTCGCGAAGCCGGCGCGCGATGAGCTGCGTGTACTGCGCGCCGAAATCGAGGATAAGGATCCGGCAGTGACGAAAAGTGGGGTCAGAGACCGGGTCGGAGACGCCCTTCGAACGGCGATCCAGCAGCTCGACAGATTGTGTCGCGAAAGTCGTCTCTGGCGCCACTTTTCTATTCGACTCGGTAATTCGGCGCCTCCTTCACGATCTGCACGTCGTGCACGTGCGATTCGCGCATTCCCGCCGACGTGATTTCGACGAACTCCGCGCGCGTCGAAAAATCGCGGATCGTCGGACACCCGCAATACCCCATCGCCGCGCGCAACCCGCCCATCAGCTGCTGGATCACGTTTGCGAGCGATCCCTTGTAAGGCACGCGTCCCTCGATGCCTTCGGGGACGAGCTTTTCCGCCGCGCCCTCGCCTTCCGAATCCTGGAAATAGCGATCCGCGCTGCCCGTTTGCATCGCGCCGATCGAGCCCATGCCGCGATAGCTTTTATACGAGCGGCCTTGGTAGAGCTCGATCTCGCCGGGCGATTCCTCGGTGCCGGCAAGAAGACTGCCGAGCATTACACCGGACGCGCCCGCCGCGATCGCCTTCGCGATGTCGCCCGAATAACGTATGCCGCCGTCGGCAATCACCGGAACGTCGGCCGACGAGATGCCGGCCAGTGCATCCTGAATCGCGGAAATCTGCGGCACGCCAACGCCCGCGACGATGCGCGTCGTGCAGATCGAGCCGGGGCCGATGCCCACCTTCACGCCGTCCGCGCCGTGCTCGACGAGCGCCTTCGCGCCTGCTGCCGTCGCGATGTTGCCGCCGATCACCTGCACCTGCGGATAGCGCTTCTTCACCG
>DATFCW010000294.1:0-3561 GCA_035252665.1 Casimicrobiaceae bacterium | reverse complement strand
CGTGAGTACCTGTTCGGCCTCGCGCGCGCGGACAACACCTATCACAAGTACTGGGCACTGACAGATGACGAGGAGCGCACAGCATTCGAAGCAATCATCGATGCGATCCTAGAGTCGTGGGCCGCTGCCCCGACGATGCACGTCTACCATTTCGCACCCTACGAACCCGCCGCGCTCAAACGGCTCATGGGTCGCTATGCGACGCGAGAAGCCGAAATCGATCGTTTGCTGCGCGCCGGCTTGTTCGTCGATATACACACGGTCGTAAAGCAGGCGATGCGCGCCAGCGTCGAGCAGTATTCATTGAAAGACTTGGAGCCGTTTTACAGCTTCGCGCGCGCGGTGCCGCTCGCGGAAGCGCGAACCGCGCTGCGCGTGACGGCGCGCGCGCTCGAGCTCGATGCGCCCGATGCGATTACACGCGAGATTCGCTGCACGGTCGAAGGCTACAATCGCGATGACTGCGTTTCCGCCGCGAGGTTGCGTGAATGGCTCGAAGCGCTGCGCGCCGACGCCGAGAAGCGCGGCTTTTGGTTCGCTCGCCCGGGCATCGCCACCGGCGACGCGCCTGAATCAGTCGATGAGCGCGAGCGCAAAACGCAAGCGCTTCGCGCCGCGCTCACCGCGGATCTCCCGATTGAAGGGCGCACGAGCGAGCAGCAAGCGCGCTGGCTGCTCGCAAACCTCCTAGACTTTCATCGCCGCGAATCGAAGGCGCCCTGGTGGGAATTCTTTCGCCTGCGCGATCTTTCAGACGACGAGCTATTCGACGAACGCGCCGCGATCGCCGGCCTGCGCTTCGTCGAGCGCATCCCGATGAAACGAAGTGCGCTGCATCGATACACGTATCCGGCCCAAGACACGGACATTCGCAAAGACGACGAGCTGCACTCGCCTGACGGTGATGGGTTCGGCAGAGTCGGCGCGATCGATCGTGTCGGGAGGCTGTTAGACGTAAAGAAGTCGACGAAGGCCGCGGCGCGGGATCCTTCCGCGGTTTTCGCGCACACCATCGTCAATACCAATGTGCTCGCTGATGCACTGGCTCGACTCGCAGAAGACGTACTCGTGCACGGCATCGAGAGTGACGGTGACTACGCGGCTGCCAAACAATTGTTGCTTGCCGCTCCACCACGTTTGCGACGCGCGCCTTTTCTGATGTCTGATCACGAGAGCGCAGTCGATTTTGCGGTGCGTGTAGGATCCGATCTCGACCGCACGGTGCTTGCCATTCAAGGTCCACCCGGCGCTGGCAAGACATTCACTGGTGCTCGCATGATTGCCGATCTCGTCGCGCGCGGCCTGCGCGTAGGCGTGAGCGCGGTGAGCCACAAAGTCATTCGCACGCTACTCCGCGGGGCCGTCGATGCGGGCCGGGCAGCCCAAGTCGATGTCCGCTGCGCTCACAAGATTAATGAGGTCAGTGATGACGCCGACGGAATTGAAGAGTTCAAAGACAACGACGATGCATTGAAGCACCTGCAAGCAGCGTACGTCGTTGGAGGAACCGCGTGGCTATGGGCGCGCGCGGAAATGCGTTCCGCGGTCGACGTGCTCTTCATCGATGAAGCCGGCCAAATGTCGTTGGCCCAAGCGCTCGCGTCGTCGCAAGCAGCCACGAGCGTCGTGTTGCTCGGAGACCCACAACAACTCGATCAGCCGCAACGAGGAAGTCATCCTGACGGCACTGATGTCGCGGCACTCGAGCACATGCTCGGCGGTAGCAAGACGATTGCGCGCGATCGCGGCATCTTCCTGCCTGAGACATGGCGATTGGCGCCTGCGATCTGCGGATTCACCTCGGAGCTGTTTTACGAAGGACGATTGCGAGCACGCACTGGTCTCGAACGACAGGCGCTCGTCGGCACGGATGGTATGGATGGCGCTGGGCTCTGGCTCCTGCCGGTCGATCACACCGGAAACCGCAACTCGTCGACCGAAGAGGTAGACGCGATCGAGCACTTTCTATCGTCGCTCGTTCGTCCGAGCGCGTGCTGGATCGACGCTGACGGCAAAACTCATGCGCTGACGGTTGCCGATCTCCTGATCGTCGCGCCTTACAATGCACACGTCGCATTGCTCGAGGAACGTTTCGCGGCACGAAACATTCGTGTTGGAACGGTGGACAAGTTTCAGGGTCAAGAGGCACCCGTGATCATCTATTCGATGGCGACCTCGACGCCGGAGGACGCGCCGCGCGGAATGGAGTTCTTGTACAGCCTACATCGATTGAACGTTGCCTCGTCACGCGCTCGCTGCGCGTGCATCGTCGTCGCGAGCCCTCGATTGTTCGAGCCCGAGTGCAAGACGCCGCGGCAAATGCAGTTGGCGAACGCGCTCTGCCGCTATGTTGAGTGCGCCCGCACGATCACATTGTAATCGCAACTCGTGCGGTGAATCGGTACGCCATGTCTTGAAAGCGGTGGGTTGTGAATCGGAGGCTGTTCACTCGCCACTATGGCTTCATGTCAGATCTGCGATCAGGTTCGTCGCTATCTCGCCTGGTACCCATCGATCGATCTCCGACGTCGCGGAGTCATCTCAACGACGCACGTTCAGATCGCAACCAGCCCATACAGTCTCGATCTTACCATCGCCGAACTGGAGAAGATTTCGCATGCGGTGCTCAGGCATCTGACCGAATTGTCCTCGCGACTCCATCGCTCCCAAAGCGAGGTCATTGCCCAGATCAACAAGCAGGATCACGACGACAGCACGGCCGATCTGCAACTTCGTTGAAGAGCTTGGCGGCTCACGTATGCGCTGCCGAATGACCAATATTGACTCAGCTTCAAGCTATCGATGTACCGCTGCTCGACGACTGCAGCCCGGGACGCCACAAGCCGTTACACTGCCGACGCAAGCTTGCTCGTCGATCTGTGAAATATCGATGCTCGCGGACGACGTCGCGCGACGAATCAGACAGGGCGGATAGCAGACCAGTGGCCGCGCGATACGATTTGGACGTGATGTCGCGGTAACCGGCGCCCGGTCTTGGTCGGCCAGTCTCCTAAATTCTCGATGCCAACAATCGACGCGCCGTTGCCAGCGTATCCGCGGGCGGGTATCGAGTTCTCGGGAATGCGATAGTTCTCCCAGACGTGCAGATTGATCGCTTCGGCTGCGTCGTTGACGATGATCGTCTTGGCGCGCAGGGCCCAAGAACGCGTCGGATCAACCGTATCGCTCTTCCGACAATCGTAGTCGCAGCGGATCATCAACAACGGGAAAGAGACCATACGTGCGAACGCGCGATAACTGGATTCAATGCTCGCAGCGGACGCGACGGCCGAACGAACGTGATCAAAAGCGTCCAGGATGTTTGGGCTCGACGACAGCGCATGTTGAAGGACCGGCCGCACGATTGGGGACCAGAATCCGACGTGCGACGCCACTGAATCGACGACCTCTTCGAGCGGCTCGGGGCGCTCGACGGTCGTGCGCCGCCAGAGCACTTGCGCGCCGGGATCGGGGATGATCAGATGGCTCGCCTCGTGGCGCTCGCCGAACCAAGCGCGACTTGCGCGGCTATCCCGGTTGTCGACGATCGCGACGAATCGA
>DATFCW010000293.1:0-3358 GCA_035252665.1 Casimicrobiaceae bacterium | reverse complement strand
GGTGCATCTGCTCGACGCAGATGGTCATGCCGTGCCGATCGGTACGGTCGGCGAGATCTGCATCGGCGGCGCGGGCGTGTGTCGCGGATACTGGGGCCGCCCCGATCTCGGAGAGCAGGCATTCATTCCCGACCCTGTCGGGTCTGGTGCCGGCTCGCGGCTCTTCCGCACCGGCGATCGCGCGCGCCGGCGTGTCGATGGCGTTCTCGAATTCGTCGGTCGGCGTGATCGCCAGGTGAAAATCCGCGGCTGCCGCGTCGAATTGGGCGAGATCGATGCCGCGCTCGCGGCCTGTCCGGATGTCTGCGGCGGCGTCGCCGATGCGAGCGCGGATGCGTCGGGCGCGCTCGAGCTCGTTGCGTACGTGGTTCCCGTGCAAGGCACGCGGCCTACGGCGCGCGCGGTGCGTGAGCACCTGGCGCGAACGCTTCCCCGCTACATGATCCCGTCGCGTGTCGTGGAGATTCCGGCGCTGCCGCTGTCGGCCAATGGCAAGATCGATCGTGCGCGTCTTCCCTCGCTCGCGCGTGTCGTCACCCCTGCGGCACCGCGTGAAACGGTCGACACGCGTTCCGAGGATCCGATTGTGCGCAGTCTCGCACTGTTGTGGGTAGAGATGCTGGAACTTGCCTCCGGCACCGTCCCGGCCGACGACGACAACTTCTTCGAGGACGGAGGAAATTCGCTCGCGGCGATGCGCCTGCTTTCACGCGTGCGCCAAGCGCATGGCGTTTGTATCGCGGTGGCCGATTTCTTTGCCCAACCGACGCTTGCCAGCCTGATCACCCACGTCAGGAAAAGCGAGCGAATCGAGTCCGATCGCGCGTCCGTGTCGCCGATCGTGCCGAGCAGGAACCGCAAGGCGCGCAACCCGCGCAGCGGATGACGCTTCGCGCGAGCCCGCCTCAGAACCCCGCCGCCTGCCCGTCCCGCCGCGGATCGGATGCGGCGACGTAGCCGTTATCGGTTTTCAATATCACCTGGCCGGCGCCGAAGTCCATGTACGTGTCGGGCACCGCTTCGATCACGTGGCCGAGCGCGATGAGCCCTTCGCGCAATTCGGGGGAGGCGCTCGCTTCGAGATCGACCGAACGGGCGCCCGTCACCTTGAAGCGCGGACCATCGATGGCAGCCTGGGGGTTCATCGCGTAATCCCGCATGCGCACGACCGTCTGCACGTGTCCCGGCGGCTGGATGGGACCGCCCATGACGCCGAACGTCGCGAGCGGCGCGCCGTCGCGCGTCATGAAACCGGGAATGATCGTGTGGAACGGCCGCTTGCGCGGGCCCACCTCGTTCGGATGGCCGTGCACGAGCGAGAATCCCGCGCCGCGATTCTGCAGGCTGATGCCGGTGTCGGGCACGACGACGCCCGATCCGAAGCCCATGTAGTTCGACTGGATCAGCGACACCATCATGCCGCTCGCGTCGGCTGCGGTGACGTAGACGGTGCCGCCCCGCTGCGGCTCGCCCGGACCGAACTGTTGCGCGCGTTCGCGATCGATCAGCGACGCGCGCTCGCGCAAATAATCGCGATCGAGCAACGAAGCGGGCGGGACGTCCATCGTCGCGAGATCGGAAACGTAGCGGTAGACGTCGGCGAACGCGAGCTTCATTGCCTCGATCTGCAAATGCTGGCTCGCGATCGAGTCGGGCTCGAGCGAGGCAAGATCGAACGCGTCGAGAATGCCGAGCGCCATCAATGCGGCGATGCCCTGTCCATTCGGCGGAAGCTCGTGCACGCGCACGTCGCGATAGTCGATGGCAAGCGGCGTCACCCAGTCCACGGTATGCGACTCGAAGTCGGCTCGCGTATGAGCGCTGCCATTCGCTTTTGCGTATGCGCATATCGCCTCGGCGAGCGCGCCGCGATAGAACGCCTCGCCGTTGCTTTGCGCAATCGTGTCGAGCGTTCTTGCCATTGCGGGCGAGCGGAATCGCTCGCCAGGCGCCGGCGCATGTCCGTCGATCAGGAAATGCTCCTGCCAGCCGAGGCCCTTCGGCATGACCGTGGTCGCAAGTTGCCACTTTCCGGCGATCACGGGCGACACCGGAAAGCCATCGCGCGCGTAGCGGATGGCCGGCTCGAAGAGATCGGCGAATGGCAACTTGCCGTAGCGGTCCGATAACGCCACCCACCCCGAGACGGCGCCGGGAATCGTTACGGAGTTCCAGCCCCGTTGCGGCATTTGTTTCTCAGTCGAAAAGCGTTCGCGGGTCCATCCCGAAGGCGAACGTCCCGAGGCATTGAGACCGACCAAGCCGCTGCCGTCCCAGAGTATCGCGAAGAGATCGGAGCCGATGCCGTTGCTGCACGGCTCGACGACGGTCAGCGTGATTGCCGTGGCGAGCGCCGCGTCGAGCGCATTGCCGCCGCGCTGGAGCGTCGCGACGCCGGCCTGTGTTGCGAGCGGTTGGGACGTTGCAACGACGTTATCGGCACAAATCGGCTGACGGCGCGAGGGGTAGGGAAGGGACCAGCGCATCAGAGGTCAGACGTCAGAAGACAGAAGACAGAAGACAGAAGTCATAGCACGAAGTTGAAAGGAAAAAAACCGACAGAGGGCGGAAAAAAGGCCGCGGGATGCCGCGGCCTGTTTTTCCATCTCGACACTGCAAGGGTTCTTCTGTCCTCTGTCCTCTGACTTCTGACTTCTGACTCCTGATGTTACAGCCCGTTCTTCGCACGCAGCTCCGCGACGTGGCGCTGCACCCACTCCTGTTTCATCCGCTCCTCGAGCTGGCCTTTGACTTCCTCGAACGTCGGAACCTTGGCGTCGCGAATGTCATCCACCTCGATCACGTGCCAGCCGAATTGCGTCTGGATCGGCTGCGGCGTGAACTTGCCCTTCGGCGTCGCCTTCATCGCATCGCCAAACGGCTTGACGAAGTTCGCCGGCGCGTTCCAGTCGAGATCGCCGCCCTTGTCCTTGGAGCCGGGATCCTCCGAGCGGGCCTTGGCGAGCTCGTCGAATTTCGCGCCCTTCTGCAGCTCGGTAATGATTTCCTTTGCCTCGTCCTCGGTCTTGACGAGGATATGGCGCACCTTGTACTCCTTGTCCCCGATCTGCGACTTGATCCTGTCGTACTCCTTGCGCAGATCGGCTTCGGGGACCGGGTTCTTCTTCACCCAGTCGGTGATGTACGCGTTGGCGAGCACGTTCTGCGAGCTGACGTCGATCTGCGTCTTGACGTCGGCAGTCTTGTCGAGGCCTTCCTTCTTTGCTTCGCCCGACAGGAGCACCAGCGTATTGAGCTTCTCCTTCAGCGTGTTTCGAAGCTCGGGGGTGTCTTTTTGACCATGCGCGAGCTGGTCCTTCAGCACGAGGTCGAATTCGCTCTGCGGGTAAAGCGTCTT